>DATLEI010000086.1:0-6437 GCA_035525375.1 Acidimicrobiales bacterium
GACTGGACCGCTTCCGGCGCGCCGTCCACTGTGGCGCCGAGGTCGTAGGTGTACGACCTGCTCAACAGGCTCGTCCCGACGGATGCAGACGCCCGTGACGACCTGAGCCTGCCGAGCCTCGACCGCGAGCGCGCGCCGTGGGAGTCCAGCGTGCAGTCGACCTGTGAGTGCCTGTCGTGGCGCGGCGCGCTCGACAACCTCGAGCGGCGCCAGGCTGAGGACGCCCTCGGCGAGGCCGAGTACCGCCAGTTCCCGGTGCACGCCCGGCCGGCGGTGGTCACGGCGCACCTGCTGATGGAGAAGGGCCTCATCACCGAGGACGAGCTGGCCACGAAGATGGCCCAGGTGCGATCCCGCCTCGACAAGGCGTGAGCGGCTGGCAGCGCCCGTAAGGCACGCTGGAGGTTTGGACACTTGGCCCGCAAATATCGGGTGAAACATCCATACCTCGGCGACGCTGGCCTTCTTCGCTTCGACCAGTTCGTCGAACTCGCCCTCTATGACCCGGCCGCCGGCTTCTACTCCCGCGCCGGTGGCCCCTCGCACCGGCGCGACTTCCTCACCAGCCCCGGCGTCGGCGCTCTGTTCGGCGCGGTCCTGGCCCGCGCCTTGGACACGTGGTGGCGCGACCTGGGCGCGCCGGAGCCGTTCCACGTCATCGAAGCCGGCGCAGGCGACGGCAGCCTGGCCGGTGCCATCCGGCGCGCCCGTCCCGAGTGCCTCCCGGCACTCCGCTACACAGCGGTCGAGCGGTCAGACGCCCTCCGTCGCCGCCATCCCCCTGGGGTCACGTCGCTGGCCGAGATGCCGGCCGGCGCGCACGACGGCATCGTGCTGGCGAATGAACTCTTGGACAACATCCCCTTTCGGTTGCTTGAACGCACGAGCGCGGGGTGGGACGAGGTTCATGTCGACCACGACCGGCGCGAAGTTTTGGTGTCAGCGATCCCAGGCGTCGCCTCCGAGGCCGACCTCTACGCGCCGGACGCGCCGCCCGGCGCCCGCATCCCCTTCCAGCAGCAGGCGGTCGATTGGATGAGCGCCGCCATCAGCACCCTCAGCCGAGGACGTGCCGTTGTCATCGACTACTGCGACACAACCCCGAACCTTGCGACCAGGCCCTGGACCGAGTGGGTCCGCACCTACCGCGCCAACGGCCCCGGAACCGCGCCGCTCGAAGACCTCGGCCAACAGGACATCACCTGTGAGGTGGCGGTCGACCAGCTCGTCGAGGCCGCCGGCGCACCCACCCACAACCGGTCCCAAGCCGAGTTCCTCCGCGCCCACGGCATCGAAGAGCTAGCCGACCGAGCGAGAGAACAGTGGCTAGCGCGCGCCCACGTCGGCGACTTCGAGGCCCTCAGACACAAAAGCCGCCTCACCGAGGCCGCGGCCCTCACCGACAGCGCCGGGCTCGGGGCGTTCCGGGTCCTCGAATGGATAGTCTCGCCACCGTGAGCGAGGCGCACAAGCAGCAGCCCACCATCGAGGACCTCCTTTTCGAGGAGCGAAGCTACCCACCACCCGAAGACTTCAAGAAGCAGGCCCTCGTCACCAGCGCCGAGCTGTACGACGAGGCCGATCAGGACTACCAGGGTTTCTGGGCCCGAGAGTCCGCCGATCTCCTCGACTGGGCGGAGGACTGGCACACCATCCTCGAGTGGGATCTGCCGTTCGCCAAATGGTTTGTCGGCGGCAAGCTCAATGTCGCCCACAACTGCGTCGACCGCCACGTCGAAGCCGGCAACGGCGAACGCGTCGCCTACTACTGGGAAGGCGAGCCGGGCGACCGGCGCACGATTACCTACGCCGAGCTCCGAGACGACGTGGCCAAGTTCGCCAATGTGCTCAAAGGCCTTGGCGTCGCCAAGGGAGACCGGGTCGCCATCTACCTTCCGATGATCCCCGAGCTGCCCGTCGCCATGCTGGCCTGCGCCCGCATCGGTGCGCCGCACTCGGTCGTCTTCGGCGGGTTCTCGTCCGAGTCGCTCAGAGACCGAATCAACGACGCCGAGGCCAAGGTGCTCGTGACTGCCGACGGCGGGTTCCGGCGCGGCAAAGTCATCCCGTTGAAAGACAACGCCGACGTGGCGCTCGAGGAGACACCGTCCATACAGACGGCCGTCGTCGTCCGCCGTACTGAGGCCGACATCGCCATGGTCGAGAACCGCGACCGCTGGTACCACGACCTCATGGCCGACGCATCACCAGACTGCCCAGCCGAGCCGATGGACGCTGAAGACCTGCTCTATCTCCTCTACACGTCAGGCACGACGGCCAAGCCCAAGGGCATCATGCACACCAGCGGTGGCTACCTCACCCAGGCCGCGTTCACCCACAAGTACGTATTCGACCTGCACGCCGAGTCCGACGTCTACTGGTGCGCCGCCGACATCGGTTGGGTCACTGGTCACACCTACATCGTTTACGGACCCCTCGCCAACGGCGCGACCTCGGTCATGTACGAAGGCAGTCCCGACCATCCCAACAAGGACAGGTGGTGGGAGATCGTCGAGCAGTACAACGTGACGATCCTCTACACCGCGCCCACAGCGGTTCGCACGTTCATGAAATGGGGAACCGACCTCCCCGCGGCCCACGACCTCACCAGCCTGAGATTGCTGGGCTCGGTGGGGGAGCCCATCAACCCCGAAGCCTGGGTTTGGTACTGGCAGCACATCGGTGGCGGACGCTGTCCCCTCGTCGACACGTGGTGGCAGACCGAAACCGGCGCGATCATGATCGCGCCGCTCCCCGGGGCGACGACGCTCAAGCCGAGCTCGGCCACCTTCCCCCTGCCTGGCATTCGCGCCGAGATCGTCGACGACAAGGGCCAGCCGTGCGCGCAGGGTGGCGGCTACCTCACCCTCACCCAGCCGTGGCCATCGATGTTGCGCGGCATCTACAAAGACCCCGACCGCTACCAACAGACCTACTGGTCACGTTTCCCCGGTCGCTACTTCGCCGGCGACGGGGCCAAGGTCGACGCCAATGGCTACTTCTGGTTCATGGGTCGGGTCGACGACGTCATGAACATCTCCGGCCACCGCATCTCCACTACCGAGGTCGAGTCCGCTCTCGTCGATCACCCGTCCGTCGCCGAGGCAGCTGTCGTCGGGGCCAAAGACTCGACAACCGGACAAGCAATCATCGCCTTCGTCACAGTCAAAGGTGGACAGGTCGATACCGCAGAGCACGGCGAAGAACTGCGACGGCATGTGACCAAGAAGATCGGCCCCATGGCTCGCCCGAAGACGGTCATCTTCACCGATGATCTTCCCAAGACGAGGAGCGGCAAGATCATGCGCCGCCTGTTGAAGGACGTGGCCGAGGGCCGTGACCTGGGGGACACCACCACGCTCGCCGACGCCAGCGTTGTCGAGGAGATCAAGAAGCGGGCCCAGGGTCGAGACGAGGACTGAAACGGCACCCGCGCCGGAACGTCGCCGCCTGTGAGAACGTTGAATAGATCATGAACAAGAACACCTTCAAGACCTTCATCCTCCTGGCCGCTCTCGGTGGCCTCCTGATGGGCGTCGGATCCCTGTTCGGACAGGGTGGCCTCATCATCGGCCTCGGCATCGGCCTCGTTTTCGTCGGCGGGTCGTACTGGTTCTCCGACAAGATCGCCATCAAGACGGCGCGGGCCCAACCCGTCACCGAGGCCGAGGCCCCGGAGTACTACCGCATGGTGAGGGAACTCACGACGGCAGCCAACATGCCCATGCCGAAGCTGTACGTCACGCCTGACGCCCAGCCCAATGCATTCGCGACCGGCCGCAACCCCAAGCACGCCGCCGTCGCGGTCACCCAGGGCATCGTCAACCTGCTGGGATGGAGTGACGAACTTCGGGGCGTCCTTGCCCACGAGATCAGCCACGTCGGCAATCGCGACATCCTCATCGGATCGGTGGCGGCCGCAGTCGCCATGGGCATCACCTTCGTCGCCCGGATGGCGATGTGGGGCGCGATGTTCGGTGGCGGCGACGACGATGAGGGAGGCAACCCGATTGCTATCCTCGCCTTTGCTCTGCTGGCGCCGCTGGCCGCAATGGTGCTGCAAATGGCGCTCAGTCGTAGCCGGGAGTTCGAGGCCGACCGCAGCGGCGCCCGTTTGATCCACGACGGCGAGCCCCTGGCTCGTGCCCTCGCCAAGATGGAACAGGGGGCCAGAGCCATCCCGATGGCGGTCGATCCCTCGCAGGCGTCGAAGTACATCGTCAACCCACTGACCGGGCGCAAGGTGAAGTTCGCCAACCTCTTCAGCACGCACCCGCCGATGGAGGAGCGCATCGAAAGGCTCAGGAAAGGCGAGTGGCAGGGCTGAGCATCTACGCTGGGCCTACTTGGTCCACCGTCGAAGGCAGGGGATGGCGGGGTCGACGACGAAATGAAGAAGATACTTTCGGCACGAAGACGGCTCTTGCGCGCCGTCATTCCGGTTACGGCGGTCCTGACGCTCGGTAGCGTCTTGCAGACAGCCGCCCCGGCGGTGGCCCAGGAAACAGCCCCTAGCCCCCCGACTACGCAAAACCCATTGGAACAGCTGCTACAAGGTTTGCTAGGCGGAGGCACAACGACGACGGTTGCTCCGACCCCCGTGGCCCCGCCTCCCGGGTCTGTTGAGGCGCAGGGCGAAGGCATTCCGGTGGCGCCGCCGGCACCCGGCGACGGCGAGGGTGTCGACCCGAATGCGCCGCAGGGAATCACGCCCGACATGCAGGCGCAAATCGACTCGATCCAGCGCACTGGAGGTCGTACCACCAGAGACCTCATGGCGATGCTGCGACAGCTCGAGGAGGTCGGTTACACCGAGTCAGAGGCCGCGATCATGGGCATGGGCCATTTCCCCCTGGCCGGTGACGCAGCGTGGAGTGACGACTTCCTGATGGGTCGATCCGGCCCGCCGCCCCACCTTCACCAGGGGAACGACATCTTCGCCCCCCGGGGCACGCCCGTGCGGGCGCCCGACGACGGCTCGGTGCGCTTCGCAGAAGACGCCCTCGGTGGCAAGGCCGCCTACGTCACGCGCGCCGATGGCACCTTCTATTACATGGCCCACCTTGACGGCTACGCCGACATTCCGAGCGGTTCCAGGGTGAAGCAGGGTGATGTGGTCGGTTTCAACGGCGACAGCGGCAACGCCACCGGCGGCGCGACGCACGTGCACTTCGAGATCCACCCGGGCGGCGGCGCGGCGATCAACCCGAAGCCCATCCTCGACAACTGGCTCGATGAAGCAATGGCCGCCGCGCCGGCCCTCCTCGCGTCCTACAGGATCAACCTGCCGCGAGCGTTGCTTTCCACCGGACAGCTGCGCCGCTTCGATCAGTTCGAGTCGATCATGCCGGGCGCCGACCCCGACACGCTGTTGTGGGCGTCGTCGGTGAGCCCGCCGGGCGGCGCGTTCGCCATGGCCGAGCTGCACGCCGCCAACGCCGCCGGCAAGGTCGACTGGGACACGGTTGTCGGCACCCAGGCGGCCACCGCCGAGGACTGGCAGGAGGCCCAAGACCTGAGTCTTGCCCTCCTGTCGCCAATCACGCCGCGGCCGCTCGAGCGGATCCTGGCGGGCGGCGCGTCCTCCTAGTTCCTGAAGTGCGGCTAATCCTGAAGTCTTGCTAATCCCTGAAATTCTTGAACTGCAGGGGGATGCCGAAGTCCTCCTCCTTGAGGGCGGCAATGACGCCCTGGAGGTCGTCCCGCTTCTTCCCTGACACCCGCACCTGCTCGCCCTGGGTCTGCGACGTGATGCCCTTGAGCTTGCGGTCCTTGATGAATCGGTTGATGGCCCGAGCCTTCTCGTCACTGATACCCGCGTTGATCTTCACCGTCTGTCGGACCGCGCCGCGCGACGCGTCCTCGACCCTCTCGTAGCTCACCGACTTGAGCGACACCGACCGGCGGACGAGCTTCTCCTCGAGGACCTGCACAAGGGCGCGCAGCCGGTCTTCTGTCGCCGAGTGCAATTTGATCTCGTCCTCGCCGAGGTCAAGCGTCGACTCCGTGTCCTTGAAGTCGTACCGGGTCGACACTTCTCGCTGGGCTTGGTCGACTGCGTTGCGCACTTCCTGGAAGTCGACCTCAGAAACCACGTCAAAGCTGGGCACGCCGAAACGCTACCGTGTCACCGAAACTCGCGGGTCGGTGCCCGAGTGGCCAAAGGGAGTTGACTGTAAATCAACCGGCACAGCCTACGGAGGTTCGAATCCTCCCCGGCCCACGACGCACGAAAAAGCGAAACGTCAAAGCGACTGGCGCACCAGTTCCGTGGCGTGCTCGAGAGCTCGATTCCGCAAGGGCCGTTTATTCCAGGCCGAGCGGTCGATCTCCTTCGAAACTTCGAGGTCTTCGAGGAAGTGGGCACCTAGTTCCTCGACGGCGTGCTCGTCGAGCACCGTTATGAGCAGCTCCAGGTCGAGATCGAAGGAACGGCT
>DATLEI010000099.1:0-4084 GCA_035525375.1 Acidimicrobiales bacterium
AACTGCCCTCAGGACGTTGGGGTGTTCGTTACCGAGTCGATGGCAAGCCGGTCTCCCCCGGCCTGACCTTCGCGACTCGCGCCGACGCCGGCGCGTACCTCGACAGCGTCCGCACCGACATGGACCGGGGGGTCTGGCGCGATCCGCGCCTCGGCCGCCGAACGTTCGGCGACTGGGCCAATGAATACATGGCCACCCAGGTCGACCTCTTCCCGCGCTCGGTGGCGGCGTACGACGGGATGCTCAACAACCACATCCTGCCCGCGTTCGGCGCCATGGCGATCAACACGATCCGGCCTCTCGCCGTGCGCAAGCTCATGGCGGGCATGGCCGAGGCCGGCATCAGCGCGTCGCGCCGCAGTACGACACTCATGCTCCTGTGCCAGATCCTCCGGGCGGCAGTAGTCGAGGGCCTGATCCTCGACACGCCTTGCATCGGTATCAAGCCGCCGCAGCTCCCCCCGCCGGTGCCCGACTACCTCACCATTGAGGAAATCGACCGCCTGCTTGACGCACTTCGCCCACCCTGGGATCTGCTCATCATGACGATGATCTACGGCGGGCTCCGCTATGGCGAGGCGTCGTCCCTGCGGCGCTCGAGCTGCGACCTCGCGCGGTCACACCTGCTCATCGACGAGTCGATGTGCGAGGTCAACGGTGTCATCGTCTTCGGCCCGACGAAGGACCATCAGCATCGCTACGTGTCGCTTCCCGGGTTTGTGCGGGACCGATTGGCGACGCACCTCGAGACCGAGGTCGGGCCCGAGCCCGATGCCTTGTTGTTCACCGTCCCCTCTGGGAAACCGGCGCGCTATTCCAACTTCCGCCGCAGCGTGTGGCTCCCGGCGACACGGGCCGCGGGGCTCAAGGGCATCACGACCCATCTCTGTCGGCATACGTCGGCCACGCTGCTGCTGGCTGCTGGCGCCGACGTCAAGGATGTGCAGATGCACCTCGGCCACAAGAACGCAGCCCTGACGCTCAACGTCTACTGCGCGCCGTACGACGGCCGGAGCGAGGAACTGGCGGCGCGTATCAACCGGGCGTGGCGCGTCGCCCAGGGCGAGGAGGACGAGGCCGAGCCACCGGTGATCAGTGACGATCCGGCGGCGCGCCGGCGGCGGCGGAGGCACCGGGGTCCCGTTCGTCGCGATCGGTGAATTGCCGTTGGAGCGGCGCCAAGCGTTGCTCACCAATTCATGTCGTACCCCTGTGGGTACGATGACGACGCTCGGCGGCTCGACCAGAACTGGTCCGATCATTTGGAGCCCGTTTCGCGGGCTGGTTCCTGGAGAGCCCAAAGGTGGAGCAAGATCTCATCGTCGTTAGCGGCTACGTCGCGACCGCCGCCGACGACACCAACATCCGCGACGACGCCTGGGCGTTCGCGCTCGACGATCTCTTCCGCAGCGCTCGGCTCACGTTGGAACCTGACGACGAGTGGTGGAACGTACCCGACGGGGAGGACGCGCCATGTGCCTGATGTGCGATGGCGCCTCGATCGACGAGGTCCGGTTCCGTGTCCACGGCTGCATCACTCAGTACGGGTGGTACATCCAGGCAGTTGAGGCCGGCAATGACGGAACCGACTGGGCCTACACGGTCGGTCTCAGCGCCGGGTTCGACCATCCGGAGCTGGTCGTTGTGGGTCTCGACTTCCTCAAAGGTGGCTCGCTGCTGAACGCGTTGGCCGAAGAGGTGGGTCACGGTGACATGTTCGTGGCAGGCGAACAACTACGAGTTCTCGGCGACGTGGCTGAACCCGTCGAGGTCAATTCTCGCCAGTTCGAGCACGGCACGTTCGCGACGTGGAGCGACTACTACTCCTGCCTCGGACCGCCACTCCCTCGGGCCCACGCGTTGCAGGTCTGGTTACCGGAGGTCGACCCGCTGCGTCTCGACACTGCGAGCAACGTCCTCGGCGCGAGCGGCCCCAATCGAGCGGCGCGCAGGCGCCGCCAACGACGCAAGCCAAGCGGCCGGCGATACCGACGCTGACATAGCAATGGCAGGAGGCGCAGGATTCGTTGCGGGTGCGCTATTCGAGCGCGAGTACGCCGTAGGTGACATACGTATCGGGCTGCTTGCGGAGATTCGCGTCGAACGGGATCAGATTCATCTCAAGGACATCGCTATATTTCCATCCGGCCGCGCCATCGCAACACTTGGCGCGGCCGCCATGCTGCGAGTGCTTCGCTCCGAGCTTGTGCCCGAGTTGCGTGCGGCGGGTTTCACATGGCTTCGAGTCTCAGGAACACGTCTGTCCGGAGCTAGGCCCGGGCGTATTGTGGAGTTCAACGTGAGTTTGATGGAGCGAGCATGCGAACGGATCTGGTAACGAGAGCGCAGGATCTATGGGCCGGTGGCCGCTCCTGGACTGAAATCCTCGACGAGTTACGTCGCGCCGGCGCGTCCAAGATCGATTGCGTTCGAGCAGCGGTACAGATCCTCAGGGTCCCGACGGCCGATGCCAAGATGCTCGTCCATTACAGCGACGTTTGGGCCGACGTCCGGGGAGCGGACGAGCAATTCCATGAGTCGTTGATTGCTGCCGCAGAGTCAGTTTCGGATGTCTCCTCGGCGCCGTCCCCGGGATCCGTTTAGGTACGTCGCGGCAGTTGCGTGGCGCGTGGTAGGAGCCGCCCCAATGAACTACACAGCCACCTCACTCTCGCCCGGCGTGCCGGGAGGCGTCCCCGGAGATGACGGTCAGGAGCGCTTGGCGTAATCGGCGAAGCCCTGCCAGTCGATAACCACGCAGGTTTCGTCGCCGACGATCCAGGCGTCGTGTCCCGGCGGGCACACCATGAAGTCACCGGGGCCGAACTCGGCTTCCTCCCCATCGTCCATGACGATCTTCATACGCCCGGAGATGAAGTAGCCCATGTGCGGCGCTTGGCAGCTATCGGTGCCGGCGATGGGCTTGACGTGCTTGGACCACTGCCAACCGGGGTTGAAGGTGGCTCGCCCAACCGGGCCGTCGTCGAGGTTGACCAGTTCGAGCTGGCCCGATCCCTCCTCGAAGGGCCGTACCTCCTCAGGACTATCGAGGCTCTTCTTGATCATGCCTGCCATGGGTCCTCCTCTTGTTGACGTCGGCCAAGTATTGCCGGTTGTCGATGCCGGCGCTCGTAACCCGGAAGCCCCTCGAGCGGTCGCCCATCGGAGCGTTCTGCAGCAGCGGCAAGCTCGGCCTCGTCGGGTAGATCCTCGTCCGCCGGCAGGGCGAGGTGAGTCAGTGGCAGCGGGGACCGTTCGCCGGGTCTGCGGTGTCTACCGTGGAACCCATGGAAGACACCACTCGCCAGTGGATCGGTTCGATGGCCGACGCCTACGAAGGCGAGTTGGTACCCACGGTCTTCGGTCCATTTGCCAGGGACCTCGGGGCGCGAGCGGCGCGGTTGGGGTCGAAACACTTACTCGAACTCGCCGCCGGTACCGGCGTGGTTACCGCCGAGGTACTGGCGGGATTGCCCTCTGCCGAGGTCGTCGCATCCGACCTCAGTGAGGCGATGGTCGTGCTCGGAGCGCGGCGCGCTCCGGGCGCGCTCTGGCGCACGGCGGACGCGACGGCTCTGCCCTTCGCCGACGCAGCGTTCGATCTGGTGCTGTGCCAATTCGGCGTCATGTTCTTCCCCGACAAACCGGCCGCGCTGTCTGAAGTGCGCCGCGTCCTCGTCGATGGCGGCTCCTGCCTCTTGAATGCGTGGGCGGCCCTGGAGGCACACGACTTTCAGGCCGCCGTCGTCGCAGCGTGCGATCGGCTGTTCCCGCACGACCCCCCGCGATTCATGCGATCGGTGGTGCACTACTACGCCAAGGTCGAGAACCTCGTCGTCGAGATCGAAGCCGCGGGCCTGCGCGTCGTCGATGTCGAGCAGGTCACCCTCGAAAGTCCACCAGTATCAGCAGCGGACGTCGCCGCCGGCTATTGCTTCGGTACCCCACTCCGCTTCGAGATCGAGGCGAGAAGCGGCGACCTCGACACCGTCGTCGGCGCGATTGCGTCGGAGATCGAAGCCCGTGTGGGCGTCGACCCGGTCACTGGGCGCATGCTGGCTCATGTCGTGACCGCCACGTCGCC
>DATLEI010000122.1:0-34873 GCA_035525375.1 Acidimicrobiales bacterium
GGGGCACCAATGGCGACATTCCGGTGCCCGGCGATTACGACGGCAACGGCACCACCGATATAGCCGTGTTCCGGCCCTCCACTGGCGCGTGGTACGTCAGGAACGGGGTCACAACCGGGTGGGGCACCAATGGCGACATTCCGGTGCCCGGCGATTACGACGGCAACGCCACCACCGATATAGCCGTGTTCCGGCCCTCCACTGGCGCGTGGTACGTCAGGAACGGGGTCACAACCGGGTGGGGCACCAACGGCGACATTCCGGTGCCCGGCAACTACTTCGCCGACGGCGTTACGCGAATTGCCGTCTTCCGTCCCTCCAACGGAACCTGGTACATCAAGGGCGGACTAAGCACCACCTGGGGTGGTAGCGGCGACATTCCGCTTTCCCTTCCGGCAGCAATCCGCCGGGTCTTCTTTCCCTAGGGCCCCTGCTTTTCCGAAGTTCGTCCGAGCGACGAACTCTCTATTTCAAGATGAGTTCGTCGCCGGCGGCATCGACACGAATGGTGTCACCCTCGCCGTAACGCCCTTCAAGTAGAGCCAGGGCGAGGGGGTCGGCGATTTCCCTTTGAATGAGGCGCTTCAGCGGTCGGGCCCCGTAAGCGGGGTCGTAACCCTGCTTCGCCAGCCAGGCCATCGCCTCGTCGCTGACCTCGAGGCCCAACCGCCGCCCGGCCAAGCGCGTCCGCAGGTGGCGCAGCTGTATCGCGACGATGCGCTCGATGTCAGCTTCGGTGAGTGACCGGAAACGGACGATCTCGTCGATACGGTTCAGAAACTCGGGTCGGAAGAAGCTGGCGGGATCGACGGCAAGGTTCGACGTCATGATGAGCACGACGTTGCTGAAATCGACCGTGCGACCCTGGCCGTCGGTGAGCCGGCCATCGTCGAGCACCTGCAACAGCACGTTGAACACCTCAGGGTGAGCCTTTTCGATCTCGTCGAGCAGCACCACCGCATACGGCCGGCGCCGAACCGCCTCACTGAGTTGGCCGCCCTCGTCGTAGCCCACGTAGCCCGGCGGGGCACCGATCAGGCGGGAGACCGTGTGCTTCTCCTGGTACTCGCTCATGTCGATGCGCACCGTGGCGCGCTCGTCGTCGAAGAGGAAGTCGGCCAACGACCGTGCCAGCTCGGTCTTGCCCACACCCGTCGGGCCGAGGAAGAGGAACGAACCTATGGGGCGGTTGGGGTCGGACAGACCTGACCGGGAGCGACGGATGGCGTTGGCGACGGCGGAGACCGCTTCGTCCTGACCGATGACCCGGTCGTGCAATACCTCCTCCATGCGGACGAGCTTTTCGATCTCGCCCTCCATGAGTCGGGACACGGGGACGCCGGTCCAGCGGCTGACGACCTCGGCGATGTCCTCCTCATCGACCTCCTCCTTGAGCATCCGCTCGGTCGCCTGAAGCTCGGCCAGCGCTTCTGTCGCCTCGACGATCTGTTGTTCCAGCGTGGGAATCTCACCGAAGCGGATCTCGGCGGCGCGTGTCAGGTTGCCTTCCCGCTCCTCGCGCTCGACATCGAGACGCTTGCTCTCGAGTTCCTCCTTCAATGCCCGGATGCGACCGATGGCGTCCTTTTCCGATGACCAGCGGGCCTTCATGGCGACGGACTGCTCACGCAGGTTGGCAAGCTCGACGTCGAGAGCGCGCAGTCGGTCCCGGCTGGCGGCATCGGTTTCCTTCGCGAGCGCCACCCGCTCGATCTCGAGCTGGCGGATGCGGCGCTCGACGACATCGATCTCCGTCGGCATCGAGTCGATCTCGATGCGGAGCTTGCTGGCCGCCTCGTCGATGAGGTCGATCGCCTTGTCGGGAAGGAAGCGGCCAGTGACGTAGCGGTTGGAGAGGACGGCTGCGGCCACTAGAGCCGCGTCTTGGATGCGCACTCCGTGGTGTACCTCGTAGCGTTCCTTCAGCCCGCGAAGAATGGCGACCGAGTCCTCCACCGAGGGTTCACCGACGAAGACAGGCTGGAACCGTCGCTCGAGGGCGGCGTCCTTTTCGATGTACTTGCGGTACTCATCGAGGGTGGTGGCGCCAACCATGCGCAGCTCCCCTCGGGCGAGCAGGGGCTTCAGCATGTTCGAGGCGTCCATAGCTCCCTCGGCTGCACCGGCCCCGACCACGGTGTGCATTTCGTCGAGGAAGGTGATCACCTGCCCCTCACTGTCGGCGATCTCCTTGAGCACCGCTTTCAAACGCTCCTCGAACTCGCCCCGAAATTTCGCGCCCGCGACGATTGAGCCCATGTCGAGGGCCACCAACCGCCTGTCCTTGAGACTGTCGGGGACGTCGCCCTCGACGATGCGGCGGGCCAGTCCCTCGGCGATTGCCGTCTTCCCGACCCCAGGCTCGCCGATCAGCACGGGGTTGTTCTTGGTTCTACGTGAGAGCACCTGAATCACGCGCCGGATCTCCTCGTCGCGACCGATAACCGGGTCGAGCTTCCCTTGGCGCGCCGCCACGGTGAGATCGCGGCCATAACGTTCGAGGGCTTGGTACGACTCCTCGGGGGTCTGGCTGGTGACCCGGTGGCTACCGCGGATATCACGCAGGACTGCGAGAAGCTGTTCCTTGGTGACGCCCACGAGCTCGGACAGGGCGAGAAGCAGGTGCTCGGTCGACAGGTAGTCATCGTGCAAGCTGACCCGCTCGGCGTCGGCCGACTCCATCACGTCACGCGTCTCGCGACTCATCCGGGGCTCAACCCCGCCGTACGCCTTCGGCAAGGTATCGAGAGCGGCGGCGGCGCGCCCTCGCAGCGCTGCCGGAGCGGGCCCGGCGCGCTCGAGGGCGGGCAGGACCACTCCGTCGTCTTGGCCGAGCAGGGCAGCCAGGAGGTGAGTCGGGGTCAGCTCAGGATGATTCTCACGGCGCGCCAGCTCGAGTGCGGCGGCAATCGCCTCCTGCGTCTTGACCGTCCACTTGTTCGGATCGATCGCCAACTCGTCCTCCTCAGGGCTCGGGCTCGGCGGCAGGCTCTACCGGCTCTCCTTCGGCTGGAAGGTGGTCGTCGGGCACGGCCAAGTTCTCGTCGAGGAGATCCGAGATCGACAAGTCATCATCAAGGGACGCTGGACTCTCGGGGATGGGCAGGTCTTCGTCGAGCAGTTCGGACAACGACTGTGCCGGGCGGTCGGGCGCCGGGACGGTGGGGGCGGCTGCCGGCTCGGGGTCGACGGACATCATCTGCCACGCTTCGACGTCGTCGTCCGCGAACTCGAAGGCCTCCGGCTCCGGCAGCAGTTCGGGCACTGCGATGTCAACGTCGCCTTCGACCGCTTCACTGGGGGACCGCCATGGTTCGGGCGGCGCCCAGAGGTCGTCGCTGACGGGCGCCTCGGCCCAGGATTCCGATAGCGCGGGGTCGCCAGGCACATCGTCGGCCACAGGGGGCAACAGGGTGCTCTCGACGGACTCGATCACATCGACTGCGAGTGTGGGGTCGCCGGCAGACTCCGGCTCCGGCGCAGGCAGCGAAGGCGCAGGCGTTTCGGGCGCTGCGGGCACTACGTCCAGTTCTGGTTCGGGCGGCACCGGGCCACGATTCGTGCGAAGGGGTCGAATAGGGGCAACCAGAGGAAGCGGCGCCTCCTCACCTTCGTCGGTGTCGACAATTGGCGAGGCAATTGGTGCCGCCGATCGCACCCGCGGTGGCTCATACCGTTCACCCTCGATCCGACCGACGGCCATCCCGCCGAAAGCCGACTGCGAAACCGGAGGCGGCCCCGTCGGGATACGGCGTCGGCGGAGCCAGACTGTCTGAGCGATCGCGGCGGCGAAGAGCACGATCGTTGTCGCCAAAAGGAATTGGATGCGCCGTTCCCGGGCGGGAGAGGGAGCGGAAACCGGCCCTGCCGCCTTCGCAGCCTGTTCCCCGATCTTGACGACGAAGCCGTCGCCAACGCCGCCACCTTTCGCAGGCTGATAGGGGCGCGCCGTCGGGAAGTCGGCCGAATTCGTATAGCCAGCCACGTACAGGTTGCCGTCGCGGTCTGCGACGATCGCCGAACCGAGATCTTCATCGCGCCCGCCGAGGTAGGACGAGAACGCGAGTGACGACCCGTCGGTGCCGAGTGTGGAAACGAAGGCCTCGGTAAAGCCACCCGCCTTGGTGGCTTGGAACGGCTTGGCCATCGGAAAGTCGTTGGATGCCGTCACGCCGGTGAACGAGGCGCGCCCGAGACGGTCGATCGTCATGGCTGTGCCGCTGTCGGACCCGCTGCCACCAAGGTACGTCGAGAAGATGAGCGTCGTTCCGGCGCTACTCAACCGGCTGGCGAAAGCGTCGGTGTCACCGTTCTTCTTCTCCTGCACGGGACGCACCACGGGGAAATCGGTGGATCCCGTGTTGCCGGTGACGTAGGCGCTCCCGTCGCGATCAACGACAACACCGGCCGCCTGATCGGAGTCTCCGCCGCCGAGATAGGTCGAGTACGCCAAGGCACTGCCATTGGCTTCAAGCTTGGTGACGAACACGTCCATCGCCGTCTCCGACAAGCGGGCGGCTCCGTTTGCCACCTTCTGGAAAGCATTGGCCGTTGGGAAGTCGGTGGAACGGGTGTCACCAGTGACATACGCCGCGCCGGAGCCGTCAACCGCCACAGCTACGGCGTGGTCGGGCCCAGCCCCGCCGAGATACGTCGAGTACACAAGGTCGGCTCCTGAAGGACTGACCTTTGTAACGAAGCCGTCGGCCTCGTCATCATCTCTCAAAGCGCCTTGAAATGCCTTCGCCGTGGGGAAATCTGGCGATGAGGTCGACCCCGCGACGACAGCCGCGCCGGACTGGTCGAGGGCTATTCCCCGTGCAGTATCAGTGCCGCCGCCACCCAAGAACGTCGAGTAGTCGATAACCGCTCCCTGCGGACCAAGCTTGGTGACGAAGGCGTCGGTGCCGCCGCCGCCGTAGGTCTTCCTGAACGGCTTTGACATCGGGAAGTCGGTTGAGTCGGTGGAACCGACCACGTAAGGGCTTCCGTCGGAGCCGACGGCAATGCCGTAACTGATGTCCTTACCCTTCCCGCCCAGGTACGTGGAATACACGAGCGCCGTGCCGGCAGCGTTCAACTTGGTCACGAAGGCATCCGTGCGAACTCCGTCGGCCTCGACCAGGTCAGGCTGCTGGGGGCCCTCGGTCGGGAAGTCGCTCGACTCCGTGGATCCGGTCACATAGACGTTCCCGGCGTCATCGATCGCCACGCCGAACGCCGTATCAGAACTGCTCCCACCGAGGTACGTCGCGCTGACGAGCACCGGATCGATAACGAGGGACCGGGTTGAATCATGGGGGCCGACGACGAATCCGACCTCATCCGGGCCCCGCAGGACGAACGCGCCGGTGACGAACTCACGCCCGTGAACCCCATCTTGATAGAGCGTCGGCGCTCGCAGCCGCGCGTCACCTGTTCCCACGGCCATGACCAGGTCGCCGTTGGAATCGATGCGAAGGCCGGCAGTGCCTCCCAGCTGCATCGCGACCAGACCGGTGTCGGCGCCGGGCGCTACTACAAAATCCATTTCGACCTGATCCCTCTGGCCGTGCCAGACGACATCGACGCCGGGCCACACTCCCTCGTACGCGACCGAACCGAAGGATCCGACGCCCGTGCGCCAACCGGCCGGATCGTCGCCGAGGAAATAGTTCGTGGTCGACGTGGTTGGCCCCTGAGGGCGGATCACCGGCTGCCCATTACGACCGGGGAGGTTGATTCTGACGTCACCCGCCGGCATCGAAACTGCCGCGTCGCCACCATCGAGGAGCACCCGGTAGTCAATGGCGCGGGCGACGAAGCCCTGCTCAGACGCGGTCGCCTCGAAGTTGAGGGGGAGGTGACGAAGGAGGGCGGCGACGTTCTCGGATGTCTGTCGATGTGGGTGCGGCGTCTGTAGGTGGGGCGTCTCCCGCACAAAGGTCGCGGCAAACACACCCGCCACCGCGAGCAGCACCACCGTGACTACCGCAACTCTGACCTTCAGCGTCGGCCTTCCCGGTCTCGGCTGCCTGAACCGGGCTTACGGTACGGGACGGGACTCTTCTCGAGCGGTACCAGATCACGTCGATACTGACGGTGCGTACGCTCAATCGCCTCGCGAGCCTCCTGGACAACCTGCGCGAGCTTGGTGCGGAGGCGAAGAACTTCGTCTTGCAGATCCATTACCGCTTTCACCCCGGCCAAGTTCAGCCCGGCGGTCGTCAGTTCATGAATTCGACGCAGGCGCTCGATGTCGTGCTGGCTGTAGCGACGACTTCCCCCGCCGGTGCGCGCCGGATCGAGAAGGCCGCGCCTTTCGTAGATGCGCAGCGTCTGGGGGTGAACGCCGGCGAGCTCCGCCGCCACTGAGATCACGTACACGCCTCGTTCCTGGTCACTCGCCATGATCACACTCCCAGGTGGGTGCGGGGCGACTCT
The DNA here is from genome assembly GCA_035525375.1 of Acidimicrobiales bacterium. GTDB lineage: Bacteria > Actinomycetota > Acidimicrobiia > Acidimicrobiales > AC-14 > JALZBN01. Next base: position 6,424 of record DATLEI010000122.1, read on the forward strand.
GTCGCGGCCGCGGCGAGAGCCTCGATCGCATCCCGCTCCTCAGACGACAGATTTGTGGGTACGGCAACCTCAACCGTGACGAGAAGGTCGCCGGTGCCCTTGGAGGTCGTCACGCCACGATTGCGAACCCTGAACGTGCGACCTGAGCGAGTGCCCGGCGGGATCTTCACAGTCACCGGCGCGTCTTGGAGGGTCGGCACTTTGATCTCGGCACCGAGCGCCGATTCGGGAAAGGTGATCGGGACCTTGATCGTGAGGTCGTTGCCCCGCCGTCCGAAGAGGGGGTGCGAGGAGGCACGCACCATGACGTAGAGGTCACCCGGCGGACCACCGTTGCGACCGACGCCGCCACGGCCCTTGAGGCGGATGCGCTGTTCATTCGAGACACCAGCGGGGACTCGAACCTTGACCTGGCGCGGGCGCAACTCGACACCAGCGCCGCCACATGTCGGACAGGGCGTCTCGACAATCATCCCCCGGCCACCACACCTCGGACAGGTCCGGCTGAACGAGAAGAAACCTTGGTTTTCATCGAGCACGCCTCGGCCTGCGCACTGGGGGCAGATGATCGGACTCGTACCGGGGGCCGCACCGCTTCCGTGGCACGTGTGGCACGGAGCCTCGCTCGTGACGTTGACCGATGTCGTGACGCCGTTGACTGCATCAGTGAACGACAGGTGCAGCTCGGCCTCCAGATCGGGACCCCGTTGCGGCCCAGCCTGGCCTCCGCCTCTACCCGGGCCTGCGCCCTGATTGGGCCGAAGGCGGCTGAACAGGTCACCGAACACGCCGCCGAGGTCGTCACCGGTGAAGGTGAAGTTGCGGGCACCAGCGGCGCCGGGCGCGCCGGCACTTCCGGGCGCGCCGGAACCCCCGAAGCCGGCAGCCGCCGCTGGTCCAAGCCGGCGCAGCTCGTCGTAGGACTTCCGCTTCTCACCGTCAGACAGCACGTCGTAGGCCGCGGAGATCTCCTTGAACCGCTCCTCGCTACCGGGGTTGGCGTCAGGGTGGTGCTGCTTGGCCAGCTTGCGATAGGCGCGCCGGATCTCGTTCTCGGTTGCCGTCTCTGACACCCCGAGCACCTTGTAGTAGTCCTTGTCGAACCACTCCCGCTGGGGCTGGGCCATTGGCGGTCAGCCCCTGACTTTGACCATGGCTGGGCGCAGGACCCGCCCCTTCCACCGGTAACCGGCGCGCAGCACATCGGCGACGACGGGTCCATCGTCGCCCTCCTCGTGCGCTACTGCGTCGGCCTCGTTGGGATCGAATGGCTCTCCAGTCGGGTCGAGCCGCTCCAAGCCCTCCTTCTCGAGCAAACCCATGAGCGCCCCGTGCACCTGATCGAAGCCCTCGCCGTGGGCCAGAGCGAGATCGAACGTGTCGAGTACATCGAGGAGCTTGGAGACAAGCCCTTCAGCGGCCCGCTCGACCTGCTCGCCCTGCTGTTTGATAATGCGCTTCCTGTAGTTGTCGAAGTCAGCCTGCAGCCGTTGCACCTGGAGCAGATAGTCATCGCGCTCCGCGGTCAAGGTGACAAAGTCCTGCAGGACAACGGACTCAGCCTGCGCGACCGGATCGGAGACGGAGCCACCAGTATCTCCGGGGAAATCGGCAGGCGGCGGCGCGCCAAGGGAGTCGCCGGGAAGCCCTGGGTCGGAAGACTCCGGTCTCGACTCTTCAGTGTCCCCCTCCGGGGGGCGGACGGCGGCCCGCAGATCGGACCAGATGGAGTTGGCCTCGTCAGCGTCAACCAGCTCAGAAGGATCCTCTGGCTCTGAAGGCTCAGGCGAGTCGGGAGAGTCAGGGGAGACCAGGGGATCCTCAGCGGCGCGCGAGTGGCGCCGGAAGGGATTGTCCGATGGCTCAGTCATCAACGATCTCAGCGTCGACAACCTCGTCATCCGATGCGCCGTCAGCGTTCGCAGCGCCAGCACCCGCGCCGTCAGCGCCCGCGCCGTCAGGTGACCCCGAGGCTGCCGCCTCCTGGTAGAGCCGCTGCGCCAGCGCGCCGGTGGCGGCCATGACCGTCTCCGAGGCAGTGCGGATTGCGTTGACATCGGTGCCCTGCATCGTCTCTTTGAGCTCGGCCAGGCTCTTCTCGACCTCGCTCTTCTCTTCACCCGAGATCTTGTCGCCGTTGTCGCGGAGCAACTTCTCGGTCTGGTAGACGAGCGAGTCGGCATTGTTGCGGACCTCTGCCTCGCCGCGCCGCTTGCGGTCTTCGTCCGCGTGCGACTCGGCATCGCGCATCATGCGGTCGATCTCCTCACGAGCCAGCCCAGACTGGCCTGTGATCGTCATCGACTGCTCCTTGCTCGTCGCCCGGTCTTTGGCTGCGACGTGCACGATGCCGTTGGCGTCGATGTCGAAGGTGACCTCGATCTGGGGCACGCCACGAGGCGCGGGCGGCAAGTCGATGAGCTGGAACTTGCCGAGCGTCTTGTTGTACATCGACATCTCCCGCTCGCCTTGCAGCACGTGAATCTCCACCGACGGCTGCATGTCCTCGGCGGTGGTGAAGACCTCGGTGCGCTTGGTCGGGATCGTGGTGTTGCGCTCGATGAGACGGGTCATGATCCCGCCCTTGGTCTCGATGCCGAGCGACAGCGGCGTGACGTCGAGGAGGAGGATGTCTTTGACCTCACCCTTGAGCACGCCGGCCTGAACGGCCGCACCGACGGCAACGACCTCGTCGGGGTTGACGCCCTTGTGGGGCTCCTTCTTTCCGAGCTTCTCGACCAACTCTTGGATCGCGGGCATCCGGGTCGATCCGCCCACGAGGATGACGTGCTCGATTGCCGATGACTTGAGCCCGGCGTCCTTGATCGCCTGCTGGAAGGGTCCTTTGCATGCCTCGACCAGGTCGGCCGTCAGCTCCTGGAACTTCGATCGCGTGAGCTTGTAGTCGAGGTGGAGCGGGCCGCTCTCGCTGGCGGTGATGAACGGAAGGTTGACTGTGGTCTCCTGGACCGCGGAAAGCTCGATCTTTGCTTTTTCAGCGGCCTCCTTCAGCCGCTGAAGGGCCATCTTGTCCTTGGCCAGATCGACGCCGTTGTCGTCCTTGAACGACTTCACCAGCCAGTCGATGACCCGCTGGTCCCAGTCGTCGCCACCAAGGTGGGTGTTGCCGCTCGTGGACTTGACCTCGAAGACACCCTCACCGATCTCGAGCACCGAGACGTCGAACGTTCCACCGCCGAGGTCGAAGACAAGAATCGTCTGCTCCTCGCCTTCCTTGTCGAGCCCGTACGCCAACGCGGCCGCCGTGGGCTCGTTGATAATGCGCAGCACCTCGAGGCCGGCGATCGTGCCCGCCTCTTTGGTGGCCTGGCGCTGAGCGTCGTCGAAGTAGGCCGGGACGGTTACGACGGCTTGGCTGACCCGCTCGCCCAAGTAGGCCTCGGCGTCTCGCTTCAGCTTCTGCAGGATCCGGGCGCTGATCTCCTGGGAGTTGTACTTCTTGCCATCGATGTCGATGGTCCAGTCAGTGCCCATGTGGCGCTTGACCGACCGGATGGTGCGATCAGGGTTGGTGATGGCCTGACGCTTGGCCACCTCGCCGACGAGGACCTCGCCGGTCTTGGAGAATCCGACCACAGACGGAGTGGTCCTCGCCCCCTCAGCGTTGGGGATGACAGTGGGCTCACCCGCCTCCAGTACGGAGACGACAGAGTTGGTGGTGCCGAGGTCGATGCCAACGGCCTTTGCCATGAAACGTTCCTCCCAGTGGAGATCGGTGCCGGTACGTTCGGCACTTTATCAAAGTTGAGTGTATTGCTATCAAGGTAGTTGGTGGCCACCTTATTCCCAGGCGCCAGTTTGTCCCTGGTCACCACCATTTCTTCGGAGCAGGGCTACGCCCCGTACTTCGCCAACCTGCCCGCGGCCGCAAGCGCCAGCGGCATCAGTTCCTTCGACCTCCGGCGACCTAGGGCGCCGTGCAGGCACCAGCGCTCGCCGAACTGGCTCACGTCGTCACGTCCGACTCGTGGGCCCCACATGAGCGCTGGTACCGGGTGCCACGAGTGGGCCGCCATCTGACTCGGCGTGGCGTGGTCGCCGGTGACGATGATGACGTCGGGATCGAGCGCAGTGAGCTCGGGCACCGCCGTGTCGAGCGCTTCGATGGCCGCCACCTTGGCTCCGAAATCGCCGTCTTCCCCGGCGGAGTCGGGTGACTTGTGGTGGAGGAAGAAGAAGTCGTGGCGACTCCAATGATCCTTCAGCAGCACAAGCTCGGCCCCCAGGTCGGCGGGCGTAGGTAGGACTTCCATGCCGACGAGGCGGGCGATACCCCTGTACATCGGATAGACCGCGACCGCCGCTGGCTCCAGGCCGAACCGGTCCTGCATCGAAGGCAACTCTCGATGCGAGTCGAACCCACGAAGGAGCAGAGCGTTTGCCGGGAACTCGTCCTTCAAGATCTCGCGGATCTGACTGCTGAGCTCCGTGACTACCTCGGCGGCGCGCTTGGCGTCGGCCGTCTTGGCCTCTGGATCCAGTGGCGCGACCCCTATCGACTGCGGATCGGTATCGGTCACCTCCGGCGCGAGGCCCGCGCCCCGAAGGACTACCAGCACCCGGTGCTGGGCCTCGTGGGCGAAGGTGACCTCAACTCCGTCGATGTCGACCTGCTCGGTGAGCAGCCCCACCACGCGCCGGGCCTCATCGTCGGCAATGCGCCCGGCGCGCCTATCGGTGATCCGACCATTGCTGTCGACTGTTGCCAGGTTTCCTCGGGCGGCAACGTCGCCCGGTTTGAGCTCTACCTCCAGACCGGCGGCGGACAGCGCGCCGCGGCCGAGTTGGTACTCGATCGGGTCGTAACCGAAGAGCGCCAGGTGCCCAGGCCCTGAACCGGGCGTGATCCCCGGACCGACGGGGTCGAACAGCCCGGACGACCCGGCTTCCGCCAGCCGGTCGAGGTTCGGCGTCGAAGCCTCCTCGAGTTCAGTCCCGCTATCACCGTCGGCGTAACCACCTAATCCGTCCATGACGACAAGAAGGATGGTCGTGTCGGCGGGGCGCGCCAGTTCAGACAGGTCAAGGCTCATGGGGGGCAGCGTAGAGGCCCCGTGGAGCGGTTCCCACCGCGAGGTTGCACCCTTCGCCCGCGTCTGGCGGGTCAACCGTCCGCGCCAATCGAGCTGACCGTTCCGGTGCGCTCTCGGCCGCGGGTCCAGGGAGCGCGGCGCGGGCGAACTCGACGCCCTTATCTCGGCGCGCCTCGGAGTGGTTCGGGTGCAACAGAGTCGCTTTGAGCGCGAGGTACTCCGACTGGTCCGGCGGTACGGCCTTCCGGAGCCGGTCCTCCAACACAAGGTCGTGCTTCTGGACGGAGCCGAGGTCTTCCTCGACATCGCCTGGCCGCCCGAGCTCGTGTCCCTCGAAGCCGACAGCTACCGCTATCACTCGAGTCTCAGCTCGTGGTCTGCTGACCGCACCCGCAACAACGCTGTCACTGCTTCTGGTTTCCGGGTGCTGTCCATCACGTGGCTCGATCTGCGCAACCGACCGGCGGCCTCAGCGGCAATCATCGCCCGAGCTTTGAACGTTTTGCCCGCTCGGGCCGGGTGAAACGTCCAACCCTCAGGTCTGGATTAGGCGCCATTGACCTCGGCGCGCCTCATGCTCGCCTCCAGGAGGTAGCCCCGCGACCGAACCGTCTTGATCGCAAGGCCGAGCGGTGAGAGCCGCCGGCGCAGCCGCAGCACGTGCACGTCGAGGGCGTTGCGCCCTGGCGTCCTCCCGGGCCAAAGAGCCCGGATCAATGTCTCCCGGCTCACGACCGCGCCGAAGCGACTAAGGAGCACTGAGGTGAGTCGCGCCTCGAGCGGCGCGAGCGCCACCCATTTTTCGTCAAAGCGCAACACACCGTCGTCGTCGATGGCCGGGGTCGCGGCCGGGAAATGAACCTCGCGGCGCAGGGTGAGCGCATCGAGCCGGGCCTGCACGTCCTCCTCCGGCGCGGGAACCCTGATCCAGTCCTCCAGACAGTCAAGTGCCGCCGGCGGCGCGAACCCATCCTCGACCAGCAGCAAGCGCGCTTCCCTCGCAGCGCTGAGGCGCGCTCGGCGCCCACTGTCGGTCGGCCAGCGAATCAGTACTACGTCCATCCGCCGGGAACCTATGCGGCAAAGATTGCCGATCTGTTTCGTTCCAGTGAACGTAAGGGGCACCCTCCGGCGCGACGTGAACGGAATGTAGATTGACGCTCACGCGGGCGTAGTTCAGCGGCAGAACATCAGCTTCCCAAGCTGAGAACGCGGGTTCGATTCCCGTCGCCCGCTCGCAGGTAAAGGCCCTGGTTAGACGGTATTTCGGCCAGTTTCCCGACCCCGTCAAAAGGTGCCGGTTTTGCCGTGGGCCACAAACGGGCCACATCCAGCCACAGAAGCCAGCGACAATCCTGGTTGACATGTGGCAACGTGTAGAGGTGACTCAGGACCTCGTATCCGGGGCGGAGATCGGCCGCCGACTCGGCGTTTCGCGCGAGGCGGTCCGGAAATGGACGAAGAGCGATAGAGACTTTCCAGAGCCTCTCGCTCGTGTGGGCCGGTCCGTTGTCTGGGATTGGAGTCTCGTGAAGTGCTGGGCCGAAAGCGAGGGCTAGTGCGGGGTGCGGCGTGACGCGCGCCCTGACGACGGACGAGGAACAGCTCATCCTCTTCGCCTTTCGACATCCACGAGGCCGCTACTCGGCGGAGCGGGCCGGGCAGCTCTCGGGCGTTCCAGCACGCACGCTGTACGACTGGGCGGAGGCGAAGGTTCTCGTTCCTGACTACGTGAGCGCCCGACCCAAGGCGTGGTCCTATCGCGATCTCGGCTTCGCCCGCCTCCTGGCTTGGCTTCGACAGCAGGGCCACGATCGACCTCACGCTGCAGCGCGGGTGACGGCGCTGCGCGAAGTAATGGCCGACGCAATGCAGCAGGTCAGCGAGGTCCGTAGCGACGGATCGATCGTCCTCCTCGGTGAGGAGACCGTCGACCGTCTGACGGGGCAACAGGTTCTCGCCGGCATGGCGCAGTTCTTGGCCGTCTTCGACCTGCTCGAGCCGATCGCAGAGCTCGGTCGGAAGCGCCTATGGGGTCCCGATCTGCTCACACCTTCGAACCTCACGGCCATTTCGCCCTGGGTGATGGGCGGCGAACCAGTCGTCAGATCAACGAGGATCCCAACCGCCTCCCTGCACGCGTTGCGGAACGAGCGTGGCCTCGAAACGGCGCGCATCGTCGCGCTGTATCCGGAACTGGGCGCCGAGCAGGTCGATGACGCGATTGCGCTGGAGGATCGACTTCGCCAGGTCGCATGAACTTGCGGCTCCTCCTCGACCAGAACTTCCCGCGGCCACCGGGCTTCGATCTAGCCTCGGTCGACGCGACGGTCGAGGCGGTGCCCGTGTACGACCACGATCGGACACTCACGGAGGCCCGTACACCTGACTGGCTCATCTACCTCCGAGCCGCCGAAGACGGGTTCGACGCGCTCGTCACCCGCGACTGGCACCAGATGGACCAGCCCGAGGAGCTTTGGGTCTTGTCGAATCTGCGGCTCAAGGTCGTCTCGTGGCGCAAGCCGTTCAGCGATCCCGTCGCCGAGTGGGGCCACCTTCTCGCCTACCTGCCGCAGCTCAAGCGCCGCATAGAGCGCCGCCAGCCGCGTGTGCTCCTGCTTCCGCCGCCGCAGCTCGGTGCCGGAAACGAGGTGAACCCACGCGAGGCGCTCGGCGAGTACGCGAGCGAACAGCAGCGAGCGGTGCAGGAGATCCGACGCGAGGCGGAGTCGATCGTGCGCGAGTACCTCGCTGCGACGAACAGAGATCACCTTCTCCGGTTGGTTGCTAGGCACGATTGACGAAGGAGACGCGACGCACATGGGTCTGATGGTCAGCTTGATCGTGGTGCTGTTCGGCGTTGCCTTCTTCGCTGCCTGCGTTGTCAGCGGTATGTGGGACCTCGGCATCGGTCTCCGTCGCTCGGTGGGTGAACGGCGGCGGATCGCCGGTCGAGGTGCTGCGAAAGTCACCGCAGCGGCGCTCGTCGCGGCCATTCCGTGGGTTGCGGCCCCGATCGCGGAATCGAGCACCGGCTGGATCGACTCCGACCACGATGGGATGCTCGAAGGGTTCGTCAACGGCTCCTACGACTGGGTTGATATCAACGGTGGCGCCTGGGCGACCGCTGCCACCGTCCTGATCGTCATGGTCGTCTTGAGCCTCACAGCGGTGCTGGCCGCGCTGCGCGCCTCCAAGCGTGAGTCGGCTCGGGATGCTGATGCGGTAGTCGTGAGCGATTGATCGATCCAAAAGTCAAGGTCGAACGACGCAGGCGGCGGCGATGGCCATGGATCGTCGGTGGCGTCACTCTCCTGCTGGCTGGGCTCGGAGCTGCGTTCTGGTTCCTCTTCGTTCCAAACTGGCGGCCGCCACTTCGGGACGGCGAGCGCTACGGCGTGGACGTCTCCAATCATCAGGGTGACATCGACTGGCGGGCTGTCGCGGAGGACGGCATCCGCTTCGCTTACATCAAGGCGACGGAAGGCGGGAATTTCACGGACGGGCGCTTCCGGGAGAACTGGCGCGAGGCCGGTGAGGCAGGTCTTCACCGCGGCGCCTACCACTTCTTCACACTCTGCCGACCCGGCCGCGACCAGGCTCGGCACTTCTTGTCGGTCGCACCACCAGACCCGGGCGCGCTCTCACCGGCCGTCGACTTCGAGATCGCCGGCAACTGCGGTCGTCGGCCGACCCCCGCTGAGGTCGATGCGGAGGTGCGAGCCTTCCTCGCCGTCGTCGAGGAGGCGTGGGATCGCGAAGTGACCGTGTACGTACGCGACGACTGGGAGAGCCGCTACCCAGTGCGCGACGAGCTTGACCGGCCGCTCTGGCACTTTCGCTTTCTCCGTCGCCCGAACGTCGACGGCTGGGTCATCTGGCAGATCCACGGGTTTGCTCACGTCGATGGCATCGCCGGCGGCGTCGACCTCAACATCATGAGGGTGCGCGATCGGGACCAATCTCCTGTAGAGCCCGCCGCACCTCGTCGATGAACTCCAACAATCCCTCACCAGCTTCAAGGCCTGCCGGAGGCCGAAGGCGCTCCGGAAGCCCATCAACGACGACATCGTCGTCACACGTCGTCAACAGGATCTCGGTCGTGCTGGCATTCATCCCCACCGTCCGCACTCGCACAGCCTAGGAGCACAACGGCTCAAACACAGGAACCTGAATCCTGGCACCCGGTTGGGAGACGGATCGGTTGACGCCTCCCTAGGGACTGATTTGGGCCACAAATGGGCCACAACGATCGGTAAACAGTGGGTCACTTCGGGAATGGACGGTAAGCCCACATGTACCGTGAGCTGGGGTTTTCCGGATCGGCCCTGTTGAGCGGGGTACCCGGTTCTTCTTCCCAAGCTGAGAACGCGGGTTCGATTCCCGTCGCCCGCTCTCTAGCTAGTCCGTCAGACCGGGCAGGGTTGGCTGCGCCAGAGAGTAGGGGTCGTCTACTCCTCGGGCAGGGCGCTGACTTCGAATGTTTTCCCAGGACACCCTCAGGTTGGGCGTTGCTACGTACTGGCGGCCGCGCTTCTCTCCAAGTGGCTCAAGCAAGCCCGCATTTGCCATCCCCCTTAGGTCACGCGTCGCCGTCTCGTCGGTTATCGCCTCCCCGGCCGATGATTGGACCGTCTTCACATAGAGGGAACGTCGGAGACGCCAACCTCGTGACGCGTCGCACAGTGCTCCGACGCAGCGATCCGGCAGCTTGTGACGACGCGCAAGCTGCTCGCACTGATCCCACAATGCTTCGGTTTCTTGGATGCGCCTCAACAGGGTTCCCGCCTGGCGAAAATGGGCGGTCAGGCAAAACTCCAGCCACGGCCTGGCGTCGTTCTGTGGGCTCCACGCCCCCTGAGCGACTTGGGTGAGCACGTCGTAGTAGGTGCGCGTATTACGACCGAGGTACTCCTCGATGCTCAAGAACTCAGAGGACAGGATCCCTTCGCTGGCCAGAACGTAGGACTGGACGCAGCGCGCCATTCTGCCGTTCCCGTCGCTGAACGGATGGACCAGCACGAAGTTCAGATGCCCCATCGCCGCCCGGACGATCGCTTCCCCTTCGCCGTCATTGACACCGGCCAGGGTCTCGCCGAGCAGCGCGTCGAGTTCCTCACGAGCAGGTGCCTCGTACACGGTGTGTCCATCAGCGTCTTGAATCCACACAGCACCGGGACGCCATTGCCCAGGGTTCTTCGCCAAGTCGTACTTCAACATCATGAAATGAAGCGCCCTCACAAGTGACTCATCGAGCGGCACCATGGGGCGCGAAGCGGTGAGCTGAAGGATGTAGGTCATTGCGTCTCGGTAACCGGCGATGGCCTGGCGCGTTTCCTCATCTGCGCCGAGTGGCTCCTCATGCTCGATCAGAGCAGCAACGTCCTCGACACTTGCGTGGTAACCCTCGATCGAGTTTGAACCCTGCATCGCTCGTGCCAGCGTGGCCCGGCGAAGCGTCCCGTACCAGCGACGCGGTTCTCGTAGGTAGTAACGCAGCTGCGTGCGCAGTTCTTCGATGTCGCTCAGTACCCGTTCGTCACGAGCACTCAACGCCGGTGTCCGGTAGATCATGTCCCTTACCGTACTACTTATCTACAGGAACAGTCCATTAGTTATAGGTAGTCTTTGTCAGTTAGTTGTGGTAATTACGGTCACGTTGGGGGAAAGATACAGCATTCACAGTGAATATGCTATTCTTCCCGTAAGCCCCATGGGGAGGACGCGACGTGGCTGTAGGGCGGCCCGACCCAGAAGACCTGCAGCGTGTCTTCGACGAGCAGAACCCGTGGCAGCGCACGGGGAAAGTTCCGGCGACCCTGGCGCGGACCGTCGAGCGGCCCCTAGCCACGCAACTTTGGCAGCGACTGCAGGACGACGAGCCGCACCGTTTTCAGCTCGTGCTCGGGCCTCGCCGGGTTGGCAAGACGACCGCTCTTTACCAGACCGTCCGCCACCTCCTGGAGGTCAAGGTCGAGCCGGACCGAATCTGGTGGATGCGCCTCGACCACCCCCTCCTGCTCCAGGAGAGTCTCGGCGATCTCGTGCGGGCCGTCCCCACGACATCGCTTAGCGCGCAGCGGCCCGTCTTCCTGATGCTCGATGAACTCGACTACACCGAGGGATTGGACCCCTTCTTCGACGAACAGTGGCCTGTCCGGATCGCTGCGACCTCCAGTGCCACGGCCGCTCTGCGCGAGCGGCGGCTGGAAAGCACTACCGGGCGCTGGTCCGAGCAACATCTCACGCCCTACCTGTTCACCGAGTTCCTCGCCCTCGTTGGTCAGGACCGACCCGTTGTCGTGGGCGACACTCTGGCAGACAGCCTCGCCATGCTCCAGCAGGGGCAACGCGCCGACCCCGACCTCGCCGCATGGCGTCGCCTCTTCATGCTCGTCGGTGGTTTCCCCGAGTTGCTGACGGCTGCTCGTGACAAGCCCGACGAGGACGAGCCAAGCCGACTCCTCGAGTCACAGCAGGTCCTGCGTACCGACGCCGTCGAGCGGGCGATCTACAAGGACATCCCCCAGTCCTTTGGGGTCGACAACCCAATGATGCTCGAGCGCTTGCTCTACGTGCTGGCCGCCCAGGTCACCGGTCTGCTCTCGCCATCGAACATCTGCGGTGACCTGGGGCTGTCCCAGCCTACGTTCGACCGCTATCTCTCCTACCTCGAGCAGGCCTTCCTCGTCTTCACCTTGCCGAACTACTCCGGCCGGGAGGCGACGGTGCAAAAGCGCGGCCGCAAGCTCTACTTCGTCGATGGGGCTATTCGGAACGCGGCGCTGCAACGGGGTTTGGCGCCGCTCGACAACCCGACGGAGCTCGGCGCCCTCCTGGAGAATCTCGTTGCCGCGACCGTGCAATCACTCGCCCTTCACTCCGGTGTCCGGCTGTACCACTGGCATGACGGCAAGCACGAGGTTGACCTTGTCTTCGACCATCCGGATCACCCGCTGGCGTTTGAGATCGGTGCCTCGCCCGATCACAGTCGCGCCGGCCTGCGCGCCCTCATGGAGCGCCACCCCCGGTTCAAGGGTCGCTGCTTCCTCATCGCCCCTCAGGCAACCGTCGGCCAGCCCGACTCAATGGCCGCCGGGGTGGGCACTCTTCCTCTGGACCTGTTCCTCCAACTCGTCGGAGCTCAGGCGGAGGCGGCGCTCGCCGCGAACCTCGAAGCGACAAGGCCGACGCTTCGAGCTCGTTAGGGCGCCTGCCATTCTCTTGTTGAACTCCTTCCGCCAGAGGAGAAACGCCATGCCTAAACCGAAGACGTACGCAACGAGTTCCGGTCGTCGACCCAGCACCCGAACTCAGGTCCCGAGTTGACTCACTCGGCCGCCATCTGTTCCGCCGTGGCTAGGTCGTCGATCAGTCCGAGGTGCTCGCCCCAGTACTCCAGGTAGGCGCGGTCGAGCCCTTCGCCAGACACCTCGAAGATGCCGGCGACATCGCGTAGCCGACGGTTCGATCCCCCTAGGCGCGCCCATTCGAGCTTCGCGAGAATCGTGTCTTCGGCGGTTGCCATGTGTACCCGGACACCGTCGACAACTATTGGCATGCGGCGGTCGAACTCTGACCAACTGAAGGGTCGGTCCTTTCGCACGATGAGGTCGACCTTCCATCGGTGGCGACGTCGATCACGTTGAATGCATCCCGGCGCGCCAAGGCCGACACGGCGTCGCCGACGTAGAAACGATTGGGGTCCAAGGCGTCGATGAAGCTCCGGAGCGTCGACGGATCTGGGTCGATGACGATGTCGATGTCAGCCGTGGTTCGCGGCTCGCCGTGAAACGTGCTTGCCGACGAGCCAGTCACCGTGAGGGATCCCGGTCTCGTCGAGGGCGGCGACGATCGTCGCCATGAGCTGTCGGTAGGTCAACGCTGAAGCAAACGGGCCAACTCCGCAGGCAGCTCCGAAGGCCCGAGCCCCGGCTGGCGGTGAGCAATGCCCGCCAGCGTCACCCGGCAGGCTTCATCCGTCATCTCGATGGCCATTGCCAGTCGCTGCTCACCCGTCATCGCCCGGAAACTGGCCAGTTGAACCGCTCTCGCCTCCGGGGTGGTGTCGGCAGGACGCACCCATTCGAGAGTAGTCACCCAGTAGTTCTCGTGTGCTCGCGCGGCGGGGAGTCCTTCGGGCACTCGGGCACCTGGGAAATGGCCGAGAGCTTGGCGAGCGGCGTCCGTAGGTCACTGTCGTTTGCCATTGTGCTCCGATCTGGGCACGGCCTCGCAACGGACCTTCCGATGTGAGGGATCGGATTCTCTCCAAAATTGGCGCGCTGCGCTCATTCGATCCACAGCGCTAGAAGCGCAGGTCGTCATCCCCCCAGCGGGCCAAGAGAACGGTGGCGTCGTCCTGGAGGACACCGTCTTGATGGTCCAACACGGCCTGGGTAAGGCGGCGGACTGTCTCGGGGGGAGGATGGCCCGAGGCGGCCTCGCGCTCGAGGAAGTCCATCAACCGAGCATCGCCAAAGAAGCGCCCGGTGCTGTCCCGGGCCTCGGTGATCCCGTCGGTGTGCAGGACCAGCCAATCGCCGGGCTGCAGTATCTCTTGGGCGACGTCGCCACCGGTCATGACGCCGAAGGGCGCGCGGTGTCCTCCGCTCAGCCTCTTGACCACCTTGCCGGAACGGAGCACGACGGGTTGGGGATGGCCGGCAACGACGTACCGCAAGCGGCCAGTGGCCAGCTCGAGCTCCGCGATGACCCCGGTCACGAAGGTGTCGTCGCCGAAGTGGTCACCGATCGTACGATCGATGGCGGCGGCCTGTTCAAGGAGGTCATGGCCCCCGCTTCGGGCGTTGCGGTAGGCGGCCAGGGTGGCGGCGGTCATCAGCCCAGCACTGAGCGTATGACCCACGGCGTCGAAAATGGCGAGCGTCGCGGTCTCTTCCGAGAGTCCGTAATCGAAGGCGTCACCTCCCACCTCGGAGCTGGGCTCGAGCATTCCGGCCAGCAAGAAGTTGTCGGCGCCGGCGGTCAGGGGCGGCAACAGCATCCAGACAAGCTCGGCCGCGATAGTACGAGGCTGTCGAAGGCGAACCTTGTCCAACGCATCGCCGTACTGGTTGGCCGCGGTGACCAGGTGGCCGAGGAGCAGGCCTATCCACCGGCATTGATGCCAGAGGCCGGAATCGCGCGGATCAGCATTGTGGCCAAGGGTGATCTCGAGCACCCCCAGGCGTTCCTCGCCGTCCACGAGGGGCACCCAGAGGCGCGCGTCGGCTTCGGCTTCGGCTTGGCCCCACAGCATCTCGACCATACGGAATGCGCGCCCGGCGAGCGTCGTGTCCACCTCGAGCGACTCGCGGCCGGCGAGGTTGGGAGCGGACAAGGGCACGAGGCGCCGCTGGTCGTAGTCGATGAGGTAGACGACGACGCCGACTCCCAGCGCCTGCCCTGCCGCCGCAGCGACCACAGGGAGCCGCTCGGGCGGGACGAGACGGGCGCCCTCGAGAATGTCCACCAGGGCGGCCAGCGGCCCGTGGTCGGGCTTCCCCTCGGAGACCGTGCGGCTGTACGGGACGCGTGGTCCGACGAGTTCGTCGAGGCGCTCGTTCACTGCGACGGCGACGAGGTCGCGCTGATTGTCGGGCAGTGCCAGGAGCCCCTCCAGGTACGCCTCGAGCTCAACCAGACCGACATCGCCGCCGAGGGCGAAGTAGCGAGTCCACAGCTGTTCGAGGGTCAGCTCAGTTCGGGAGTACGCCAGCACGAGTGGACCTCGCTGGCTGTCGTCCTCCGTGCCCACGGACACGCCGTCCCGCCTCAGTGTCCCCTGCGGGCGGTCGACTCCACCAGCTGCTGGGCGATGTCTCGCACCTTCTGGTGCTGCCGCTGCGAGGTGCTCACGAGCATGACGAGCGCGGCGTCCTCGTCGATGCGCTCGCGGGCCATCAGGATCCCCTTCGCCGTCCCGATCACGTCGCGGCTTCGCATCGCGTCCCTGAGCCCCTCGCTGAGTCGGCCGGCGTTCTCTACCGACTGGACGTTGGCCAAAAGTATGGCGGCCTGCGCGGCAAACTTGCCTAGTACCTGGGTGCTCCGCTCGTCGAATGTGGCGGGCTGCGCGCCGTAGACCTTCATGGCGCCGAGCGCTGTATCAGCGGCGACGAGCGGGGCGCTGAGCGCTGAGCGCATGCCGAGGCCATACGCTGCCGCGCACCACCGTGGCCAGCGGTGCTCGGTCGCGGTGTCGTCCACCCGTACTGCCGTGCGATGCATCCAAGCGTCGAGGCACGGCCCCTCGTCGAGCTCGTACTGCAGATCGTCGGCTTTCTCGACGATCGCATCCGAGGCCCCGGCCGTGGTCCTGCGGCCCCGCGGGTCGGTGAGGGTCACCCCGCTGCCGACGCTGCCCGGGATGGTGTCCTTAGCCAGCGACGTGACCAACCCCAGGGCAGTGGCCACCGTCTCTTGGGAGAGCAGGAAGCCGGACATACGCGCGAACACGGCCGACAGCTCGTCTGCCAGCGGTAGCTCGCCATCCACCGCGGCCCCCGCACCTTGTCGGTTCACCCATCTGCTCCCGGTCGCTGTCCACTTGGACGCTGCCGGGGTCTGGGGCAACGGACTACGTGCCAACCATGGGCCGCTCAAGGATCACAGGGAGGCGCCCAAAGTATAGCTCTTGCATCGCGAAGGCTCGGCGACGACCGATGAAGCGCCCTGAGTACCGCCGACGCCGCAGCGCCCCTCCGGACTACCGGAGGGGCGCTGGGCCTGAGTCAGCATCGTTGAGTGCTTCGCCGCGCTTCACGGCACCATGCCCTACCGGGTGGTGGCGGCGTTCCGGTTGTCATGCTGGCGGTCACGCTTGAGCAGCCCGGCGAGACCGACAAGGCCCAAAAGGCCGGCCAAACCGTACTTGCCGCTGTCGTCGCTCTTACTCTCCTGGGTGGTCGACTGAGCGGTCGGGGTGCCAGGGTCGGTCTGCGCTCCGGCGGTGGTGGCGACGCCCATGCTCAAGAGGACTGCCAAGCATGCCGTTCCGATTGCCTTCTTCATTTCGTTCTCCTGTTCGTGGATGCAGAGTGTCTGCGGTATTTGGTCCCGCCCGCGAACCGTCAGATCTGAAACATTCGGGACGTAGCGACCTGATGGCGCTCCGTCCGACGTCTAGTTCGTCGCGGCCCGCTCGTCGCCAGGGTCCGGGGCAACGAATGCGGCGGCAGGTTCCTTCCCGGTCGCCGGCGACCCAAACACGTTGAGCACAAGACTTGCTGCATTTCCCGAGGTCAGCGGTCACCGGCGGCCTCGGGTTCCCGAGCAACTAGGGTGGATCTCGCTTGGGCGATTTGCCCGGGCATGGGCTGAAGTGCCGGCCCGCTGATGATGCCCCAGACCTCGGCAGCGCTTTTCGACTCTCGAAGACAAGGGGCTCCAGATGGCCACACGAAGCACGCCGTTCCCGGCCGGGGCGGATTGCCCCAGCCCCCCGATGCGACTCGGGCGATGAGCAGCGAGCGGCGCCTGCGAATCCTGGTCGAGCTCGGCGGCAGCCACATCACGACCTCTCGGCTGTGCGAGGTGAGCCAGCGCATCCTCGGTGTCACCAGCGCTGGCATCGTGCTCTACACCGATGAAATTCCCCTCGGCTCGGCGTGCACGACTTCCCCCGTCGCCGAAGCAGTCGAGAACCTGCAGCACGCCCTGGGGGAAGGCCCGTGCGTCGACGCCTACCGCCACGACCGGCCCGTCCTCGAGCCCGACCTGGCCAACCCGGCCGCCCCTCGGTGGCCGGCGTTCACCGCCCCTGCGCTCGACACAGGAGCGCGAGCGATCTTCGCCTTTCCGGTCGGTGTGGGCTCGGCACGTCTCGGGGCCCTCAGCCTCTGTGTCGATCGGCCCGGGACCCTTACCGACGACCAGCACGCGGATGCGCTTGTCATGGCCACCGTCGCCGCCGAGTCGCTGCTGATCATGCAGGCCGGGGGGTCGCCAGGCGCCCTGGCCGTCGAGCTCGAAGCGAACTCGAACTTCCACTACGTGGTGCATCAGGCGGCGGGAATGCTCTCGGCCCAGCTCGAGGTCAGTGTGCGCGAGGCCCTCGTCCGGCTGCGGGCCCACTCCTTCGCCATCGAGTGGCCGCTTGCCGCCGTCGCTGCCGACGTCGTCGGTCGCCGTCTGCGCCTTAGCGACGACGCCGGGTAGGGCCTGGCCGCCTACGATGGGCGCGGATCCTCCAGAAGAGGGGGCGCCGGGGAGGACGCGATGTCGCGAGAAGCGCTGCTGGCACAGACCTTCGTCGAGCTGGCCGACAGCCTCGTCGACGACTTCGACGTGGTGGACCTGATGTGTCTGCTCGCAGACCGTTGCGCCGAGATGACTGACGCAGCCGCGGTCGGGCTCATGCTTGCCTCCCCCGACGGGGAGCTGCGGGTGCTGGCTTCCTCCAGCGAGGCCATGCGGCTGCTGGAGGTCTTCGAGGCCGAGTCCGATCAAGGGCCCTGTGTCGACTGTTATCGCAGTGGGGGCCCGATAGTCGGCCGAGATCTCACCGCTGCGGACAGCCCCTGGCCGGACTTCGCGCCACGCGCCGTCGCCGCGGGTTTTCTCTCCGTACAAGCGGTCCCGATGCGCCTGCGAGGCCGCACGATCGGCGCCATGAACATGTACCGGCGCGAGCGAGGTCCGATGCCCGACATCGATGTGGTGGCCGCGCAAGCACTGGCCGACGTGTCGACGATCGCAATCCTGCAGCACCGCTCCGCGCTGGGCGCCCAGGCTCTGAACGAACAGCTGCACCATGCGCTCAGCGCCAGGGTGGTGATCGAGCAGGCAAAGGGGGTGGTCGCCGAGCGCACCGGCCTGGACATGGAGCAGTCCTTTGCCCGCCTCCGCCGCCACGCCCGCAACCACGGCCTGCGCCTCACCGACGTGGCCCAGGACGTCACGACAAAGGCCGTTCCCGTCGCCTCGCTCGATTAGTAGCGAGCTAGGGCTCCAGGGATCGGCGCCACTAACGTGAGCACCATCGGGCGGCGTGCCCTCCTGTGTCAGGCGAGCGGGTTTCCCGACCAGCGCCGCCGGGAATCTCTGAGTCATCCCTAGCCCTACGCTTCCGCGCCCGCGCGGGCCTCTATCCGGCGCCCTGATCGGCCGCCTGACCGACGGTCGCGCCCTGCCTCCCGACCCGCGGGTGGACGAACCCAACGGCGACGACGCCCAGCTGGCCCTCTACGTCGCGTACGAGCTGCACTACCGCTCCTTCGCAGGCGTGGACGACGACCTCGAGTGGGATACTGACGTCCTCCGCTTTCGCCGCCAGCTGGAACGGCCGTTTCTCGCCGCCCTGCGCTCCGAAACGGCCGCCAGCGGGGACGTGGGCATCGACGCCGCGATCGACGCTCTTCTCCTCGAGCCGCCGGACGCCGACGGCGCCGGCCTGTCCCACTTCCTTCTGCGGGAGGGCGAGCGCTGGCAGCTGCAGGAGTACGTCGCCCACCGCTCGCTGTACCACCTCAAGGAGGCGGATCCCCAGGCGTGGGCCATCCCCCGCCTCGACGGCCAGGCGAAGTCGTCCTTCGTGGCCGTGGCGCACGATGAATACGGGGCCGGCCACGGCGATCGCCTCCACGCCCGCCTGTTCGCCCGCATGATGGCCGCTCTCGACCTCGACCCGTCCTACGGCGCCTACCTCGATATGGCGCCGGCCGTCACCCTCGTCACGGTCAACGCCATGTCACTTTTCGGCCTTCACCGATCACTCCGCGGCGCCCTCATCGGCCAGTTCGCAGCCGTGGAGATCACCTCCTCGCCCGGTTCGGCGCGTCTTGTGCGGGCCGTTGAACGGATCAACGGGGGCGACCCCGAAGGTCGTGCGTTCTACGACGAGCACGTCGAGGCCGACGCAGTGCACGAGCAAGTAGTGCGCAAGGGCGTCATCGCCAGCCTGCTGGCAGACGAGCCCGCCCTCGCCGCCGACATCGTGTTCGGCATCCAGGTCGACGCCCTCCTCAACGACCGGCTGACCGCCCACCTTCTGCGGGCCTGGCAAACCGGTCAGTCGTCGTTACGGGATCCGGGACTCGACCGTTCCCGGTGGCTCGTGTCGCAGAACGGGTAGCGCCGGCTCCGCCCGCACCTGCAGATCGCCACGACTGGACGGTCCGACTGCACTCGTGTCCCGTCGGGCAAGGTGAGATCGACCGGTCCGTCTACCAGTCGGGGCTCAGCGCCCTCACGCCGCCTGGCCACGCAGCACCACCAGTTCCTCGTGCCGCTGCCCTGGCGCGATCAGCCCCTGCGCCTCCAGCAGCCCGATCCGCGCGTTCATCACCGGTCCGAACGGCTCAGTACGGCGGGCCACAACCGACACGGCCAACCCCGCTTCCTCCAGCCGCCGCACGGTCAGCTCAACGCCGCACAGCGCCGAAAAGACCATGAGAAGCACGCCACCGGGGGCGAGGTGCGCCGGGGCCTCTCGACACAAGCGCTCGAGGACGGCTCGTCCGTCCACCCCCGCGTCCCAGGATCGAGCGGCCCCCCCGAGCGGGACGCACCGCTCGGCCGCAGGCACGTACGGGGGATTGGCGAGAATCACGTCGAAAAGTTCGCCCTTTACCGGCCCGAAGAGGTCGCCACGCCGCACGCGCACAGGCAGGCCTCGCATTCGGGCGTTGAGCCACGACGAGGCGACGGCGCGTCGAGAAATGTCGCCGGCGGTGACCGAATCTGCGCCGAGCCGGGCTGCAGCGACCGCTAGCGCACCGCTGCCGGCGCACACCTCCAGCACCCGGCCGCCGACCACCGCCGGCTCACGCTCGAGCGCGTCCGCGAGCAACCACGTGTCGTTTTGGGCGCGATACACCGACGGAGCACGGAGCAGGAACACTCTGGCGTCAGCGGTCCTAGGAGGGGCCACGGTCGCGGCGCCGCTTCCACGATCACCGCCCAACAGATCGCCAAACGCTTCGGGTTGCACCTGACATCTCTACCAAATGCCGAGGAAGGCAAACCCCCAACCGATGTCAGAAATCTGCGTGTCGAACCGCGTAGGGAAGCGGCAAGCGGATGTCGCATCTCTCGCTTCGGCTCAGCCACCAATTCGCAACGCAGAGCTAAGGTCGGCTGCGGCGCTGCGATTCCGTGCCGAAGGAGAGCGCCCCGCGGTGGTCCCAGGATCCGTGGTCGGTCGTGGACCGCCAGGTTGCAGTCTGGTCGAGTGCCCAGCGCGCCCACGCTGCGATCGACCGCTCATTGTCGAAGTGGAAGCGGAGGCCGAGCGAGTTGAGGTGGGCCCGAGCGGGAAAGGCCACCTCGCTGCCGGCAAGTTCATCGGCCTTCGCCTGAAGCTCGGCTAGCCGGGCCTCGGCCGTCCCGGCGATCGAGGTGAGCGTGGCCCGGAGCTGTTCCAATGTGCCGGCATCGGCGAAGAAGACCTTGATCATTCCCTCGAACTCCAGCGTTGGCGGCTCCGGCGCCTGGTCGAGCCACTGGCGCAGCGCCTCACGTCCCTTCGGCGTCACGCTGTAGACCGTGCGGGGTCGAGCCCCCGTCATCTCCCGCTCGCTGCTGGCGAGGCCTTCCTCCACTAGCCGCTTGGGCTCGTCGTACAGCTTCCGCTCGGCGCGCGGCCAGAACCAGCCGAGGGACCGTTGGACCTGTTTGGCGAGTTCATAGGTAGTCCACGACCGGAGGGACAGCAGCCCGAGTATGGCGTGGGCCGTGGTCGTTCTAGGTGAGGACACAAGAAGAGCTTGACATGCTGCCTTTGGCAGTGTCTACTACCAACCACATGCTGCAAAGGACAGCATCGACGAAAGGACGGAACTATGCAGACCACCTCCATGATCCGGGGCCGCGACGACGGGGAGGCCACGTGGTTCTTCAACGCTCTGATGACCACCAAGGCGAGCACGGCCGAGACCGCCGGCGCCTACAGCCTCACCGAGCACCTGGTGACGGCGGCATCCAACCCGCCGATGCACGTGCAGTTGGACGAGGACGAGGCCTTCTACATTCTCGAGGGTGAGATCGAGTTCGAGGTCGACGGGGTGGTCACCGTGGCGACACCCGGCACGTTCGCGTTGGTCGCCCGCGGCGCCGCCCACCTCTTCCGCGTCCTCACCGACACCGCCCGGATGCTGGTGATCTGCTCGGGCAAGCCTGCCGACAACCTGGAGGACTTTTTCCTGGGGATGGGCCAGCCGGCGACCGCCCGAATCCTTCCTCCGCCGGGGGCACCGGACGTGGAGCAGCTCGTCGCTCTCTGCGCGCGCACGGGCATCGAGCTCGTCTGATCCTGCTGTCGGTCGTGATCGCCCACCCCACCCGACGAGGACATCCCTGGTCGAAGCGCGGCCGCCAGCGCTTTTGCAGTTCGAGAGGCAGCAATGGACGGAACCACCCAGCCGGCGTCGGCATCCTCAACTGGCCCTGCGGCAACTAGCTGCCGGCATCCCGCGCTAACAGCGGCAGGTGCACTGTGAAGGTCGCGCCGGCGTCAGGGGACGCTGTCGCCTGCACGGAACCGCCGTGGGCCTCGACGATCGCGGCGACGATCGCCAGCCCGAGGCCGGCTCCGCCGTGCTGGCGGCGGGAGCGGGACACGTCGACCCGGTAGAAGCGCTCGAACACATGGCTGGCCTCCTCATTGGTCATGCCCGGCCCCTCGTCGGTGACTTCTATCTCTGCGCTGTCGCCGGCGGCGCCGACCCGAACCACGACAGCGGTGCCCTCGGGTGTGTGCGCCCTCACGTTGCTCAGCAGGTTGTCGAGCACTTGCCGGAGCCGGGCTGTGTCGCCTGACACCTCGACCGGTTGGTCGGCCTCGAGGCGCGCCGGCCACCCCGGCCCGACCGCCACCGCGGCGTCGACAGCCTGGGCCGCGATCGAGACGAGCTCAACCGGTTCCTGCTCGAGAGGACGGCCCTCGTCGAGTCGCGCCAGCAACAAGAGGTCGTCGACCAGTTCCCCCATTCGCGACGTTTCCACCCGAATTCCCGACATGACCCTGGCCAGGTCGGCCGGCCTATCGTTGGCGCCTCTTTCGAACAGTTCGGCGTACGCAGCGACAGCGGCAACGGGTGTGCGCAGTTCATGAGAGGCATCAGCAACGAAACGGCGGAGCCGGGCCTCGGTCGCGTCCCGTTCTCGGAACGCAGCTTGGATCCGTTCCAACATGGTGTTGAGAGCGTGCGCCAACCGACCGACCTCCGTACGGGCCTCATCGCCGGGCACCCTCCGATCGAGCTCACCGTCGGCGATTGCTGCCGCTGTTGTCTCTACGTCCTCCAGCGGGCGCAACCCGACCCGAACCAACCACCAACCGAGGGCAACGGCGACAACCAGCGCGGTCAGGGTCACGAGTACCTCGATGGTGACGAGGCGGCGCAGCGTCGCCTTGGTGTCATCGAGGGGCATAGCCACGATCAGCTGGCCGCCGTCTCGCAGCACCGAGGCCCGAACCCGGAATCCTGAACCACCGCGTTGCGCCGACTCGGCCGTGAAGTAGCGGTGCGGATCGCCCGGGCCATCGGGGTCAACCAGGCCAGTGATCCGACTGGGGAGCCGCGGGCTCCTTTCCTCGTCGTCATAACCCCGGCCTCCGCTGACGCCAGTGACGCTGTCGTCGCTCGCGCGGACCTCTACGTAGGTACCGGGCGCCAGCGCGGCCACTGTCGTCTCGCCGGGCGGGCCATTTCTCTCGAGCGCCTTCTCGACCGCGAAGTGAGCCGACTCGAGTGACTGGTCGACCCGGTCGTAGAGGAAGGACCGAAGCGATGAGTAGGTGACGAGGTCGGCGACAACGAGGGCAACCAGCGCGACCGCGCCCACCGCGAGCAGCAACCTGGTGCGGAGTGACAGCTGGCGCTTCATGGGACGCGCCGGGCTTACGACGTCCGCTCCGGCTCCCGGAGCGTGTAGCCGACGAGGCGAATCGTGTGGATCAGCGGCGGCCCCAGACGGTCGAGTTTCTTCCGCAGATAGCTCACGTAGGTCTCCACCACATTCGCATCACCGCCGAAGTCGTAGTGCCACACGTGGTCGATGATCTGGCTCTTGGAAAGGACCCGGCGCGGGTTGAGGAGGAGGAACCGGAGAAGGCTGAACTCCGTCGCCGTCAGGGGCACCACCTTGCCCCCCCGCCAGACCTCGTGGGTGTCTTCGTCCATCTCCACGTCGGCGAACCGCAGCCGCCCGTCGTCATCGACATCGTCACCCTGAGTACGCCGGAGGATGGCGCGGGCGCGGGCCACGATCTCAGCCAACGAGAAGGGCTTGGTGACGTAGTCGTCGCCGCCGACAGTGAGCCCGGCCACCTTGTCCTCGACGCTGTCGCGCGCCGTCAGGAACAGCACGGGAACCCGGATGCCGTCCGCCCGCAGCCGTCGGGTTACCTCCAGACCGTCGAGGTCGGGGAGCATCACGTCGAGCACGACGAGATCTGGCGGTGACTCCTGCGCGGAAGCAAGCGCGGCGCGCCCGGTACTGGCCTCACGAACGTCGAAGCCCTCGTAGCGCAGCGCCGTACCGACGGCATCGACGATCGACGGTTCGTCATCAACGACGAGCACAGAGTTGCGGGTCGCCTCGTCACCTCCTCTCACTAGAGCCTAAGTGGATGGAGGCTATGAACCAGCTAGTTCGACCTTGGCCGTGTGCTGGGAGCCCTGGCGGGACCAGGTGACCGAGACGCTGTCGCCCGGCTTGTACGATTGGAGGGCGGCGACAAGATCGTCGGCCGAGGAGATGTCCTTGCCGTCGAGCGCCGTCACCACGTCGCCGGCGCGCAGTCCGGCCTTGGCCGCAGGCGAGCCAGGGGCCGTCTGGCCGATAACGGCACCGGAGCCACTGGGGTCGTTCTGCAGGCTCACCCCGAGGACCGCCCGCTGGGCAGCCGGCGCGCCGGAGCTCGACCCCGAGGAGCGCGGGTTGGCTCGCAACTGGTCCGTCACCGGCTTGACCTTGTCGATGGCAAGGGCGAAGCCGATGGTCTGGGCGTCGCCGGCGACGGCGGTGTCGACGCCAATGACATCGCCGCTGGCGTTGACGAGCGGCCCTCCGGAGTTCCCGGGGTTGATGGCTGCGTCGGTCTGGATGAGGCCGGTCAGAGACTCACCCGGCGCGTCGATGGATCGGTTGAGGGCGGACACGATGCCCTCAGTCACCGTGGGTGTGGCGCCGAGGTCAAGGGCGTTGCCGATGGCCACGACGCTGTCGCCCACCCTCAGGTCAGCCGACTTCCCCAGCGTGGCCGCGGGCAGGCCGCTGGCGTCACGGATCTTGATGAGGGCGACATCCGCCGAGGTGTCCGCGCCGATGAGATCGGCCGTTCGGCCTTCGGTCTCGCCGTTGAGGGTCACCTCGATCATCGTCGCCCCGTCGACGACGTGGGCGTTGGTGAGCACCTCGCCGTCTGCAGTCAGGATCGTGCCGGTGCCGGCACCCTGGGCCGGGTAGAAGCGGCCCCGCTGGTACGCCTGCGTGCGGACGGCCACAACCGACGGCCCGATCTTGGCCAGCACCTGCTGAATGTCGCCGACCTTGGCCAGCGTGCCCGAACCCGCGCCGCCAGTCGGAGCCGCCACCGCAGGTGCAGTCGATCCGCCGCCGTCGCTCAGGCGTCCCGCAACGCCCCCGGCCGCGCCGCCGACGAGGACAGCTACAGCGAGCAGGGCTGCTCCCGGGCGCCACCGGCGCGGCGCGCGGCCGTCACCGGTGGGCGGTGCCGCCGGCGGAACCGGTGCCGCGGGAGGGGGGTCCCAGTACACCGGCTCCACCATGGGCTGATCAGCAGTCCCCGTCGCGACAGGCGTTCCTGCGGCCGGGGGCTCTTCGAACGTCAGCGTTTGAAATCTGGTGTCATCGTTCATGACGACAACTATCGAGCCGCCGCCTGTGGCTCCGCTGTGAACCCGCCGGGCAATGGCTGTGACTTTTCACAGCCGGCTCACAGCCGCTACACAAGCGTCCACCAGCCAGAGCCAGCATGATGTCGAGCCAGCATCGTGCCGACCGACATGACCGTTGACCACAGCCGGGGGTTTCAGCGTGAGCAAGACAATCAAGATCGTGATCGGAATCGTGGTGGGCTTGGCGGTAGTGATATCGGCGGGCACGTACGTCTACTTGAACTTCATTCAAGAAGACGCGCCGCCGCCCCTGTCACTCGACTCCACACCTTCGACAACGGGGGCCACCCAGTCGGCTGGAGCGACGCCGACCGATGAGATCGGCGGCACCTGGCGGCCCACGGCGCAATCGATCTTCGGTTACCGGGTCAAGGAGGTGCTGTTCGGGCAGAGCAAGGAGGCGGCCGGGCGCACCAGCAAGGTCACGGGCACGCTTGTCATCGACGGCGACAAGGTCACGACGACCGACCTGTCGGTCGACATGGCCTCAGTCACGAGCGACGAGAATCGCCGTGATGGCCAGTTCCGAGGGCGGATCATGGACGTGGCCACGTATCCGACCGCGACATTCAAGTTGACCCAGCCCATCCAGATCGGCGACACCTCCACCGGCATGGTTTCGGCCAAGGCCACCGGCGACCTGACCCTCCGAGGCACGACCAAGAGCGTGACGTTCGACTTGAAGGCTCAGCGCGAGGGCGCCCAGTTCAAGGTCAACGGCACGATCCCGATCAAGTTCGACGAGTGGAAAATTCCGAACCCCTCCAACGCGGCGGCAAGCACAGAGGACAACGGCGTGCTCGAGTTCCTCGTCGTGTTCGAGAAGGAGGCCTGAGAAATCTCAAGTTTCTCGAAATCCTCAGGTTGTTCCTATTGACTTCCACAACCCAGTGGGCGCATTGTGTGTTCAGCCCAGTTCCGAGCACTGAGGAACTCTGCTCATGACCACGACGGCGCAAGCCGCTGAGGTGCGAGTGGAAGGATCCAGCGCAGAGAGGTGGGCGAGGTAGCGAAGCTGAAGGGCGTTGGTAGCCGCAAGGCGACTGACAAACGGAAGCGGAAGATGCCGGCGGAACGTGGTCCCGAGAAGCTCAATGGCTCCGGCCAGCGGGTTACTCGGGGCCGTTTCGCGTGGCGAGGCCGTACGGCGCGTCCCGCCGGGCTCGACGGCGTCGTTGGTAAACTTGACGCGTGACAGACCTCCACTCGACGGTGAGCGGACTCTTGCGCGGGGTGGATCAGCGCTACACCCGAGGACGGCGCGCCCTCGTCAATCTTCTCGCCACGGCTGGCCGGCCTCTCAGCATTCCTGAGGTCCTGACTCAGGACACCACGGTTCCCCAGAGCTCCGTGTACAGGAACCTTGCGGTGCTCGAGCAGGCCGGCGTCGTGCACAAGGTCATGGCGACCGACGAGTTCTCACGCTTCGAGCTCACGGAAGAGCTCACCAGCCATCATCACCACCTGGTCTGCGTCAGCTGCGGCAGCATCGACGACTACACGGTGTCGCCCCGTCTCGAGAAGACTATGGCTCGCACGATCGACGAGGTCACCGCCGAAACCGGGTTTCGGATCCATGCGCATCGCATCGACCTGCTCGGCCGCTGTTCCCGCTGCGGCTGAGCCTCAACCCGTGAGGGTGGCGAGGGCCCAAATCGTTGCGATTAGTCCAGCACCCATCATCAGGAGGCTTCGGCCCATCGGCGCGCGCGTCAAGTCGTCAGCCTTGCGACCTTTCGCGGGTGGACGGAGCAGCGCCATGACGTTGCCGAAGACAAGGGCACCGCCCAACGCCAGCAGCAACCACGCCAGCAGGTCGTCACCGAGGAACGCCTGATTCCCGTCGTCGGCCGCTGCAACGAAGGCGGAAATGATCGCGGTGCTCAAGTCTCGTGCCCCGCCTGACGACACAAGTGGCGGCAGACAGGTGGCACTACGAGCCGGGAGACCTCCCAGAGCGGAACGCCCACGCCGGCACGGCCGACGGCAACCCTTTCCTCCCGGCTCCCGCCACCTGTCGCACTCGCCTCCAGCTGGGGTCGGTTCGTATCCACGAGGAAGGCCAACGCAGCCAGGATCACGGCGACACCACCGACCTGCACCGCGATGCGCGCCGCCCCCGGCCACCGTTCGCTCAGTTCATAGATGCCCGCGATCATGCCGCCGGTGACGAGGCCGCCGAGGTGGCCCCAGTTGTCGATTCCCGGTACGACAAAGCCGAAGACAAGGTTGATCGCAATCAACGTCAGGATCGTGCGGGTGTCGCCACCCCTTGAGCGGGCGACGACGAAGGCTGCTCCAAACAGCCCGAAAACCGCTGTCGACGCGCCGAGGGCGGCACCGATTGGCTCACCCAGCAGGTAGTACGCCACCGACCCACCAATACCGGCGACGAGATACAGGACGAGGAATCGGACGCGGCCGAGAACCGGTTCGAGCTGGGACCCGATGATCCACAAACCGAGCATGTTCAAGGCCAGGTGGCTGATGCTGGCGTGGAGGAAAGTGGCCGTCGTCAGCCGGTAGTACTCGTCGCCCAGGCCCACTGCGACCGGCAGGTTGGCGTACCGGAAGGTGACCGTCGGGTCGGACTCCTGCAGGAAGTAGGCCACGACGCTCACTGCGATGAGGCCCTTCACGACAAGGCCGGCGCGGGTGGCTTGGCCGCTACTCCACCTGACATTCTTGACGCGACGCATGTCCGGCTTGGCCTCTTGGACACAGCTGGGGCAGTGATGGCCGACGGGGGCCGGCACCATGCAATCCGCGCATATCGAGCGCCCACAGCGGGTGCAGTGGATGCCGGTCTCCCGATCGGGATGGCGGTAACAGGACGAGATCACGTTGGGCCCAACCTCCCACATCTCTGAGCCGTCGGTGCCTCAGACGAATGCCTGCCCGCTACAGTTGGGCGACCGCGACGCCTTCGGCACCTAGAGTTGTGTTTCGACGTCCCCCCCCGAAACCATGATCGATCGCCGCCGACTTCCCACCGTCCTCGCCCTTGCGCTTGCCGCGAGTCTCGTGCTGCCGATCGTCGGCGCGTCGCCCGCGGCGGCCGCCGAGTCCGTTCTTGTCGTCGACGGGAAGGGATGGGGCCACGGCGTGGGCATGGCCCAGGACGGTGCATTGGCGATGGGCCGAGCCGGTGCCGATACCCCGACCATCCTCCAGCAGTTCTATCCCGGCACCACGCTCTCGGCGCGAGACGGAGGCGTTCTTCGGGTTCCGGTGCTCAACTCGGAGGGGCGGACCGAGACACTCGTGTTTCCCGACGGTGGGGAGATTCGCGCCAGCGAGTCCGGGCCTCAGCCGGCCGGATTCCCCGTCGTTGTCCCGCCGGGTGGTAGCGCTGAGATCACGTTTGACGGGGTGCAATATCGCGCTCGCCTTCAAGGTGGGCCGATTGCGCTGGGCGAAGTCGAACTGCCGGTGCACTTGATCAACTCCACTGCGACCACGACCCCCGCCAACAAGACGAGAGCCAGTTGGCTCGCGACCTCCACGACGACGCCATCCGGTGGCGCG
>DATLEI010000006.1:0-44303 GCA_035525375.1 Acidimicrobiales bacterium
ACACCCCGACCCATGAACGGGAACCCAGCTATGTCGTACTGGGTTCGTACGCTCCCCTCCCATGTTGTTCCCTCTTACTTGCCCGGTGTGCGGCGCCGTTGGTGCCGCGCCGTGCGCCACCTGCGTGGCCTCTCTCCGGAGCGCCACCCCTGGGCCGCTGCCGGCCGGCACATCTTCTTGCCGGGCCCTGCTCGATTACTCGGGCGCCGGGCGGGAACTCGTGGCCCGTTTGAAGTATCGCAACGCTCGGTCGTCGCTCCGGTGGCTGGCTGCGGCTATGGCGATGCTTGTCGATCCGGCAGCTGTCGACGTTGTCACGTGGGCGCCGACGACGTCTGCGCGCCGGCGCGCGCGCGGATTCGACCAAGCCCAGCTCCTGGCACGCGCCGTGGCCCGAAACCTCAACCGGCCGTGCCGCCGGTTGCTCACGCGCCGGAACGGGCCGGCCCAGACCGGCCGCGATCAGGACGGCCGGCGTGCCGGTCCGTCGTTCGGCGCCAAGCGACGAGCTCCGGCGCGCGTGTTGCTTATCGACGACATCGTGACGACGGGAGCCACTGTCGGTGCGGCGGCGCGTGCTCTGCGGGAGTCCGGGGCAACGGAGGTGCAGGTGCTGGCGGCGGCCCACACCTCGCGGCGGGCCTACAATCCCAACCGCGATGGAAGTCACGATTCAATGCCGGCATGTCGACCTACCTGATTCAGTCCGCGCCGCGGCGCGTGAGAAGGTCAGCCGCCTCTCTCGATTTCTCGATGGATGGGATCACGCCGATATCCATTTCTCGGAGGAGAGGAACCCCCGGATCTCCGCCAAAGAGGTCTGTGAGGTCACGCTTCGGGGCCATGGTCACGTGTTGCGGGCCAAGGCCGCGGCCGCCGACTCGATGTCAGCCGTCGATCGGGTCGTCGACAAGCTCGAGCACCAGGTCGACAAGCTCAAGACCCGCCTGCTCAAGCGCAACCACGGCCGGAAGCCGGTAACGGTCATCGATGGTGCGGTCGCGGTGCCCAGCGAAGTCGACGAGGACGAAGATGCCGGATCCCCGGCGATAGTCAAGACCAAGCGATTCGAGATCAAGCCGATGACGCCCGACGAGGCCGCGCTCCAGATGGATCTCCTGGGCCACGACTTCTTCTTCTTCACGAACGCCGACACTGGTGTCGCCGCCGTTCTGTACCGGCGCGACGACGGCAACCTCGGCCTCATCGACGCCACCTGAGCCTGGGGACCTGACGATGGCAGACGGCGACCGGATCAGGGTGCTCGTCGCCGACGACCATCAGCTGTTCCGGCGCGGCCTCACCATGGTCCTCGAGGCTGAGGACGAAATTGATGTGGTTGGCGAGGCCGACGACGGGGAGGTCGCGGTCGCCAAGGTCCGCGAGCTCCGCCCCGACGTCGTGCTGATGGACGTGCGGATGCCCGGCCTCGACGGTATCGAAGCGACCCGCCAAATCCACGCTGCATTTCCCGAGACGCGCATCATCGTGCTGACGGTGAGCGACGAACAGGACGACCTGCTCGATGCCATCAAGGCCGGTGCTATCGGATACCTCCTGAAGGAGGTGTCAATCGAGGACGTTGCCGACGCGGTGCGGAAGGTCATGGGGGGCGAGAGCCTGCTCTCGCCGTCCATGGCGGCCGAGTTGCTGCTCGAGCTGGGCTCGGTTAGCGGCCAGCGGGATCAACAGCAGCTCACCGATCACGAACTCGATGTGTTGCGACGGGTCGGGCTCGGGATGTCCAACGAAGAGATTGCCAGGGATCTGGCTCTGTCAGAATCAGAGGTGCGGGCCGAGCTCGCCAGCATCCTGGCCAAGCTCCAACTCCGCTCTCGTATCTGACGCCCGCCGGCGACCGACGATCAGGGCCGCGCCAAGGATGAAGAGCAGGCTGACCGTGAGCCCGGCGACATCCCATCCGTCGTGGCTGAACGTGAAATCGATGCGGCTCCTTCCCTGAGGAAGGTCGACGCTGATCAGCCCGTCGTAGGTCGGTCGTAGATCGACGGGCTCATCGTTGACCGCGCCATGCCACTTTGGCGACCACGCCAGCGGTACCGTCGCAGTCATAGGAAGCGGCGCGTCGATGTCGAGCCGCAGGCGTTCGCGGTCGTCGCCGGCGGGCGTCTGCGCTACGTCGTCGACGGCAAGGATGGTCATTGTGCCTTGACCCCAGACCGGCCTGATCCGAGGGGACGCGACAAGGGCGGCGACCTGCTTGGGCGACGTTGCGACCACGTGGGTCACCCCGTAGCGGGCGAGGGCCGGCACCGACTCGGTGGCCGGTTCATGAGCGACGCGGTCTACGAGGGCCGACGCTTCCGGCGTGCTCGACACCTCGATCGGAAACGTGTTGAGGGTGTTGCGGCCTGACGCCCACGCCAGCCATCGATCAGGCTGGACCGCGCCGGTGCGGTCGACCTCACTCGGGTAGTCGCGTGCCGTGACGAAGCGCGCCCCCGGCGGGACGAGACGTTGCAACTCCGACGCCGCCGCGCGCATCTCCGGCGCGACTGCGCGGGCCTGCTTCGCGACCTGGTCGGCATCCCGCCAGGGCTTGACGACGATGTACGCGGCCACGACAAGCGCGGCGAGGACGGCAAATACCGAGGTGGCGTCGAGGCGGTCGGCGAGTGCGGCGATGCCCGCGGCGAGCGGGAAGGTCAGCAGGATCCCCATCAGACCCAACTCCCGATTCGCGAGCTGCAAGGTCAGCTCGTTGGGGAGGGCGTGGATCGACCAGTGACCGATGGCGAGGGCGGCGATCGGTCCGAGTACCACGAGCAGGGCCAAGAACCGCCGCTGGCCGACCCGCACGAACCCGTACGCGATCCCGACGAGCACCGCCTTGGCGGCAAATGATCTATACAGGACGCGGCCGTTGACGATGTCCTCGATACGGGTGCCGAACGGCGGCGTTGACCACGTTGCCACCGGCCCGTGCAGGTTGCTATGGGCGAGAAACGGCAGGATCCAGAACGCGGCCGTCCCGGCGGCTGCCACCATGCTGAGCGCCAGCCGGACGAAGCCCTCCCTCGTCAATGACCGGTCGAGAGCGAGCGCCACGAGGGCGCAGGCAAGGAACAGCCCGAGGATCGCCACGGTGATCAGGTGGGTGACCACCATGGCGGCGACAGTGACCCCAACGAGCACCTGCCAGCCCCGCTCCTCAGACGTGAGTGTGCGCAGCGCGCCGCCCGCCGCTACGAGGAACAGCACACCGCCGACCTGCTGGGGGATCAGACCGCTCTCGAACAGGCCGTCGATGCCGACGCCGAAGGGACTCGAGGCAAGCAGGGTCAGCACTGCGGCGATGCCGGCCGCACGCCGGCTCAGGCCCATCGAGCGCG
Organism: Acidimicrobiales bacterium; assembly: GCA_035525375.1. Lineage (GTDB taxonomy): Bacteria > Actinomycetota > Acidimicrobiia > Acidimicrobiales > AC-14 > JALZBN01. Next base: position 3,354 of record DATLEI010000006.1, read on the forward strand.
CCAAGAATGCGCCGGCAAACGGAATGGCCACGACCGAGCCGATCATCACCACCTTGAGCGCGCCGGCGCTCGACAGCATGCCGAGGCTGAGGACCCGCAGCGCGGCGATGATCCATCCGAACCCGGGCCCGTAGAACAGCGACTGCTGGTAGCCGACCCCGAAGCGGGGCGACCACCCGTCGAGCTGGCCATGCTCGAGCAGATCGATGGCGGTCTGGGTGCGAATCAGGTGCCCGGTCACGTCGCCGCCGGCAGGCAGCCGCCCGCCCCAGACATCAGCTGTCAGCCAGAGGGCAATTACTGCGCCGACGGCGACACCGAGCAGCGTCGGCGCGTTGAGCGCCACCCAGGGCCCCGCGCGCGCCGCGGCTGCCTTGAGCCGGCCCCCTCGGGCGCGCGTCGGGCCGCTCGCGGGAGGACCATCATCGTCGGATCGGTCGGTATCGCCGACCGGCAACGGCGCCGCTTTCACGGATTCGACTGTAGGTTCGGCGGATGCCTCTGTGGCGCCGCTCGAACCGCCCGGCGCGCCTCCGGCTCGCCAATCGGCCGGTCGCGTCATCGTTCCATCTGTGGTGGCGGTTCCCGCCGGGTGCGGCAAGCGCACCGTTCGTGGAGGTCAGCGCCACGTGCGAGGTGGTCGTGCCGCCCGCGGTCGACTCGCTGTACTTCTGGGCCCTTCAGGTCGGCTTCGGGGACGGGCACGACGACCGAGGCGCCGGCCATACCGGGCTGCAGTGGCACGGCCACGGCGCGCGCCGGCGCGCCGTCAACTGGGGCGGCTACCGCGCCGAGAGGGACGGAGGGGGTGAGCTCAGAGGATCGGTCTCCCAACTGGGACGACTCGACCAGAACGGCAACACCGTGGCGTACCCGTGGGAGCCCGGCCGCCGCTACCGGTTCCGTATCGCCCGAGCCGGCAACGACGCCGACAACGGCGCCGGCGACGGCGACGGCGACCGCCGGTGGCGATCGACTGTCACCGACCTGACGGCGGGCGAGAGCACTGTCATCCGCGATCTGTACGCGCCGGGTCAGCACCTGGTCAGCCCGGTGGTGTGGTCGGAGGTCTTCGCCGGTTGCGACGCGCCCTCGGTCATGGTGCGCTGGAGTGGCCTCGAAGCACGCACCGCAGCAGGTGACGTCCTGCGCCCGGCGGCTTTGTCGGTCACCTATCAGGACGAGGCCGCGGGCGGGTGCGAGAACACCGATGTGGGCGCTGACGACCTCGGAGTAACGCAGACGACGAACACGGCGCGCCAGATCAGGGCAGGAGCGGAGGTGCGTTACCCCGCGGCGCGCCAGCTAGAGGAAGGTTCAGCCGACAGCGCCTAGCCGCCAGCTCCTCAGCCGCCAGCTCCTCAGCCGACAGCGCCTCAGCCGACAGCGCCTCAGCCGACGTAGTGGCGGTGCTCACACATCTTCTTGCCCTTGGGCACGGGGTGACCGTAAAAACAGACGCGTTGCTTGCGACGACTGAGCCAGGCGCGGATGCTCATGCTGCGGCCCTCGGGGCAATGCTGGCGTAGAACTGCTGCGATCGCTTCACTGTCACCTCTCTGTCAGATGTCGGGCGGCTCAGGTTAGTCATCCCTTGGCCACGACCTCGTCGACGATGCCCTGAAGATCGATGCCGTCCTCGGCGACCGCCCAGGCCGACCGCTTGCCGTTGTGGTTGAAGCCAAAGGATGGCCCTGAGCCCGGCGGGTGGCGCTCAGAGAGGAGGGCCACCACGGCGTCGAGCCGAGCGCGCGGGAAGTCGACCTTCTGGGTGAACTCCCGATCGTCGAGGGGAGGCGGGGGGGCTGACGGCAACTGGGCGCCTCGGCGGGACAATGCAGCAGCTACAGCCTCTCGCGATACGCCCTGCTTCTCGGCGAACAGCCACGCGTTGGTGTCCCAGAGCATCGCCAGCACCAGGTCGACCGGGCGGGGCTCGCCCGTACCCAGACAGGCCGCGAACCCTTCGGCGCGGCCCGCGACTCCGTACCAGGCTGGATTCGGCGCGCGGCGCCCGGAGCTGAGCGCGCTCCGAGGCCGGTTCTCCTGCATCTTCGACAGCATCTCCTCGACCATCGTCGCGGTGAGCCCGGCCTCTTCGAGGGCTTGGCGCGCCGCCTCCTCGGGGTCACCCCGAAGGACGGCGAGCAGCCCGTGCTCGGGGCCGACGTAGTCGTGGTCGAGGCGCACGGCCTCGACGGACGCAACCTGCAGCATCAAGATCGACATGCCAACACCCTACGAGGGTCGGCCGCGGGTCACCGGTAGACTGCCTGCATGTCTGTGTTCACCAAGGTCCTCCGGGCTGGCGAGGGCAAGAAGAGCAAAGCCCTTCAGTCCATCATTCCCGATATCAACGCCCAGGAGCCCGAGATCCAGGCGTTGTCCGACGACGATCTGCGGCACAAGACGGTCGAATTCCGCGAGCGCCTCGATCAGGTCGAGCCCGACGACATGGAAGAAGCGCTCAACGAATTGCTCCTCGAGGCCTTCGCCGTGGTCCGCGAGGCCGCCCATCGGGTGATCGGCCAGCGCCATTACGACGTGCAGCTCATGGGTGGCGCGGCGCTGCACTTCGGCTGGATCGCGGAGATGAAGACAGGTGAGGGCAAGACGCTGGTGTCGACCTTGCCCGCCTACCTCAACGGCCTCAGCGGCCGGGGCATGCACATCATCACGGTCAACGACTACCTGGCCAAGCGTGACTCCACCTGGATGGGTCAGATTCACCGCTGGCTCGGACTCGAGCTCGGCCTCGTCATTCCCGAGATCAGCGATCCGGCAGGAAAGCGCGCCGCCTACGCCGCCGACATCACCTACGGCACCAACAACGAGTTCGGTTTCGACTACCTCCGCGACAACATGGCGATGGACAAGTCCCAGATGTCACAGCGGGGGCATGCCTACGCGATCGTCGACGAGGTCGACTCGATTCTCGTCGACGAGGCCCGTACCCCGCTCATCATCAGTGGCCGGGTCGCCGACGCCGCCGCTCTCTACTACAAGTTCTCCAGCGTCGTGCGCACCCTCGAGCGCGATGCCGACTACGAGGTCGACGAAGAGAAGCGCACGGTCGCGCCCACCGAGTTGGGTATCGACAAGGTGGAGCGGGCACTCGGGGTCGAGAACCTTTACGACGAGCTGTCGTCCAACTACGTGCACCAGCTCCAGGCCGCCTTGCGCGCGAAGGAGCTCTATCACCGCGACGACGACTACGTGGTGCAGGGCGGCGAGGTGAAGATCGTCGACGAGTTCACCGGTCGCATCCTCGAAGGCCGGCGCTGGTCGGAGGGCCTGCACCAGGCGGTCGAGGCCAAGGAGCGGGTGCGCATCAAGGAGGAAAACCAGACCCTCGCCACGATCACCCTGCAGAACTACTTCCGGATGTACGACAAGCTCGCCGGCATGACCGGCACCGCCGTTACCGAGGCGGGCGAGTTCGCTCACACCTACAACCTTCCGGTCGTGCCGATCCCGACCCATAAGCCGATGGTGCGCGCCGATCACCCCGACCTCATCTACAAGTCCGAGGAAGCCAAGTTCAACGCCGTCGTCGAAGACATCGTGGAGCGGCACGAGAAGGGCCAGCCGGTGCTCGTCGGCACGGTCTCGGTCGAGAAGTCGGAGCGTCTGGCTCGCTTGCTCGACAAGCGAGGCATCGCCCACTCGGTGCTCAACGCCAAACAGCACGAGCAAGAGGCGCCGATCGTCGCCCAGGCGGGCCGCCTCAGCACAGTCACCGTTGCGACGAACATGGCCGGACGAGGCGTCGACATCATCCTCGGTGGCAACGCCGAGGGCATGGCGCGATTGGAGCTGATCGCGTCCGGCCACAAGCCTGACGACCCCGACTACGAGAACCTGTACGAGAAGCTCTTCGCCCGCTACGACGAAGAGTGCTCCGAGGAAGGCGACAAGATCCGGGAGCTGGGCGGCCTCTACGTGCTGGGCACCGAGCGTCACGAGAGCCGCCGCATCGACAATCAGCTGCGAGGGCGCGCCGGGCGCCAGGGTGACCCGGGCGAGAGCCGCTTCTATCTCTCACTCGAAGACGAGCTGATGCGGCTCTTCGCCACCGGCGCCATGAACTGGGTCATGAACAAGGCGCTGCCCGAAGACGTACCGATCGAGGCTCGCATGGTCAGCCGGGCCATCGAGAAGGCGCAGGGCACGGTGGAGGCTCGCAACGCCGAGATCCGCAAAGACGTCCTCAAGTACGACGAGGTGATGAACCAGCAGCGCAAGGTCGTCTACAAGCGCCGACAGGACATCATGAACGGCGCCGACCTCCGTGAGGACGCGCTGGAGAACCTCGAGCATGCCGTCGAGAAGGTCGTGGCGACGTTCTGTCCCACCGACTATCCCGAAGACTGGGACCTCGAGGGTCTCCTCCACGACATGAGCATGTACTTCCCCTCCAAGCTCACCGCCGAAGACCTTGCCGAGGCCACCGCCCAAGAGGACATCATCCAGCGGCTCTACGACGAGGCCGTCGGCTACTACGAGCAGCGCGAGGAGCAGCTGGGCGAGAGCGATGGCGAGAAGGTCATGCGCCAGATCGAACGCCAGGTCATGCTCGCCATCATCGACCAACGCTGGCGCGAGCACCTCTACGAGATGGACTACCTCCAGGAGGGCATCAACCTCCGGGCCATGGGCCAGAAGGACCCGCTGACGGAGTGGCAGCGAGAGGGCTACGACATGTTCACCCAGATGATGGATGCCGTCGCGGATGACTTCGTCAAGTACGTCATGCACCTCGATGTGGTCGTCGAACAGCCCACTGCGCCCGATGTGCGCAACGTCCAGTACTCGGCGCCTGAAGATCCCTCGGAGACGTCCGGCGCGCTGGTGCAGGCCGCGGCGCGCCAGAGCGAGCTCGGTGGCATCTCCGACGGCGCCGGCGCGCCGGCGGTAGCGGCCGACGACGAAGTGAACGTTCCGGTGGTGAAAGGCGAGCACGAGAAGCTTGGGCGCAACCAGCCTTGCTGGTGCGGGTCGGGCAAGAAGTTCAAGCTCTGCCATGGTCGTTGAGGGACTTCTCTGACGACTTAGCCGCCCTCGCTCAGCGGCTCGCTGATTCGTCGGCGGTCTTGGATCGCACTGGCAAGGCTGAGCGCTACGTGCAATTGGAGAAGCAGGCTTCGGTGCCGGATCTTTGGGATGACCCTGATTCGGCGCGGCTGGTGACGACCGAGATGGCCCAGGTCAAGGATGACCTTGATGGCCTCGATGGTCTCTCCTCCAGGCTCGAGGAAGCGCAGGTCTTGCATCAGCTTGGTCAGGAAGAGGGTGACGACTCGGTTGAGGCTGAGTTGTCCTCGCTCATCGCTTCGCTGGATCGCGACCTTTCGGCGCTCGAGTTGCGGTCGTTGTTCACGGGGGAGCATGACGATCGAGATGCCGTTTGTGAGGTGCATGCCGGGGCGGGGGGCACTGATGCCCAGGACTGGGCCGAGATGCTCACGCGGATGTACCTGCGGTGGGCGGAGCGGCGCGGCTTTGCGGCTGAGGTGGAGGAGGTGTCTGCTGGCCAGGAGGCGGGGATCCTGTCCTCTACCTTCATCATTCGGGGTCGGTACGCCTACGGGCTACTCACGGCCGAGAAGGGTGTGCACCGTTTGGTGCGGATCTCACCTTTCGACGCCCAGAAGCGCCGGCAGACGTCGTTTGCGTCGTTCGATGTGGTGCCGTTCCTGGAAGAGGCATCGGCAGAGGTCGACATCGACGAGAAGGACCTACGGATCGACACCTACCGGTCGTCGGGCGCCGGTGGGCAGCATGTCAACGTCACCGACTCGGCGGTGCGTATCACCCACCTCCCGACCGGCATCGTCGTCTCCTGCCAGAACCAGCGCAGCCAGCACCAGAACAAGGCCGTCGCCATGCAGATCCTGGCCGCCAAGCTGGCGGAGCGGGCCCGCGAGGAACGGCGGGCCGAGCTCGACGCCATCTCGGGTCCCAAGTCCGAGGTCGGCTGGGGACAAGCGTTCCGCAACTACGTGCTGGCGCCGTTCCAGCTGGTGAAGGACGATCGCACCAAGCACGAGACCGGCAACGTGACCGCGGTGCTCGACGGCGACCTCGACTCGTTCATGGAGGCTTTCCTCCGGTGGCGACGGCGCCCCCCGGAGTAGGCGCCCGACCATCTCTGACTGGCGGGGGTGCGGCTGCTACTGTTGAGCCTTCTCAGCAAGTCGTGGCGGGCCAACGCGCGGGCCTACCGGCCGAACGGCCGAGAGCGGGACCCTTTTTCTTCCGATGATCCGACTCGAGAACGTCACCAAGACGTACAAAGATGGTGTGGTTGCCCTCCGAGGGCTCTCCTGCGACATTCAGAAGCAGGAGTTCATCTTCCTCGTGGGCCCGACCGGCTCCGGCAAGTCCACCCTCATTCGGCTGTTACTCAAAGAGGACAAGCCCGACTCGGGCAAGATCTGGGTCGCCGGGAAAGACATCGGCCAGCTCAGCTCCTGGAAGGTGCCGCTGTTGCGCCGCAACATCGGTTGCGTGTTCCAGGACTTCAAGCTTCTGCCGAACAAGACCGCGTACGAGAACGTTGCCTTCGCCCTCGAGGTGATCGGGCGGCCCTCGCACGTCATCAAGGCCCAGGTGCCGCAGGTGCTCGACCTGGTCGGGCTCTCCAAGAAGCATGACAACCTCCCCCACGAGTTGTCCGGTGGCGAGCAGCAGCGGGTGTCGATCGCTCGTGCGTTCGTGAACCGGCCGCTCATCCTGCTGGCCGACGAGCCGACTGGAAACCTCGACCCCAACACGTCGAACGGCATCATGCGCCTGCTCGACCGGATCAACCGAACCGGCACCACGGTGGTCATGGCCACCCACGACGCCCAGCTCGTCGACACCATGCGCCGTCGCGTCGTGGAACTCGACCGAGGCGTACTGGTGCGAGATCAGGCCCGCGGCGTCTACGGAGCCTTCACCTGATGCCCGAGCGGCTGAGAGCGGGGCACTAATGGCCATCAATGTCGACTACGTCGCCAAAGAGACCTTCACCAACCTCAAGCGCAACATCAGCATGTCGTCGGCCGCGCTCATCACTGTGGCCGTGTCACTCACGCTCGTCGGCGGCGCGTTGCTGGTGAAGCGGGGTGTCGACCGAGCCACGATTCAGTGGAAGGGGAACGTCGAGCTCTCGATATTCATGAAGGCCGACGCCAGCGCTACCGAGTCCGACGCCATCGACCGCCAGCTGAAGGGCGCGCCGGAGGTCAGCCGGTTCAAGTACGTCAGCAAGCCCGAGGCCTTCACCGAGTTCCGCAAGATCTTCGCCAACGAGCCTGACGTTCGTGACAGCCTCAGCGTCGATCAGATGCCGCCCTCATATCGGGTCGTGCCGAAACAGGCTGAGCAGACCAAGCTCATCGGCGAGCGTTTCAACGGATCTGCCGGGGTACTTCGCGTGAGCTATGCCAAAGATGAGGTCGAAGCGCTTGTCTCGATCACGAACTTCCTGCAAGTGATGCTGTGGGCCGTGGCGATCGTGCTGCTCGGCGCGGCCTCGCTACTCATCCTCAACACCATCCGTATGGCGATATTCGCGCGCCGGCGCGAGGTGGCGGTCATGAAGTTGGTCGGTGCCACCAACTGGTTCATCCGAATACCCTTCATGCTCGAGGGGATGTTGCAGGGGCTGGCGGGCGCGGCCGGCGCGTTCCTCATGGTGTGGATCGGGCGCAGTGTGTTCCAGAGTTGGATCCAGGGCGGACACAGCGATGTCCAGCTGTTCAAGCAGTTCCTGGTGACCAGCTCCGACGTCATGGGCACCGGCTTTCTGCTCGTAGCCGTAGGGATGATCGTCGGAGTCTTCGGCTCCGCCATCGCCGTAAGCCGCTTCCTCGACGTGTAACCACGCCCGCCAGGGGGCATTGACTCTGTGGCTGGTGTTGTTACTGTGGCTAAAGTGAAACTGGCGCGCTCGGCGGCCCTTGCCGTCTTTCTTGTAGTTTTCGGCGTCTCGCCCGCGCTTGCCGCCGCTGCTACGACGCAGCCGAAGGATCAGGGGTCGCTGGACGACCAGATCAAGTCGGCCAAGGAGCAGGTTGAGGGGGCTTCGGCTGAGGAAGCCCGATTGCTCAGCCAGATCGAGGCCTCGGCGGCGCGCAAGAAGGAGCTCGAGGGCACGGTTTCGGCGCTCGACAACCAGGTCCGTTCGGTGCAGAGCGAGCTGTCGGCGGCCGAGAGCCGGCTGGCCGCAGTCGAGGTCCAGCAGGCCGAGAGTCAACGACGACTCGATGAAGCCCAGGCGCAGCTGAGCGAGGCCAAGGCTCGTCTCGGTCGCCAAGCGATCGCTGCCTACACCGGCCAGACCGATGCGGTCCGCTTCATCGATGCCACGTTGAAGTCCCACGACATCGGTGAACTGATCGTGAAGCGGGAGTACATCAAGGCCGTCACCGGCAATCAGCGGGACACGATCAACCTCCACGAGAAGTTGCGCAACGAGGTCGACGACCTCCGACAGGAGCTCGGACACAGCCGGGCGAGTGCCGAAACGCAACGCGACGAGGTGGCCACGAAGCGCAACGTGTTGCAGTCCCAGCGCGACGCCCAGGTGGTCACCGAAGCCAAGGTGGCTGCAGAGATCACCGAGGGAACCAAGCTGCGGACGGAGGCGCTGGGTCGAAAGAAGGAATTTCAGGCCGAAGCCGATGCGCTCCAGCGTGAGTCCGACATGATCGCGGCAACGCTGCGCTCGCGCCCGAGCACACCGATTGCCGGTACCGGCGCACCCTCGAGCGGCGATGACGATGGCGACAGCGCGCCGGTCGCGCCGTCCGGTGGACGGTTGACGTCGCCGCTGCCCGGTGCGCCGATCGTGTCCGGCTTCGGGTCCAGGGTGCATCCCATCTACGGAGACGTTCGCGTGCACACGGGAGTCGATTACGCGGCCTCGGAGGGCACGTCGATCCACGCTGCTGGTGACGGTGTCATTGTCAGTGCCGGATCGTACGGTGGTTACGGCAACGCGACCATCATCGATCACGGCGGCGGCCTGGCGACGCTCTATGGCCACCAGAGCTCGATGGGCGTCAGCGCGGGCCAGCGGGTGACACAAGGCCAGGTGATCGGCCGGGTGGGCTGCACCGGCGCGTGCACGGGCCCGCACCTGCACTTTGAAGTCCGAGTAAACGGAACGCCGGTGAACCCTGTTCCGTACCTCTCCTAGCCGATCCAGAAATCGATGAGGGCTGGACCTCGTTCCGCCCACTCCTCGGCGGTGATGGCGTAGCGGAGGTGGTCTTCCCAGACGCCGTTGATGGCGAGGTAGCGCACTGCGAGCCCTTCCTCGCGGAGGCCGAGCTTCTCGACGACGCGCCGGCTCGGCGTGTTGCGGGGAATGATCGCGACCTGCAGGCGATGCAGGATCAATCGCTCGAAGGCGAAGCGCGCTGACACCACCACCGCCTCGGGCACATACCCGTTCCCGGCCTCGGCGTGATCGATCCAGTAGCCGACGTAGGCGTTCTGGAAGGGTCCGCGCTGGATACCCGACAGGTTGATCTCGCCGGCAAAGCGTTCACCAGTGGTGCCGGGAAGGAATATGCCGAACCCGTAACCGGTGCCGAGCTGCCATTCGCGCTCACGCGCCCCGCACCGTGCCGCGAACGCCCCGGGATCCCGGGTGTCGTCGGTATACGTCGGCGGCGGGGTGGGCTCCCACTTCAGCAACCAATCGGCGTTGCGTTGACGGACCTCCTGCCACTGGGAAAAGTCAGCCGAAACGAGGGGACGGAGCAGGACGCGCCGACCCGACAACCGGTCCGGCGTCTGGCCTACCAGGCTCCCCGTGCCCGGCCGTCCAGGGCGCATCCCCGGTATCGGCCGCTCCGGCCGAGTCAAGGCGCGCTGCGCAGGCTCGAGACGAGACCATCGAGGATGTCGGCTTCGCTCACGAGGCACTCGTCTCGGTCGAAGTAGCGCATGACCGAGACCAGGATGGCGGCACCGGCGACGATGACGTCGACGCGCCCTTCCTCCAGGCCCGGATTGTGTAGGCGCTGAGCCCGGTTCTCGGTGGCGAGGGTGCGAAACACGTCTTCGACCGCAGCGCGGGTCAGTACGAAATGGTGGGTGCGTTCCTTGTCGTATTCGGCCAGGCCCAGCTCGATGGCGGCGACGGTCGTGACCGTGCCCGCGAGTCCGACGAGTTGGCGGGCGCCGGACGCGCTCGGTATCTCCCGGGCCACATCCTCGAGATAGTCGCGTGCCACCGACACGATCTGACTCAATTCTTCGGGAGCCGGGGGATCGTGGTGTAGAAACTTCTCGGTCAGCCGCACGCACCCGATGTCGACGGACAGCACGCCCTCCGGCTCGCTCGTGCCCGCTGCGAACTCTGTCGACCCACCACCGATGTCGAAGACGAGGAAGGGGCCGTCGGCGGGATTGAGCTCAGCGGTGGCACCCAGAAATGACAACCGGGCCTCCTCCGCGCCGGTGAGCAGTTCGGGCGGCGCGCCGACGACGACGGCGGCGGCGTCGAAGAACTCCGCCCGATTGGTCGCGTCCCGAGCCGCGGACGTGGCGGTCATGCGCACCCGATCGACACCGTGTGCGTCCATCACGCGCCGGTATTCCGACAGCACTGCGACAGTGCGCTCGATCGCGCCGTCGGCCAGGCGGCCGGTGGCGTCGACGCCCTCGCCCAGCCGGGTGATGCGCATCAGTCGCTCGAGAATGGTCCCGTCGGGCCCGGCGACAAGCAGACGGGTGGAGTTCGTGCCGCAATCGATTGCGGCCAGTGCTCCACTCACGGCGCCACCGGTCGCGGGCCCACCCGAACGACCGCAGTCAGCGACTCGAGCCGGACCGCCACCCAACGCCCCACGGGATCATCGCCACCGGCCAGGTGCCAGGCGTAGTGGGCGTGGAGACACTTGACACCCTTGCGGGTGCCACCAACGCCACCGCTCGGCGCAGGGCCGGTGTGGCCCGCCGGGAGGGCGGCGTTTCGTTCAGCGGCGTACGCCTCGTGGGCGCGAGCCAACTCGTCGGGGCCGACATCCGCCTCCGCCTCCCGAACACCCCCCGCCGCCTCCAACCGGCTCACGGCGCGCCGAAGGTCTTCGTCGACCAGCCAGTAGCGGGTCGGCATGGGCGTGCCGTCGTCAAGCAGCGGCGCGTTGCGGATGACAACAGGCTGACCGTCGCCACCGCGGACGCAGACCTCGAAACCGCCTTGGGGTGGACGGCCGAGGAGCGCCCTCACGGCCGAGTAGTCCGACATCGTCATGCGTCGGTCGGGTCGAGCTCGGACTGCTCCGGGACAGGTGCGCCCAGCTTGGTGCTCACCTGTCGAGCGTACCGAGGCCCGTCGGCCACTTCGTCGTGCTTGAGGAAGAGATACGCGTCGCGGCCGGCGGCGACGTCATCCGCCATCCGCGCGCCCCAGGCGTGGAGTTCAGCGCGGGTGTAGCGGTCACGCCGTAGCCGCACATAGGTGAACGACCCCACCTGCAGCGGCCGGGGCGGCGGTCCTTCGGCCTCGACAATGACCAGAGTTGATCCGTGGGCCTCCAGGCGGTCGAGCACGCCGGGCACGAGCCATCCGGCGTGGAGCTGGAAGGCGAAGTGAAACCCGGAGCCTTCGGTGGGACGAGGAAGCGCGGCCAGCAAGCGATCCAAGCGCTCGAGATCGACCGCCTGGTGGGGCAGGGCGATCAGTACTGGCCCGAGGTTCGGGGCCAGGGGGGCGACGGCGGTGAGGAATGCCGTGACCCGATCCTCGATGCCGGTGAGGTCGCGCCGGTGAGTGATGCCGAGGTGTGCCTTCGGCGCAAAGCGGAAATCGGCGGCCACGCTTGATTTCCACCGCTCGATCGCCGCCGGCGAGGGAAGGTTGCGGTAGGTGCTGTGCAGCTCGACAGTGCGGAACCGCCGCGCGTAGAAGGGCAGCATCCGCGGCGTGGACGTGCCGGCCGGATAGAAGCGCCCGATCCACTCGGGGTACGACCATCCGCTTGTCCCAACGCGTCCTTCGGCCACTGGCGGCGCAGCGTATGCGCCGCGGGTCAGAAGATGCCCGTTACCCAGTCCCAGGCGCGTCCGGGAAGGCTCTTCGATGATGACTTTGGCGGCGGTGCCGCGGGAGTTGTGGTGGTTGTCGTCGCCTCGGGCACGACCGCGTAGACCTCTTCTCCCGGGCGGACCAGGTTGTAGTCGCGGCGCGCCAGGCGTTCGATCTCGGCATCGGACTGCAGCGTCTGGACCTCTTGTTCGAGGCGCTGGTTCTCGGCCTCCATGGTGTGCACCTGGACGGCGAGCTCCTCGCGCTTCTCGTTCTGGGCCAGGTAGGCGCGCGCCGGGTACGCGGCGAGGAACAGAACCCCCGCCAGCGCCATGCAGGCGACGAGGAGCCAAGCCCGCGGCCTCATGGGGTAGTCGAGCCCTGGGGCCGGGCGTGAGCGAGGGCAGCTCCTCCGGAGAACGAAGCCGACTCACCGAGGCCCTCCTCGATGCGCAGCAACTGGTTGTACTTGGCCACCCGGTCCGAGCGGGCCGGCGCGCCTGCTTTGATCTGCCCGCAATTTGTCGCGACCGCGAGGTCGGCGATGGTCGTGTCTTCGGTTTCCCCCGAGCGGTGGGAGACGACTGAGGTGTAGCCGGCCCGGGTGGCGGTGCACATGGTCTCGAGTGTCTCAGTGAGCGTGCCGACCTGGTTGAGCTTCACGAGGATCGAGTTGGCGACACCCTCGACAATGCCGCGTTCCAGGCGCTCGCCATTGGTGACGAAGACGTCGTCGCCGACGATCTGCACTCGATCGCCGAGTGCCTGGGTGATCGCCGACCAGCCGCCCCAGTCGTCCTCCGCCATCGGATCTTCGATCGAGACGATCGGGTAGCGGTCGACGAGGTCGACGAAGAACCCGACCAACCCGTCGCTGTCGAGGCTGCGCTGCTCGCCCGCGAGGTCGTACTTCCCGCCGGCGTAGAACTCGGTTGCGGCGGCATCGAGGGCAATCGAGATCTGGTCGCCGGGCGTGTACCCGGCGGCGGTGATGGCGTCGACCAGGAAGCGCACGCCGTCCTCGTTGGTGCCCAGGTCAGGGGCGAACCCGCCCTCGTCGCCGATGCCAGTGGCTAAACCCCGCTCCCGCAAGAGGGCGTTGAGCACGTGGTAGGTCTCGGTGCACCAGCACAGTCCCTCAGAGAACGACGCCGCGCCGACGGGCACGAGCATGTACTCCTGGAGATCGATCGTGTTGTAGGCGTGGGCGCCGCCGTTGATGACGTTCATCATCGGCATCGGCAGCACGTGCGCGCCGGCACCGCCGATGTAGCGGTAGAGGGGAAGGTCGAGCTCGTCGGCGGCCGCCTTGGCCAGCGCGAGCGACGCGCCGAGGATGGCGTTGGCGCCGAGCCGACCCTTGTCGTCAGTTCCGTCGAGGTTGATCAGCGCAGTGTCGACGAGCCGCTGGTCGAGCGCCTCCATGCCGATGACCGTGTCCGCCATCTCGCCGTTGACTGCGGCCACGGCGTCGAGGACACCCTTGCCGCCGAAGCGAGAGCCGCTGTCGCGACGTTCGACGGCCTCGTGACGACCAGTCGACGCCCCCGACGGCACCATGGCCCGACCGCGCGCTCCCGATGCCAGGCCGACCTCCACCTCGACGGTGGGATTGCCGCGCGAGTCGAGAACCTCACGCCCGGACATTTGCTCGACGCTGCTCATGGGTCTGTTGCTCCTGTTGACAGTGGGGACAAAGTTAGCGGAGTGGACAGGGCGGCCGAGATCATCCGCCAAGCGTCTCGCATATGATGACCGGCACAATGCCCGGCGCCCGAGTCACGACGCTGCCCGTCCCGCTGCAGGGGTCTCGGGAGGTCATGAGGACAGTAATGGCCGGCGCGGCCGTGCTATTGCTCGTGCTGGCGGTCTTCCCGCTGCTGCGAGGACCCGATTTCGTTCCCCACCTCATGCTGGTGAACCCGACCTCCTACCAGGTGAACGTCGAGGCCACCGGCGCGAACGACGGCGGTTGGCTCGACCTCGGTACGGTGCCTCGCGAGCGGGAGGTGGCGCTGCAAGGAGTCGTCAATCAGGGCCAAGACTGGACCTTTCGATTCACCTCGGGCGGTGTCTATGCGGGTGAGATGACGCTCAGCCGCGCCGACCTCGAGCGCGAGCACTGGCGCGTGACGGTCCCGGCTGGAACCGTCGTGCCGTTGCAGGAAGCCGGCCTCCCTGCTTCTGCCAGCTAGATCCGTTCGGGCTCCAGCGGGAATAGTGGGGAAATGACGACCGTCCATCGTGTTCTGTTCCCCCATCCGATCGAGAGCCTCGACGAGTACGTGAAGGCTGGTGGCGGCGACGGCCTCGAAGCGGCCAAGCAGGTCGAGCCCGACACGCTCATCGCCGAAATTGAGGCCTCGGGGTTGCGTGGGCGCGGCGGCGCCGGGTTCCCCACCGGCACGAAGTGGCGCACCGTGGCCGAGAACCGGTCGCTGGAGGCGCCGGCGACAGTTGTCGTGAACGGTGCCGAGGGCGAGCCGGGCACCTTCAAGGACCGCACCATCCTGCGCATCAACCCGTATCAGGTCGTCGAAGGTGCGCTGATCGCGGCGCGCGCCGTTGGTGCCGACGGCGTCATCCTGGCCCTGAAGGAGGCGTTCGGTCCCGAGGTCCACCGGGTGCGAGAGGCCGTGAAGGAGATCGAGGACGCCGGCTGGGCCGACGGCGTCGAGTTGATCGTCTTCGAGGGCCCGAGCGAGTACCTCTACGGCGAGGAGACCGCCCTGCTCGAGGCGATCGCCGGTCGAGACCCGCTGCCTCGGATCGCGCCGCCGTTCCGGCGCGGGGTCAAGGAGGTCGTCGAGACCGCGGCCGACGCCGCGTCGGAGAGTGGTCTTTCGGCCCACGTGGAGATGGCCGGACCTGACTCGGACACGGCGGCGGCTCCCACCCTCGTCGACAATGTGGAGACGCTCGCCAACGTCCCTCGAATCATCGCCAGGGGCGCAGCGTGGTTCCGCACCGAGGGCACGGAGAAGTCGCCGGGCACCATCGTCTGCACGGTGACGGGCTCGACCCGGCATCACGGCGTCGGCGAGGTGATCATGGGTACACCGCTGCGCGAGGTCATCGAGGAGCTCGGTGGGGGACCCCGACCCGGCGCGCGGATCAAGGCCGTGATGATCGGCGTGTCCAACGCCTTGTTGCCGGGCGCGCTTCTCGATACGCCCGTGACCTACGAAGATCTGGCTGCCGCGGGGAGCGGTCTCGGCACCGGCGGGTTCATGGTGTTCGACGACGACGACGACCTCGTTGCGGTGACCGCAGGCGTCTCCCGCTTCTTGGCCGTCGAGTCGTGCGGGCAGTGCACGCCGTGCAAGCAGGACGGCCTCGCCCTTTCCGGCCTCCTCGCGGGCCTTAGCCGTTCAGACCAATCCGAGAATCCGCTCGCCAGCATCGAGAGCCTTGTGTCGACCGTCGCCAACGAGTCCCGTTGCTACTTGGCGACGCAGCATCAAACGGTCGTGGCCAGCTTGCTGGAACGGTTCCCCGATGAGGTGCAGGCCCACGCGGGCATTACTCCGCGAGCCGCTGCCGTTGAGCCTGCACTCGTCGCCGAGCTCCTCGACATTGAGAACGGTGGCGCCGTGGTCGACGTTGGGCACGCCGAGAAGCAACCGGATTGGAGCTTCGACGAGACCGACTCGGGCAAGGCCCCGGCCGATCACCTGGGCGACCACCGCGCTGATTCCGGTACATCCACCTGAGGATGGTGCTCTCGCGACGTTCTGCCAGCGCGCTCGTTGCCGTGGTCGTGTTGCTCGTTGCCGGCTGCAACGAGGACCACCGCACCCGTACAGCCTCGCCTGCCTCGGGAACGGCCACGGTGACCGTGAACCTGAAGTCTTCGTCCTTTGAGCCGTCGACAGTGCGGGTGGGCCTAGGGGAGACCGTGGCGTGGGACTGGGGCGAGGGCGGGATCATTCACGACATCGCTTTCGATGACGGTGCGACCAGCTTGAGACAGACATCGGGCACGTGGCAACGCACCTTTCCCGATCCCGGCAGCTACGACTACACCTGTACCCTGCACCCGCAGATGAACGGCAACGTGATCGTCGGTTGAGACAAGTTCGCCGCAATGGGTAGGACTCGTAGTCATGACTGTTGAACAGGTTGAGCAGGCGACGCTGCAGGCAGCTCTGGTGGCGGAGCGGGAGAGGACAGCGGCGCGTGTCGCCGGCCTCGAGCGCGCCTTCGAGTCGGTCGTGGAGTCGTCAGCAGCGGCGCCCCCCGACGACGAGCACGACCCTGAGGGCTCGACTGCCGGGTTCGAGCGGGCTCAGATATCAACGCTTTTGGAGAACGACAAGGCCCACCTGGCCGACCTCGACCGAGCCCTCGAGCGACTCAATGCCGGCGTGTACGGGATCTGTCACACCTGTGGTCACGAGATCGTCGTAGAACGATTGGTAGCCCTTCCGGCGGCGCGCACCTGTGCCGGGTGTGCCCATGCAGTTCATTCGCCGCTACGGCGCGCCTGAGGCGTCGTAGACCTCTTCGGGCGGCAGGCTCATCAGGCGGTCGGCCATCTCCTCTTTCATCCACACCAGGCGCTCCTCATCGGTGGGCGACTTGTCCCGCTTGCGGACGAGGGGGATGAAGTCGTCACGGATGAGGCCGGGCCGCAGCGTGAGGTCGACGACGGTATCGAGGTAGGCCAGTCGGAAGAAGTAGCGACCTTCGGGGGCTTCGGGCACCTCAGGACCGGCCAGGTTCTCGTCGACGGTGTAGCGGTCGCCCGTGACGGCTCGGGTCACCATCTCGAATGCGTCTCGCGCGCCGGGGCCGGGGAAGGCCGTGTCGATGCTGATGTCGTAGCGCTCCGGCGGATGTCCGGGTGAAAGCAACGGCAGAGCCCGTTCCATCACCTTGAAGGCGTGGGCCACACCGCCGATCGAGCTGCGGCCGTGATACTTCAGAAGGTCGTCGAAAGAAATTGAGATCGGCTCACGTTGGTCGAGGACTTCGAGCGTCGACATGGCTGCATCTTCTCCCAAGCGGGCCATAGGTTGGGAACGATGACTGAGAACGTCCCGAATAACCAAGCGGGAGCCATCCGGGTCACCACCGGCTATTTGGCCCTCGCCTTCATTCTCCAGCTCGTTCGCACCCGGGTCGTCGTCGACGGCCGGCTCTACGAATTGCCCTGGGGCACGACCGTCTTTCCTGTGTATCCAGGGCGCCATCGGGTGCGCGTCTCCTTCAAGTACCTCTTCATGACCGACGCCGGTGCCAACCAGGCTGACGTCGATGTCACGCCTGGCCAGACCGTCGAGGTCAACTACCGGGCGCCGTGGCTCGTGTTTCTCAAGGGACGGATGACGGTCGGCCTGGGCTACTACCCCGGCGCGCAATCGACGCCGCTGCCAGCCCCGCCACCGCCATCGCAGCCCGCCCCGCAGGTGGCTGCGGGGGCTCCTCCTGGATGGCATGCCGACCCCGGTGGGCGTCACGAGTTGCGGTACTGGGACGGCACAGCGTGGACGGAGCACGTGTCGGACCGTGGGACGACGGGAGTCGATCCGCCCGGCGAACGGTGACGGCCGGCGCGCGGTGACAAATGGCTGAACGTCAGCTGATCGGCTGGGACGCCGGCGTAGTCGCCCGCTCCGAGTTGGGCACGCTCTCGGCGACAAGATGGATGTGTTCCGCGTAACTCACGGCGAACCGGCGTGCGGCGTCGGCGTCGAAGAGCCGGCGCGGGTAGCGCAGCACCATATGGAGCCGGCCCTTGACTGTGACCGCGCCGACGCACAGGCATTCCGGAGCGCGCGCCGGAATCGAGAACCACATGGCAAGCGTCTCGCCGGCATCGGCGCCGAACGACGCCGGCTCGTCGATCCATCCGAGGTTGGCCAGCATCGCCGTATCGACCAGGCGGTTGCGGGTGAGCGGCTGCAGCACGACGAGTGACTGCTTTACCCACAGCGGTAGCAAGCCGGCGCGACCAAGACCGGAAAGCAGGGCGGTGCCGGTGCGGCTGCGCTTGTTTCGGGTGCTCTGGGCCGTGATTTCCTTCAACGCCGCGGTTGGTCCGGAGCGGTGGCGGCGGCTGGTCGACACGCGCGCCGTGACCGAGAAGTTGCCGACGGTCTCGGCGCGCCATTCGGGCGGACGAAGGTTCACGGGCACGAGCACACCAATGCGGCGGCCGGGCGTGCCGTGCTTGAGGTTCCAGTTGCCGACAGCTAGATGTAGGGCGGCCAGAATCACCCGCCGGTTCGTGCCTGAGGGGTCTTCGTCGAGCACTTCTCGGGTGTGCTCGGCCGGCATCGACATGAGGTGGAAGCCGTAGCCACCATCGTCGTTACCGTTGTCGGCGGCCAAAAGCGCGGGATTGGCAAGCTTGTTGCGCAACCACTCGATAACGGAGTGGTAGCGAGCGAGCGCGGGTGAAACCGGAGACGAGGCCGGCCGTACCGGCACCTCTCGGACCGACAAGAAGTCGGGGGGCGGACCCCGGTCGGGCTCGCCGGCATAGCACCGGGCAATCGCCTGGAGAACCTCGAGCGCGCCGGTGCCATCGGTGGCCGCGTGGTTGAGGTTCAGCATGAGCACGTCGCCGTCGGGATGGTGAGCCAGTCGAGCCTTCAACGGTGGCCAGTCGTCGACCTCTGCCGGCCGGCCCTGGAGCTCGGAGCGGGCAGCGTCGAGCGCGTCGTCATCGAGACACTCGACCACGTCGAGGGCGTCGTGGGTGGAGGCGTGGCGATCCATCGTTTCGGCCATCGCGGCGCGTAAGCGCTCCGCATCGAGCGTGCCCGCCACCCTTGCCTCTAGTTGCACGCTCCAGGCCGACGTCGCCGGATCGAGGAGGTCACTGGCGTCAGGGTTGCTGTGCGCCGGATCCCACATCCACTCGCAGTCGAGCCGGCACCGATGGTCACCCTGACGGCCGCGCAACAGCAGGACCAGGTTTTGTGCCGCGCCAGCCAGGTTGTGGGCTGCGGCCCGGTGAAACGCGTAGCGGATCTCGTCCTCGGCCCGTGCGCCGATTGGCGACACGCTGTCGACGTGCGCGGCGATGTGGTTGCCGTGTATGACGACGTGGAGGCTGTCGATGCGGGCGTTCTCTCGGAACGAGACGCTTCCCGGGTGCAGGATGCGGCCGAAGCCAGTGTCGCGGTGGAACCGTCTGGTGCTCTCGAGGTGACGAAAGAAGCTGGCGGGGTCGGTGACCCGCTTGCCCTCATCGTCGTGAGGCGGAGCGGGATCGGAGTGATCCTCGACCAATTCAAGGCGCGTCTGAAGGTCCACCGGCTCGTCTTGTTCTCGGGGATTTGCCAACGC
Source organism: Acidimicrobiales bacterium (assembly GCA_035525375.1). Lineage (GTDB taxonomy): Bacteria > Actinomycetota > Acidimicrobiia > Acidimicrobiales > AC-14 > JALZBN01. The sequence goes on from DATLEI010000006.1 coordinate 22,684, forward strand.
GCAGCAGCGCCATCGGCCCGGATGCAGGCACCGGCCAACGCTAGACGTAAGATCTTTGCCATAGGCGGACGATGGGCAACAACGAGTAAGGGAGTGCGGATGCGGGCCACCCTGGTTGCAGTTGCGGCGTCGATGCTTCTTGTCGTCGGCTGCTCGAGTTCCGACGGTGCCAAGCCGGCGGCGGTGACGGGCACGAACGCGCCGACCACGAGTTCGACGATTCCTCCCCCGACCGTGGTCACGAAGGTCGATCCCAAGCTCGGCGAGATCCTCGCCGACAAGGCGGGGCTCACCCTTTACACCCTGACCAACAACAACCTCCCCGTCCCGTGCGACCCAACGTGCGCGGCCATCTGGCCGCCCGTCGACGTCGCGCCGGGAGGGTATCTGCCGACGGGTGGCGTTGGTGTCGGCCTTCTCGGTGTCGCACCGGGGCCGAACGAGACGCTGATCGCGACCTCCGGCGGGCGTCCGCTCTACCGCTACAGCAAGGACAAGACGCCGGCCGACACGCTCGGCGAGGGCGTCAAGAGCTTCGGCGGAACCTGGAACGTGGTGAAGGTCGGCACCGGCGCGACAACGACAGCGCCTTCGTCGACGACATCGACAACGTCCACAAGGACGACCGAGCCCGACACCACTCCGGAAACCACGCCGGAGACCACTCCCGACACGACAGTTGAAACCACGACGACCGCGGTAACGGAGCCGACAGTGACGGGTGTCGACGGCAACTGACCCTTGGTGACGGCAGGTGTGAATCCTGAGGGACGCCGGTAGTCTCGCGGCCTCAGGAGATGGCGAATGGGTGACAGCGAAGACGGATCACGTTCCCGCAGCCGGGGATGGAAGATAGGCCGAGCAGTGCTGTCCCTCGGGTTGGCGGCGGCCATCCTGTGGTACTCCCTCGATAATGTCGGCGACCTCTCCCAGGTCGGCACCGAGATCGAGAAGATGACGGGATGGGAGCTGCTGACCCTCCTTCTCCTGGGAGCGTGGAACCTGGTCACCTACTGCCTGGTGATGGTGGCGGCCACGCCCGGGCTGACCTACCCCCAGGCCTTGGTTGTCACCCAGGCGTCGACAGCGGTGTCGAACACCGTTCCCGGAGGCAGCGCGATCTCGATCGGGCTGACGTACGCCATGCTCGGGTCGTGGGGCTTCTCCAAGTCGAGAGCGACGCTGTCCACGATCGTGTCAGGGCTTTGGAACAACTTCGCCAAGCTCAGTCTGCCGGTCTTGGCCCTCGCTTTCCTCGCCCTCGGCGGCACTCCGTCACCGGCGCGAGTTACGGCCGGCCTCGCCGGCCTTGGCGCTCTGATCGCGGCCGTCATCGTGTTCGCACTGATCCTTCGGCGCGAGACCTACGCTCGGCGCGTCGGCGATGGAATCGGACGGGCGTTCTCGAAGGTCCGCCGCATCTTCGGCAAGGGGCCGGTCAGCGGGTGGGGGGGCGCGACCGCGAAATTCAGGGCCCGTACGATCGGGCTCGTTCGCCAGCGATGGCTGTGGTTGACGGTCACGACGCTGGTCAGCCAGTTCTCCCTCTACCTGGTCCTGCTGGTCGCCCTGCGCCACGTCGGCGTGTCCGACAACGAAGTGGACTGGGCCGAGATACTGGCGGTGTTCGCCTTCGTCCGCCTGCTCACGGCGATACCGCTGACTCCAGGCGGACTCGGCATCATCGAGCTGGCCCTCATCAGCGGGCTGACGGCCGCCGGAGGCGACAAGTCTCAGGTCACCGCCGCCGTGCTCATATTCCGGTTCCTGACCTACGTCGTCCCGATCGGCCTGGGGTTGCTGACCTATCTCTACTGGCGGACGAACAAGTCGTGGCGCGACTCGGCTCCGCCTCTGAGTCCGTCATTGTCGCCAGCGGCATGAACGCCGACGACGACGGGGAGACCGGAAAGCGCGCCATCGTCCGTAGCGCGCGAGACCTGATCGGTTTCGCCACCGGCATCGTCATTCTGGTCCTGAGCACCCTGCCGGTCGACGAGCACCGGCTGAGCGCCCTGGAGCGCGCCGTCTTCCGGTTCTTCAACGCCTTCCCGGCGTTTCTCTACCAGCCCGTATGGGTGGTGATGCAGCTCGGCAACATCGTCGTGGTTCCTCTGGCGACGCTCGCCGCGCTCCTGGCGCGCCGGTTTCGACTCGCGGCCAGCCTGGCCACCGCAGGGATGCTGACCTACTTCGGCGCGAAGTTGGTGAAGCGGGTCGTGACCCGAGGACGGCCCTCGAGTCTGGTCGACGACGTCAACATTCACGGCGCTGCCGCCCACGGCCTCGGCTTCGTGTCTGGCCATGCCGGGGTGGCAGTCGCACTTGCCGTCGTAGCGTTCCCCTACCTCGGACCGCGCTCCCGCTGGGTTGCCGTTGGCCTGGCTGGCTTCGTCTGCGTCGCCCGGGTCTACGTCGGCGCCCACCTTCCTCTTGACGTAGTGGGTGGCGCCGCCTTGGGGCTCGCCGCCGGCTTCGGGGTCCGGTTGGTCTTCGGTCGTCCCGCGCCGCGCTCTGCATCGCTGAGGGCTGCCCCGTGCTCCTGAACCACCGACGGGCGCTGAAGATCGCCGGCGCGCTTCTCGCGGCAACGGTCGTCATGTTTGCCGCCGTCGCGCTCGACGATGGCCACGGTCCGATACAAGCGCTCGACGACGCCTGGCTCGACGCCATGGTTGCCATCCGGTGGACCCCCCTGGTGTGGCTGGCCAAAATCATGGCCTTTACAGGCAGCGTCTGGGTGAACTGGCCTCTTCGAATCCTTGCTCTCGGGGTGCTCGCATGGAAGCGGCGGTGGGTGCAGCTCAGCGCGTTCGCCCTGGCAATCGTTTCCTCGGAGATCTTGATCGGCACTGTGAAGGTGCTGTACGAGCGCCCTCGGCCTCCTGGCAGCCTGATCGACACCAGTGGGTTCTCGTTCCCCTCCGGGCACGCGATTGCCGGCGCTGTCACCGCCGTCGGGCTGGTGATTGTGTTGTTGCAGCCCGGCTCACGGCGGTGGAAGTGGGAACTGCGCGCCGCCGCCTTCGCCTTCCTCATGGCCGCCAGCCGCCCCTACCTCGGTGCCCACTGGCTCACCGACGTCGTCGCCGGCGGACTCCTCGGTGTCACCTTGGCCATCGGATGGCCGGCGCTCTTACAGGAGCTGCGTGATCGTCGGCGCGCCATGGTGAGGGCCTCGGGATGACGTTGTCAACGAGTGCCCAGGCCGTGGCCCTGGAGCCACGTGCGCACCGCCTCGACCGGCGCGCCTCCGGCGACCTCGACCGAGTGGTTGAGGCGCACGAGTTCCTCGGTTGTCAGGAGCGAGCTCACGGCATTGACCGCGTTGCGCAACCGCTCCCCGTAGCGGTCGACGACCGCAGTGCGCACCACCGGGGTCACGTTCTCCGCCGGTTGCAGCTGCTTGTCGTCCCTGAGCAGCACCAGGTTCTTGTCACTGACGACCGGGCTGGTCGTGAACATCAGACCGACGTCGACCTCGGCTCCTTCGAGCGCGCCCGCGGTGAGAGGTCCGGCCGCGTCGAGTGGCACGAACTCCTTGAAGTTCAGCCCGTAGACGTTGCGGAGTCCGCCCAGGCAGAAGCGGCGTTCCGGGCACTCGGGCGGACCTCCGAACCGGAGTGTTCCGGCGACCGGCCCCAGGTCACTCACGTTGGCGAGCTCGAGGCGCGCCGCCGTGTCGGAGGTCACCGCGATGGCGTTCTGGTTCTGGGCCGGCGCGGGATCGAGGGCTGTCACCCCGCGCGCCGCCATTGTCTCGCGGAGGAGGCGATGGGTGACGGCTGGATCGGCCGTCACCTCTCCTGCGCCGCGGGTGACAAAGGCGAGCGCGGTCCCGCTGTACTCGGGCACGAAGTCGACGACGCCCTGCTCGAGCGCAGGTTCGACGACCTCGCGCGACGCCAGGTCGAAGGCGCGTTCCACGGGGATCCCCTCGGCCTCGAGGGCTTGGCCGTACAGCTCAGCGAGCACCCGGCTCTCGGAGAACCCGAACGCGGCGATGGTGACGACGTCTCGTGTCGAGGCCGAGTCGTTGCCGCCGCACCCGGCAAGCGCCAGTCCGATGGCGGTGAGCACAATGGCTAGGCGGCGCGACAGTCCCACGAATCCAATGGTCCCATGGTCGGCGACCACCTCGGGGTCGTCCCCGGCGCCTTCGTCCGCACCGGCGCGCCGGAGGCGGCGTCCGTCAGGGGAACCGCCGCCGCTGCCACGGGAGTTGAGCCGCAGTGGCCACTATTGGGCGGCCTTGGCGGTCGGCGTGCTGATCGTCTGGTTTCTGGTTGTCTTCGTCAATCTCGGCTCGCAATTGGACGAGATCGACGCCACGATCCTCGGATGGATCATCGACTTACGGTCGCGCACGATGACGTCGGCGATGAGACGGCTCGAGTTCCTGGGTTCATCGGAGATGGTATTGATTCTCCGTTGGAGCGGACTGCTCGGCGCACTGGCATTCAAACGTTTTCGTCATGCGCTGGTCTTCGTCGGTTGCATCCTCGTTTCCTCGGCGCTGACCGCGACCCTCACCCAGATCTTCGGCCGGCCGAGGCCGCTCGGCATCGAGATTCTCGGGAGCTGGAGTGGCTTCTCGCACCCATCAGCACCAATGGTCGAGGTCGGGGTCTGCGTCATCGGCCTGATCTACATGATGGTGCCCCGGGGTGTGTGGCGATCGCGCGCCAAAGTGGTAGCGGGCGTGTACCTCGGCCTGCTGGCGGTTTCCCGCCTGTACCTGGGCGTCGACCATCCCACCGACGTCGTCTTCGGCACCATCCTTGGTGTCGCCATCCCGCTCATTGCCTTCCGCACCCTTGTGCCGACCGACGTGTTTCCGATCACGTACAAGCGTGGCCGTAGTGCCCACCTCGACGTGGGCGGCGAGCGTGGGGAGGCGATAAAGCGAGCCGTCAGCGAGCAACTGGGTCTCGCCGCCGTCGACGTCGTACCGTTCGGCCTCGACGGCTCCGCGGGCTCAACGCCTTTGCGCATCACTGTTGCCGACTCCGGCGCGGCACTGTTCGGCAAGCTCTACGCCGCCACCCACCTGCGGGCAGACCGGTGGTACAAGCTCGGACGCACTCTGCTGTACGGACGGCTGGAGGACGAGGCGGCCTTCTCCACCGTCCGTCGCCTGGTGCAGTACGAGGACTACCTCCTGCACATGATGAAGGAAGCCGGCATCCCTTCGGCCAAGCCCTACGGCTTTGCTGAGATCACGCCCGAGCGTGAGTACGTGATCGTCACCGAGTTTTTCGAAGGCGCCCGCGAGATCAGCGAAGTCACCGTTGACGAGGCCCTGATCGACGATGCGCTTGGAGTGGTCCGTTGCCTGTGGGAGTCGGGACTCGCGCATCGCGACATCAAGCCGGCCAACGTGCTTGTACGCGACGGCAAGGTCTTGCTGATCGACGTGGCCTTCTCGGAGGTACGCCCGTCACCATGGCGCCAGGCCGTCGACCTGGCCAACATGATGCTCGTCCTGGCGTTAGGGAGCGATCCCGACTTGGTGTACGCCCGGGCGACGCGAGTGTTCTCCCCTGACGAGATCGCCGAGGCATTCGCGGCGACCCGAGGCCTGACGTTGACAAGTCAGCTTCGGTCGGGCCTGCGCCAGGACGGCCGTGACCTCATCGGTCGCTTCCGCGAGCTGGCTCCGCACCGGGAACCCATCAGGATCCAGACCTGGAGCCTTCGGCGCATCGGCCTGACGTTTGCTGTAGTCGCATCCGGTCTGGCCGGTGTTCTCCTCATCGTCATCGCCTTCAGCCGGGCCCGTCTGCTGTGACGCGCCGCACCGCGCTCAGGGGAGCCGCGATCGGGCTTGCCGTTACGTTCGTCACTGCGGTCGCTGGATGCGGCACGATTCACGACGCGGCCGCGCCGACCTGCGTCCAGAAGGGCCCCGACACCCTCGTGCTCATGGCTCAGTCGGTGCCGACCGCGTCGCGCATCCCGTGCATTTCCAGCTACCCAGCCGGTTGGCACTTTGCGTCAGTCGATGTTAGGAGCGGGAGATCGGAGTTCGTGCTCGACTCTGACCGCGCTGGGATCTCCGCCGTCAGGGTCGCGCTCGCCGATCGCTGCGAGACGGCCGGCGCGACACAGATTCCGTCCGACGAGCCCGAGACGCGCCGGTACGAACGGATTCTCTCGGTGCGCGATGGATTTCGCGCCGTCCGCACCTACGAGTTCGAAGGCGGATGCGTGACCTACGAGTTCAGCTTCGGGCGGCCAGGGCGCGCCCTGGTGAACGAGGCGTCGGTTGCGCTCGGATTCGTCACTCGGGCCGAGCTGGCCGAGCGCGTCCGAGAACAGTCCGACGGTGGCCTGCGGCTGTAGCTACGCCATTCTCTCTCGGCGGCGGTCGGCGAGCCAGCGCTTGCGGAGCCTGCGCCGTTCCTCCTCGGAGGTTCCGCCCCACACGCCGGACTCCTGGTTGGTGCGCAGGGCGAACGTCAGGCATTCGACCCGCACCTCGCACTGTTGGCAGACCTCTTTGGCCGCCTCGATCTGGTCGATGGCCGCACCAGCCGTACCAACCGGAAAGAACAGCTCTGGGTCGGTTGTCTGGCAACTGGCCCGGAGCCGCCAATTGTCCTCGTCCCAATCGAATATGGGGTGGCCGGAAAACGCCACTGCTCGCCGCTCACGAGTTGCCATCGCAGATCCCTTCGCGTCCGTAACTGTTTAGGACGCTGCCAGGGTCTGGGGCAGCGGTGCGATCCTATCGCGGATCCGACGACAGGTCGGCATCCGATCGGCCCCCCCCGGCTGCGAGCACCGAGGATGGATCCAGGGTGCCGCGCACCATATCTGAGGCCACCTCCGACAGCCGGCGCCGATTCGTGCGGGAATAGTTCCGCATCAGGGCGAACGCCCTGTCGACGTCGACCTCACAGCGTTCGGCGAGCATGCCCTTGGCCTGCTCGATGGCGACGCGGCTCAAAAGCGCAGTCTGGAGTTGTTCGGCAACCAGTTTGGCGCTGCGAACGGCGCGTGACTGGATGATGGCGATGGCGGCCACGTCGGCGAGGGCCTGAGCCGCAGCCAGATCGGCGCTCCCGAGGCCTCCCGTGTCGCTACGGAAGAGTGCCAACGCGCCGAGCATTTCTCCCCGCAAGCGCAGAGGGACGGCATGCGCAGCTGCGAATCCTGACTCGATCGCAAACGGAACGAAGCCAGGCCATCGTTCCGTCGCCGCGTTGAGGTCGTCGACGAGTACTGGCTCCCCGCTGCGCCAGCAATCGAGGCACGGTCCTTCATTGGCCTGCACCGCAAAGACCTCGACGACGTGGCTGGCTTCGCTCGTGGAGGCCATGAGCCGCAACCGACCGCCTTCGTCGGCCAAGACGAGGCCACCGGCGGCGGCGTCGAAGAGTTCGACCGAGCGATTGACGAGCAGCGTCAACAGTTCTACGACATCGAAATCGTCGACCAGCGTGTCGGCTAGCTCAACGAACGTCCGGGACAGTTGCTCTTCTCGCGTCAACAACTCCACCTCCTCGCCGGCTTCTTCAGCGAGGCCCCAATGCTATTCCTATTTTCGCTGATCCTCTACGGGCTCACGAGACAGCCGTAGCCGGCGGCCTGGGCGACCTGGTCGGGCACCTCTCCGAGGTCGAAGAGTCCCGGCAGTTCGGGATGGCTGGCGACGAACTCTTGGGCGACCTTGTCGGTCGCCTCGGGGCTGAGCATCGTCCGCACCTTGTCGAGAACTACTGCCTGCACCTCGACCGGATCAGGACTGTCGGAGCGGGCCACCTGATTCTGGGTCAGCTCGACGATGCCGTCGATGCCAGCCTGGTCGATGCCAGCGTCGCGGAGCGCCTGCACGACTGCCCCGGCTCGGTCCTTCGCCGGCACCAGGCGCGCCGCTAGTTCCTGGGGCGCGACCGCGTAGAGGGCGTCGATGGCGCGCGCCGCTGCGGGTCCGAACGCCACGTCGGACAGACCTCTCGCCGAGGCGGGGGACACCACGTTGGCGAGCGCCCAAGAGCCGATGACAGCGACGGCGTCGGGAGCTCGCTGGCAGAACACTGCGGGCTCACCACCGGTGAGCGTGTTGATCTGGGTGACTGGTGGGATGACCGACGCTCCCGGTGTCGGGGCAGCCGCGGGCGGGCCTGGCGTCGAAGGAGCAACGGATGAGCCAGGAGTCGTCGAGCGGCGGCCGCGGCGGGCACTCCGCACTTGATCCAGCATTTCCTGGTTCGCCTGTCGCACAGTCGCGATGAGGTCACCGCGTTTAGAGAAGTCAACCGCGACGATGTTGGGGATCTGGCCCCGCTCGGCCAGGCAGCGCTGGAGGCGATCTCGGAGGAACGCGCCCTTGTTCACCACCGACGTGCGGCTGGGGTTGGGCGGGTCGGCGCTGAGCCAGTGGTTGATTAGAAACAGCGGCGAATCCGGCGCGCCTCGATTGGGGGCGCAGTTCATCTGCTCGGGCGTGTCCCAGGTATACGGCGTCTCCTGGATCCATCCGTCATACGCCCTGTGGTACCAGGGCGGCGCGCCCTCGCCGACCCCACCCTCGGCGAAGACCAGCAAGGTACGGCCGGACCGGATCATCTCGCCGAGGGTCGGCAACGGCTTCTTGGGGTCGAGGGTGTAGATGTGCGGCTCGAGTCCGGCCTTCACGATTTCGGCCGTGGTGTCGGCGGGCGTCGTTGCATCCTCGATGTCGGTGATGACGACGTCGTCGGGGTGCGACTCGATGAAGGTCTTTAGCTCTTTGAGTCCGTCCGAGAAAGGAATGGAGCCGAGCTCGCAGTAGACGTGGCAGAGGTAGACGCCCCGCTTGGCCTCGGCGGCGCGTGGCGCGCGGGCGGCGACCTCGTCGGCCCGCTGCTGGACGGTCGGGTCGACGTTGGCCGACTCCCCAGTGGGATTGCGCAGCTCGGCGGCGCGGTCGGTGACGATGAGGGGCTTGTTCGATCCCGGGAAGCGCGCCGACGACGGGATGCCGTAGTGGGTGTCGTAGAGGAGGGCGCGGATGCCCGAGTTGAGCTGCCCGCTGATGGTCTCGACGTGCTCGGCCAGCAGCCAGTTCGGATACAGCGCGGCGGACATCGAGTTGTGCGTCGCCGGGAACATGGCCAGGTTGATGGGTAAGTCACACAACGACGCATCACCGTTGCAGAGCTGCTGGCCTGCGGCCTCCGCAGTGCTTGCCGCCTGGCGGGTCGTGAGCAGCAACCCCCCGGTCGCCAACAACAGCAGCACGGCCGTGACCGCAGAGATAACCGCCAACCTGCGCCTTGGGTGGCGCGCCGCGCCGGCGTCCGCCTCGGTCGCAGAATCGGCCACCTTCGCTTGCACGAGGCCCACCAACTCTGTCGCGCCGAAGTAGGCCAGCCAGAGTCCAGTGGCGAACACCGCGAGTCGCAGCCAGAACCACGGGCTGGCGATGAGCGCTAGGCCGGCGACGATGGCTACTGCGCTGAGGCCGACAGTGCCCGCGGTCGAGGCGCGCCGGCGGTCCACCCAGCCGGCCACCGAGGAAGTGGCGCTGGCCGGCGTCAGTCGGCGCGTTCCCTCGGCGCGCGCCGCGGCGGCGATGATGACGCCGTAGGCGGCCAGCCAGAGTCCCGCGCTGCGAAGGTCGGCCATGCCCCGCGAGATGGCGCCTCGAAGCGCATCGGCAAGCTCGGCGGTATCGGCGAGGGTGCCGACGTACCACTCCACGGCGAGCACCAGCCCGACGACCACGAGGCCGTCACCCACGATGATCCAGCCCACTCGCCGCACGGTGCGCCGGCGGTCGGTAGCGAGGGCAATGGCGCCGGCTGCGGCCAGAACCGATCCGCCAAGTCCGAGCGCCATGAGCCCGCCCGTCTCCTCCTCGAGGCTCCAGACCCGCAGATCGGCCATCTGCTTGGTGACGTCACTCAGGCTGGTGCCGAGGGTTCGTTCATCGGCTTGACCGGGCCGGGCGTTCTCGGGAAGCTGGAGGGTGCCCGCGATGATCGAAATGGAGTCGGACAGGTCGAGGCTCGCGCCCTTGTTGCCGGCGAGGATGGCCTCGTGGGTGCGCTCCACCGCGGTACGAAAGATGGAGCGGAAGGTGTCGGTATTGATCGCGGCCTCGATGGCCAGCTGGAACGCAGGCCTGAAGTTGACCGCCTGCTGATTTCCGGCGAACGCGAGCTGCTCGGTGAGCTTGTTGGCCAACTCCCGGCGCACGGCGGGGGACTCGAGCAAGTCGACGGTGCGTGTGCTGAAGGTTTTGCTCTCAAAGAACGTCGAATTGGCCCACTGAGCGATCAAGCCGATCGGCATGAGCAGGGCAGCCAATACGAGGCACACCACGCTCAGTGCGTGGCGCAAGCGGTTCGGCTCGCGCCGGGAGGCCATCACGTTGATTGACCATACCGTTGCGGGCGGCGCGCCCGCCGTCAGTCCTTTTCGTTTGATGCACTCAAACTGTCGTGATCTGAGCCGATCAGGCCGATTTCACAGCAGTTTGAGCGCAGCAAACGGTGGCCGACCGCTGCCTTGCCGGCTCATGACACTGGCGTCAGACGCCCGCGCGCCCGGTCCGCCAGGGCCTCCAGCCGGCGCGCCGTCGACGTGGGGTTCCAGACGACGTCACGCCAGGTGAATCGCCCACAGAGCCATCCGGTGAGGATCACGACTGTGGTTTCGCGGCTGGCGTCGTACTGCGGCTGGTTCTCGTGGTGCTGACCGTCGAGCCCAATGAACAGGCCTAGCTCAGGCCAGGCGAGGTCGAGGTAGGCGACAATCCGCCCCGAGGCATCACGAATGGGGAACTGGCGCGTTGGCGGCGGGAGGTCGGGAACCGTGCGGGCCAGTTGCACCATCAGCGTCTCGAGCAAGCTTCCCGTCGGCGCAGCCCCCTTCGGACGTAGGCGAAGCACGCGCCCGATTCGCGCCGTCCCCTGAGCCCGTTGTCTCCCCAGTTCCGGCACTGCGGCCGTGAGCTCATCAACAGAGGTAAGTCCTCCGCGGAGGGCGGACTCCAGGGCCTGCTCCCAGACGTTGTCGATGAGCGTGGCGGCCAGATCGACAAGTGTCTGGAAGCCATCTGCACAATGGATGCCACCCATGACGACAGTTCGCTCCGGTAGAAGGACGCCCCGGCGCGTGGGACGTGCGTCGAGGCTCACTGAATCGAGCCCGTAGAGCACGGCCGCCAAATGCCCTCGCGCTACGCCGTCGCAGGCGAGCACCCGGGCCCGCGCCACATCGAGATTGGTTGGATCCTCGGGTCCCATGCCGTACACGCCGTTGATGACGCGCCGCCACCTTGGCGCGCCGGCGGAAAGCCAGGGGGAGCCCGGCGCGCCGGCGGAAGCTAGGGGGAGGGGGGCTCGGCGTGGAGCTGGTGGCGCACCTGGTTGCGACCCTCGGCGAAGCGCACGGCCTCGTAGGCGATCAGGGTGCAGAAGAGGATGGCGCACGCGCCGAGGGCCGCAATTGCCGGTACCTCGGTGCCGAGGGGCACCAGCGCCATCAGCACGAGCGCCACCAGCAGCCGCTGCTTGTTGACTGTGTGAAAGTTGCGCAACCGGAAGGCGACGTGAGCGAGCAAGTACAACGCCACGCCGCCAATGAGGGCCACTGCAGGCACCGTCGCCAGTGGGTCGTCGACGTGCGCCAAGGTCTTTTTCATGCCGAGAGCGACGAGCACGATGCTGGCGACCATAGGGAAGTGCAGGTAGGAGTACGAGTCACGCGCCATCTCGTTGCGCTTTCGTCCCTCGGGCAACGAGCTGAGCCGGCGCGCCGCGACATACGCAACCACGTCGAAGTAGGCCCACCACATCGCCGCCGCCAGTGCCATTCCAAGCACTGCGGCGGCAATCACGCCCGCGGTGACGCCCGCAGCGGCGCCTACGCCGATGGCAACGATCGATTCTCCCAAGGCGATGATCACGATGAGGCCGTGGCGTTCGGCGAAGTGGCCAGGCACCAGCTTCCAGCCTTCGGCGCCGAAGAGGAAGGGCTCGCCCGCGTCGAGCAGCAGGGCGAGAACCCAGAGTCCGCCTTGGACCTCGCCATGGACGAACGAGGCACCGATGAGAAGACTCACGCCGATCGCAGAGCCGAGCCCCAGTCCGATCACTGATCGACGGAAGGCGGACTCATCCCGACTGGCGAGGACGAAGAGGGCGATATGGGCGGCGCGCACGAGGCCGTACGACACCGCGAACGTGAGCCCCAGGTCGTCGAAGGCTTTGGGCACGCACAGGGCCACGACGAGAAACGCGGCCATCGCTGCGAACATGGCGATGCGCACCGCGCCTTCCTCGGGGTCGACGACGCTGGTCAGCCAGGCGTAGCCGACCCACGCCCACCACAGGACACCGAGCACCAAGAGCCCCTTCGCCAACCCATGCCACGTTGGTTCGCCGGCCATCAAGGTCGTGCACTGAGTAATGGCGAGGACGAAGACGAGGTCGAAGAACAACTCGAGCGGTGTGACCCGCTCCTCTTCCCGGCGCGCCGCCCGGAGCCGCCGAGCCGGGCGGTTCGGTTCGCTGGCCATTCCTGTCGATGATGCCACCGGTGGACGGTCGCTCAGCGTCGTGCGCTCGCCGGTCTTGACTTCGGTTTTAACAGCGTATAAGAATAACGGACGATGTCAAAGACAGAGCTCAGCCCGGACTGGCGGGAGTCCCGACGTCAGTCGGCGCGCGCCGCCATCCTCGAAGCCGCCTGGGCGGCAGTGAGAGACGAAGGCCTGGCCGCCCTTTCTCTGCGTGACCTGGCGCGCCGGGCCGGCATCACGACGCCAACCGTGTACGCCTATTTCGAGTCCAAGAACAGCATTTACGACGCCATGTTCGGCCAGGCCGCCGCTGGGTTCGAACGAACCATGGGTGGGCCCTACGACGTGGGCGCGCCGCGAGAAGTGCTCGTTGCCAGCCTGCGTCGCTTCATCGAGTTCTGCACCGCCGACATCCCCCGGTACCAGTTGCTCTTCCAGCGGACGATCCCGGGGTTCCGACCTTCGCCGGAGTCCTACGAGCCGGCAGTACGGGCGTTGGTCCACGCTCGTGAAGTTCTGGCGCTCAACGGTGCCACTCGCGATCGCCAGCTCGACCTGTGGACCGCGCTCACCATCGGCCTCGTCGACCAGCAGATCGCCAACGAGCCCGGGGGTGACCGCTGGGTCCGTCTGAGCGACGACCTGGTGACCATGTTCTTGACCTATTGCAATCCACCGAAAGCAGCGAGAAAGGATCGGAAATGACCTCAGTCACTCTGCCCCGGCTACACCACATGGCGCTCACCGTCACCGACGTCGACGCGAGCGTGCGGTGGTATGAGGAAATCTTCGGGGTGCAGTTCAAGATGGACGTGCCCCACGAGGGTGGTGTCGGGAAGCTCCTCGCCGACGAGACCATGCAACTCGTGATCGTGCTGCACCGCCACGACGGCAACGACCTGGGCACCTTCGCGGAAACGGTCACCGGTCTGGATCACGTTGGTTTCATGGTGCCGTCGCGCGCCGACCTCGTGGCCTGGCAGGAGCACCTCGAAGCGAAGGGCGTGGTCCAAAGCGAGCCCGCGGCCAAGCCGCTCACTCAGGCAGCCATCGCTGATGAGAGCTACGGCTCGGTCCTCGTCTTCCGCGATCCCGACAACATTCAGCTCGAGCTGTTCTCGCCGCCCGGCTCGTAAGCACACCGGTGCCGGCGCGCTGTCGGTAGCGTCAGCGGAGTATGGACCGACAGCGCCTCGGACGACAGCGCTTGGGACGGGGCGGTAGGACGCGCCGCCTCAACCAAACCCGCCGGGTCAGGGTCGTGGCGTGGCGCGTGCGGATCCCACTCGCGCTGCTGGCTTTCACCCTTGTGTACGGCACCGTGGGTTACGCGGTGCTCGAGCACTTCAGCATCCTCGATTCGGTTTACATGACCCTCACCACGCTGACCACGGTTGGATTCGGCGAGATCCATCCCCTCAGCCAGTCGGGGCGCGTCTTCACCATGACCGTCATCGTCTTTGGTGTCTTGGGCACCTTCGGCTTGCTGGCCGAGTTCACCGCCCTGCTGGCCAGTGGCCAGGTTGGCAAGTTTCTCGAGAGGAGATCGATGCAGCGCGAAATCCGAGACCTTGAACACCACTACGTCATCTGCGCCTACGGGCGGGTCGGACGCGCCGCCGCTCAGGAGTTGGTCGAGCAGGGCGCCCAGGTGGTGGTGATCGAATCGAAGGTCGAGCTGGAGCCGATGCTCGTGCAGTCGGGCCTGCCGTACCTCGTAGCGGACCCGACCCAGGAGTCCGTGCTCGAAGAGGCCGGGATCCATCGGGCGGAGGCGCTGCTCTGCGCGGTCGACTCCGACGCGATCAACGTGTACATCACCCTCACGGCGCGGGCGATGAATCCCAACCTGTTCATCATCGCCCGGGCGTCGAGCCCTGACGCGGTCGACAAGCTCGAACGGGCCGGCAGTAACCGCGTCGTCTCCCCGTACACAGTCAGCGGCGCGCGCATGGCGTCGCTCGGGCTCAGTCCCGCAGTGATCGAGTTCGCCGAGATGGTGAGCGTGGCGCCCGATCTGCGGATTGAGGAGCTGGTCGTCGGTGAAGGGTCGCCGATGGCGCCATCAACCGTTCGCCAGGTGTGCGAGCCCTACGAAGGGGTGATGGTTCTCGCGGTCAAGCGCCCCGCAGGCGAGCTGGTCGTGCCGCCCGGCGCGGACACGATCGTGAACGAGGGTGACGTATTGATCATCCTGGGGCCGGCTGAACCACTGGCCCAGCTGGCCAAGCAAGCCACCTGACCTGTCGGCCTCCAGCGCGCCGCGGCCGCGCCGAAAATCGATCCGACGTTCTCCTCCTGACCCATGTCCCAAGTCTTGCCGATGCCTCAAGCGCGAGTATTTGTCGGTAGCTGAAGTGGCGCAGGCCCCGCCGAGGCCGCCTGACGACCGGCGGGGCGTAGCCTGCTCCCCTCGGATACCGAACCCCCTGAGGACACTACGCGGTGCAGACATTCCTTCCGTTCGAGAACTTCCGGCGCTCCGCTCAGGCGCTCGATGACCGACGGCTCGGTAAGCAGAGAGTGGAGGCGCTCCAGGTCCTCAGGGCACTGACCCGACCGGTGTACGGGTGGAAGAGCCATCCCGCTGTGCTGCAGTGGAAGGGGTATGAGGAGGCGTTGGTGTCGTACACGCTCGAGGTGTGCGCGGAGTGGAATCGGCGGGGGTTCGCCGACACGGTTGCGGCGTCGATCACTGCCGAGCTGTCCGACGCCTGCGGGACGACAATTGTGCGCTCGCAGCCCGACCTGGCGCGCGCCGGCGCGCTACCCCCGTGGCTGGGCGACGATGCCTTTCACGCCGGCCACCAATCGGCCTTGGTCGGCAAGGACCCGGCGTACTACCGGGAGCAGTTCCCTGATTGGCCCGAGGGCCTTCCCTACTACTGGCCCGTGCGGTCTGAAGCGGTCGTGTCCCGGGAGCGGGCGAAGGCGGCACGCGACGCGGCGCGCGAGGGCAGGGCCTGACGTTCGGGTCGCTCGAGACCCTGGTGCACCGGCTCGACAATCGGACGGGATCAGGGTCCACGAGGAGTTGTCCGTCCCCGGCTCCTCCAATTACGAGATGCTGCCGGGAGGCAGGATCCACTCGACGGGCTGGTTGGTCACCGTGGCGATGAGGTCAAAGTCGTCGTCATAGTGCAATACCATCAGCGGATATCTCCGCCACTTCAGGTGCTCTCGGCATGCGCTATCGCGACCGGGCGCCGACGGCGCGGAACCTTCGCTTCCATTTGTCCGCCGCAAGCGCGCCGCGCGCCGCGTTCGCTCCTGGCGCGCCGTGCACACCTCCCCCAGGATGGGCTGAGGCCGAGGCCAGATAGAGGTTGCGGATTGGCGTCTCCGAACGGGCGAGCCCGGGGATGGGCCTGAAGATCAACTGCTGGTGGATCTGGGAACTTCCGCCGTTCACAGCTCCGCCGACGAGGTTGGCATTGGACGCCTCGAGCGTCGGGGGAGTGCCGATGTAGCGACCGAGGACGAGGTCACGGAAGCCCGGCGCGAGTGTCTCGATCTGGGCCTCGACCCGCTCGGCGAACGCCTCGCCCTCGGCATCGTCCCAGACACCCTTGAGGTTGCCGCCGGCGTCGCGACGCACGCGCTGAGGCACGTGGGTATAAGCCCACGCCGTCTCCGTCCCAGCGGGACTGCGCGTCGGGTCGGCGACACCCATCTGGCCAACGACCAGGGTCGGGCGCGCCGGGATCTCGCCACGCGCCAGTTGGCCCGACGTCTCGATGTAGTGGTCAAGGTGGTCAGCGACGTGAACGGTGGCGGCCCTCCTGGCGTCGCCGGCCGACCATGGAATGGGTCCGTCGAGAGCCCAGTCAATTTTCACAGTCGCGTTGTCGTACTGAAAACGACGGAGGTCGTTGATGACTCGGGCCGGGAGGTGCTCGGCACCGATCATTTCCTGGTAGAGCGCCGGCGCGCCCACGTCGGCCAGAACGGCGCGCCCGGCTTGGTACTCGGTGCCATCCGCGGTTCTCACGCCGACGGCGCGTCCGTTACGAATAATGACCCTCGTCACCCTGGCGCCATAGACGAGGCGACCGCGGCGCGCCTCGAGTCGTGACACGAGGGCGCCGCTCAGGCGACCGGCCCCTCCCTCGGGAACGGGGAAGCCAAGCTGCTGGCCGATCGAGCACAGGAGCCAGCCGAACAAGCCGCTCGTGGCGCTGTCGGGAGCGAGATCGGTGTGGAGGGCCGCGCCGGTCAACAAGAGGCCGCCCTTCTGGCCCGCGAACTCCTCGTCAGCGAGGCGCTGAACCGACAGCAATCCGAAACGGGCGAAGTGCTGAACACCAGCGGCACCGAGACGGCCGACAAGCCGGGCCCCCGCAGTCACGGGCGGGAACGGGGACAGGAGGGCGTCGATCAGCGGATCACCGATGCGCTGCCACAGGTCGTACAGCTGCCGCCAGGCATCACCATCGCCTGGGGAGTCGGTGTCGAGGGAAGCGGTGGTCTCGTCGATGTCTGTCGACAGAACGGCTGCAGTGCCGTCTGCTCGGGGGTGGGCGAGAACGAGTGGTGATCGCCGCCACCGAAGCCCGAAGTGCTCCAGTCCGAGGCCGCTGAGTATGGGCGACGCCGCTCCCAATGGATAGAACGCACTGAAACGGTCGTGCACGAATCCCGGAAGGGTCAGCTCGCCGCTGCGGACCGCGCCGCCCGCATCTGCCTCTGCTTCGAGGACGACGACCTCCCAGCCCGCGTCAGCCAAGACGTTTGCTGCCACGAGTCCGTTTGGCCCGGCTCCGATGACGATCGCGTCCGGCGCGTCACTCATGGCGTGGTACCGATGGCTTCGAACTCAGCGCACTCAGCCGACTCAGCCGACGGTTGCGCCGGCGCGCACTTCGGCCAGTCGCTTGAGTCGGCGCAACGACTCCATGTTGCGCAGTTTGGTGAGCGCATCGAGGGCCGGATTCCACAGCGCCTCCCACGGGTTTCCTTTTGGGTGTTCCTCCATAGTCACCCGGGTGCCGGCGCCGTCCGGTTCGAGCGTGAGCGTGACTATCGCCCTGACGAATGGTAGGGCGCGCACGAGCATCACCAGATGATGGGGCGGCTCGGTCTCGATGCTCACAGTTTTGTCCTTCGTAGCAAGCAGGCCGACACCGACAGTGTGGTGAAACTCGCTCCCTGGCGCGGGCCACTCCTTGTCGTAGCCCCGGATCGACTTGTTGCCCACGACCCAGATCTCGTACGACGGTGGGTCGGCGAGGATGCCCCACACCGTCTCCGGCGGGGCTTGAATGGTGATCGAGTTGTGCGACATTCAGGTTGCCCGATCCGTCTAGGGGGATAAAGGCACCGTCTACCCCAGATCGGTTGCAGCGAACCTCTCCGGTTCCGATCACGACACTGACGCGGGTGCATGGTGGCAGGATGCCCGGGCATGAATCTTGCGGTCGCCATCCTGATTGTGGTGGGAGTGCCTGGCCTCGCGATTGCGGCCATGCTCGGGGTGCGTCGGAGGGCACCCGATGGCAGTTACTTCCACGACGGCGACCGCGCCGCCGGTGTGTTCGGCGTGCTCGCCACCGGCTTCGCCGTGCTGCTCGGTTTTGTCGTGTTCCTCGCGTTCACGAGCTATGACTCGGCGAGGTCAGGTGCGGAGTCCGAGGCACGGGTCGTGGCCCAACAAGCCGAAACCGCGCAGCTGTTGCCCCCGTCGGTTTCCGGCGAGCTGACCGCAGAGTTGATCTGCTACGGCCGTTCTGTCGCTGGCGTGCAGTGGGACCGGATGGAATCCGGAACCATCGGCGAGGACCCCAACCCCTGGGCCGTCCAGCTGTTCCGCACTCTCGTCAAGGTCGATCCCCAAACGGCAACGGAGCAATCGGCGTACGACAAGTGGCTCGACGAGCGATCAGCTCGTGAGGACGCTCGCCAGGATCGGATTCACGGCGCGACGGGCGTGATTCCCCTGCCGCTCTGGTTGGTACTCCTCTTCACGGCGGGGCTGATCTTCGTGTACATGCTGTTCTTCGCCGACAGCGGCGAGCGGGCGGTGGTTCAGGCGCTGCTCATGGGCACGGTCACCGCCGTGCTCGTGTCGACGCTGCTCCTCCTGCAGTTCCTGAACAATCCGTTTCATCCGGGCGTGGGGGGGCTCCACCCCGACGCGATGGAGCGAACGTTGAGGATCATCGACCAGCAAGTCACCACCACCGGAGTGCGCACACCACTCCCGTGCGATGCCAGAGGCAACGCTTTGTAGTTCACGTTCGGAAAAACCCGGCCTCGAGATCTCTAAGGACTGAGTCGATCGGCTGGCCGCTCACGATGAGCGCACCGTCCCACGGCGCGCTGAGTGCGAACAGCAACGCCAGGCTGAGAGCTACAACAACAGCGAGTCCCGCGACGAGGAGTGACGGGCGCACACTCGAGCGGAATGTCAGCGCTCCCGCGTTGACGATGAGCGCCACACCGCTCGCGATCAGGGTGACGATGTAGAGCACCGGAAGTTTGTGCGACGCGGCGGCAAGGCGATCGCGGCGCTCCATAGTGAGGGCGTCGAGAGAGGCGAGGAGCTCAGTGCTCGTTGGCGTCCCGAGGGCGGTGCGGGCGGCCTCAGTCCTGACCACCCGTTGGAGGTTGGCCAGCGCGCGTGCCGTTCTCGGGTCGGCGCGCTCGGAACTTCCCCCACCGCGCCATTCGCTGGCGCGAGTCGCGCGCAGGTACTCCCCGAGGGCACCCTGAATTGGAGCAGTTGCGGCGCCCTGGCCCGTGGCCGTCCACGCCAGCCGAGACGCTTCCGCAGCTTCGGTGCTCACGATGTCCTGTGCTGATCGCAAGTACGCCGCTTCGCTGGCAAGCGTGAGCGCCATCAGCACGGCGAAGGCGGCCCCGAGCGCGGGCATGAGCGGCGCGGCAATCGCCTGCACGTGGTCGCGCTCCGGGTCCGGGACGAGGGCGCGAATCGTCGTCCGACTTGCTGCCGCGACCAAGAGGGCGAAGGCGAGCGATCCCGAGACGAGCAGGCCGGCCGGAAGCGAGGCAAGCCACGTCATCGCCAGACTGTAAGCAGTCGCGCCGTCCCTCGGTTGACCCGCCAGTGGACGGCGTGGCCGGCCAGCACAATGGCGGCGAGAACCATCGCGAAACCGGCCAGGGGACGGGGCTGCCCGGCTGATGGTGAGCTGGCAAGAATCACCTCCGGCACGTTGAAGCGATCCTCGTCGAACATTGCTACATCTGGGACGACCGCCGCAGGTTCCGGCCGGGCGACTGCCGGTGCGGGTTCGGGGACGGCCGCCGGCGCGGGGTCGGTGGTGGTCGCCGGCGCCTCGACGGGGTCCGCCCGAGCTGCCGGGGCAGGAGTGACGGGGCCCGACGCCACGTCCGGCGGTTCCGGGGCCGCCGCAATCGTGGGCGCGGCCGGGGCGGGTGGTGCCGTGGCCTTCGGCACAACCACCCAGGCGTTGGTCAGCAAACGCTCCGCTCCGTCACTGGGCGTATTGACCACGTTTCCGTTGATCACGAGAGTCGTCGATCCGCCACCGTCCAGGTTGATGGCGTTCACCGCGCCCAGCTCCAACATCATGGCCGCGCCTTCGGCGAGTGTCACCCCCCGGCTGTGCGGTGACCGGCCGTCGACGGTGACGATGAACTTCTGGCCCGTGGGGTTCCATCCGATGAAGCTGCGCGGCCCCGGGCCTTGGGCAAACGGTGTCGGTTCATCGATCACCTGAGGCTGGCCGTCAACGACGAGGGGGTAAGACGCGCCCGTGCTCTGGTACGCCTCGGGACGCAAGTCCACGTCTATGAAAAGGCGGTTGGCGATGTCGAGGGTGAGTTGCCAGTGAGCGGGCACGGGTAGTCCCGGCATGGCGACGAGCACGTGCCCGTCCGTGACCAGAGCCCCTAGAGGCTGGCCACCGCGGTCGAAGAAGTCGCCGTTGATAGCTACCAGGCATTGCGCCCGCCGGCAGAGTTCGCTGGCCGGCTCCTTCTGAGCCCGCCCGCCGGCGTCGACCATCACGGTCTTCAGCTCCACCTCGGCGTAGGGCTCGATCACGACCACGTTGATGACGTTGGGGCCTTCGGGGTCGTGCATCGTGTAGTGCTCGAGGCCGGGTGCGAGGGTGGCATGGGACACCTCGACCGTCGGTTCGGCCTCGGCCGCCGGCGCGGTTTGACCGAGCACGATGGCTACGGTCATCGACGCCACCAGAATCTGCTGACGCACCGTTGTCGAGAACATGGCAGTGACATAACGCCACCGGAGTCGGGATTGTTTCAGACGACCCGTCGTTACTGCGGGCTGGGGGCGAAGTTCACCGTCACGTTGGTGAAGCCGAGCGAGCGCAGCATGCCTTCGAGCATGGTGCGGGTGTTGCGCTCGGCGCGCGGACGAAGGTCGCTAGCTGCCGCAGCTACTTCCATCTTGTGTTCGGCCGCCAGATAGAGGTCATGCTCTCCAGTTGGCGTGTCCGAGAAGACCGACCCCACCCGATCGAGCAACCCGCGATCCCGGCTCACTACTTTGCTTTCCTGGGGGTCGACGCGCGGCTCGGTCAGGATGGGCGCAGGAAGAACGAGGGTGACTGACCGTCGATCGTCCGACACCGTGATCGATCTGTCGTTGACCTGCGAGAAGTCAACTGCCGCTTCGACGGATCCACCGGCAACGAAGACAGTCCGCTCTCCCCGGATGAAACTCGGCATCCAGTCGGCGTCCTTCTCTTCGTCCACGATGACCTGGAAGTTCGCGCTCGCCGCCTCGTAGCGGTTGAGATCGACAAGCGACTCCAAAAGCGGCGGCTGGCTTCGGTCCACCGAATGGGACCCGAAGGGATTGGGAAGCGACGGAAAGAGCTCACCGATCTTCCCGGTCGCGAACAGCACCGCCAGCGCGACGATGACGGAAACGGCGAGAAGCTGGCCGACGGATGATCGAGCCGGCGCGGCAACGACAGTTACTTCTTGTTGTTTGCGCCCGAGACGAGCCATGCGGTTCCTCCTGGATCCGGGGTCCAAACCATGGTCCCATCGGCTGGACAGCTTTGGGCCGCGGGTAGCGCCCGCATACCGGAGTCGCGCCATGATGGCCACCGTGCCGCCGCTCGCGAATTCTCTGGACGACTTGTTG
>DATLEI010000031.1:0-24458 GCA_035525375.1 Acidimicrobiales bacterium
AACGGGGCACAAAAACAGGTGCCGATAACACGGAACCTGCCTTCGCAATGGCAGCCTAAAAACTCCTGAGCAAGGCAAATCGCGACCCGAGAGGGCACGCCGAGGACGACCCTTTGCCTTGGGAACAGAATGAGGGTTGACAGCAGGCAAAGACCGCTGACACGTCGGGAAAGACCGACTGACATCACGCAAAGACGTGACGAGGCAGTTCGGGACCCGGCTCGAGGGCGGCGTTAAGCCCGAATCACGGGAACGGTCGTAGCACGGAGGGTCCGCACTCATCGGACGAGGGTTCGATTCCCTCCAGCTCCACGAACAGATGTGGCTACGCCTGACGCTTCTTCTGCCTCGCGTTCCACGCCATGATCAGCTCCTCGCGCCAGACAAGCGCGGCGATGAGGGAAAGCACTCCGGCGGCGACGCCACTCAGATAGATCGCCTCAGTATCCGAGGCCAAGCCCACGACGAGCAGCACCAGCCCTATCGCGCCGAAGCCAACGGAGGCGACGAAAGCCAACGGTCGCCGGCCGGCAGAGTTGTCAGGCACGCGCCCGACGCTATCGGGACGGCGACGGCTATGTGCTCCACCTCGGCGAGTACCTCAGACTTCCGGGAAGCACGCACCTTGGCCGAGGAGGGCCAAGCCGGTGCGGTCGCCGGCGGCGTAGTCGATCACGGACCGGTTTCCGATCGGGTTCATGATCTGGTCCTCGTCGTCGACGTGCTGGAGTCCGACGAGATGGCCCAGTTCATGAAGCATCACGGCGCGCGCCGCGGCAATCCCGCCCGGCTCGCCCAGGATGTCGTCGAGCTGAGGTCCGTCGAGTACGACCTGGCCGGTGACGTACACAGAATCAGCCTCTGGGGACGCAGAGATGGCGACACTGCCGGCGTAACCCGAGGTGTCGTCCCGAAGTCGGGTGTCGGTCCTGTCGTCCGCCCAGGCGATCAGCACGGGGGCCCAGCGCCCCGGATAGCGATCAGGCTGATACGGCGGCCGAGACTCCGAAGGCGCCTCGTCCGTCATGCCATCGTGAACGAACGTGATGCCCGTCGCGGCACTCACCTGCGCCAGCGCCTCACTCAAGAGCCGTTCGCCCTCGGGCGGCGCGGTCCGCGAGTTGATGGTGACGTGAACCGGCCGGCACGGGTCGTAGGCGACCGGCGCGGCCCCCGACCGCTGCGATGCGATGAACACATAGGGGCCGCGGCGGGGAGGCAGAGGAGGGGGGTGGCCAATAGGCGCCGGTTGCTCCTCGACCGATGGTGGGGGTAACCCGGCCGTCAAATCGACGTCGGGCATTGCGACGTCGGAGTGGGGAGCTGGCCGCGGCTTCTCGTCGGCGCGCCGGTCGCTGTAGGAGATCCACGCGCCGGCAACGAGCGCAGCCACGATCGAAAGAAGGCCGCCCCGCCGCACAATGCGCGCCGTGCGCCTGCGACGTCGAGCCCGGCGCGCCTCACGAAGCTGCGCCACGTGCGTCTGCTCTTCAGCGAGCCGGCGAGCCGAGGCCGAGGGCTCCTTTACCGGCGCGGCGCGCACGAACTCTTCGTCGAGCTCGAGATTGTCGAAGGGGTCCTCGGCTCTCGGCACGTGGTCAGCGGCGGGTGAGCACGATGGTGAGCGTCCAGTCTTCGAACGGACTCGCCAACGGATCGGCAGCAAACCTGGCCTCGAGGCGATCGAAGTACTCGTCAAGCAACCCGTCGTTTCCGGCAAACAGGTGCTCACGGAGGTTCGATTCAGTAAAGCCCCGTACGAAGGCGGCGTAGGAGCGCCCGTAAACCGCGGCGTCGCCATCGGTTCGCCACTGGTCCAGATAGGGATTGGTCACGGGATCGGTTCGGATAGCGTCGACAGCGAATCGGCTCGCCAAAACACCGCCTTCCCGAAGAGGCGCGCCGGCCTCCTCCACCGTGCGGGCGTAGACGGGAAGGATGTAGCGGTCGACGACGGAGGCCGCCAGCTTGCCTTCGCCGGCGAGCTCCCGCGCCGTCTCGCTCATGGCCTCCAGCAGCTTGCGCGCCGTCACCAGCTCCGCTCCGTCTTCCAGGTGAGCGCCAACCATCTGCACGAGGAGGCGCCCGCCAGCCGCGAGGTCCTCCGCCCGAGCCGAGAGGAACGTTGCCCAGTCGGCTGCGGCTTCGGCTGCGAGTACCGCCCTGACCTCGCCCGTCGCCTCCGAGAAGTAGAAGCCTTCAGGCACGTCAACCGCCGGCTGGGATCGGAGCCAATGAGCAGCCGAGAACGACAGGCCGAGGTGGGCGGACCCGGTCGGAACGACGGGCTCGAAGAACGATCGGGCCGCGCCGAGCACGAGTGGGCGCGGACCGTCGAGTGTCAGATAGCTGTCGTCCCGCGTCTCGACGTTGGCGAACAACTCGTTGAAGTCGTTGGTGACGACGTCGTTGTGCACGACCGCGACCGACTGCAATGCCCGACGCTTGCGGACCGCGCTGAGCGCTGTGCGCGCCGCGCCGATCGAGTTCGCGCCTGTCGAGCACCCGTAGTCGACGAGGACAAAGGTGCCGTGTTCGGGCAGCGTCGCAGTGCCGGCGACTTCATCGATGAGCGCGGCGCCGCTTTGAGCCACGCGGGCCTGGTACTCGGAGTGTTCGTCGTAGTAGCCGCCGGCGCGCATTCCGGTGGTGGCAGGCTCGGACTCGTCACCGGCGCGCACGTTGTCTGAGCTCACTTCGGGAAGCGTACGCGGGGTTCGCTCGCCCTCCGCTACGCGCCGGCGACTTCGACTCGTGCACGCCGAGCCGCTTTTCGGTGGACTGGCGACAGGCCGATCACAATCGTGTGAACTTGAGCCGATGCCGGCGCCCGCCCCTGACCCGATGCCTTGGTGGCAGACCTCGGTGCTCTACCAGATCTATCCCCGATCTTTTGCCGACAGTGACGGCGACGGCGTGGGCGACCTGGACGGAATCTGTACCCACCTCGACTATGTCAGCTGGTTGGGCGTCGACGGCATCTGGCTGTCACCGATCTACCGGTCACCGATGGCCGACTTCGGCTATGACATAAGCGACTATTGCGATGTCGACCCCACCTTCGGTGACCTCGCCGCATTCGAGAAGCTCCTCGGCGATGCCCACCACCATGACCTGCGGCTGCTGTTGGACTGGGTGCCGAACCACACCAGCGACCGCCATCCCTGGTTCGTGGATTCGCGGTCGTCGAGGGACTCCGCTCATCGGAACTGGTACGTGTGGCGCGACGGCCGCGCCGACGGCGCGCCACCCAACAACTGGCGCGCCACGTTCGGTGGACCAGCCTGGACCTGGGACTTCCACACCGAGCAGTGGTACCTCCACCTCTTCCTGCCCGAGCAGCCGGACCTCAACTGGGACAACCCCGATGTGGTGGCGGCGATGCAGGGAGTTCTGCGCTTCTGGCTCGACCGCGGCGTCGACGGATTCCGCGCCGACGTCATCCACCTGATCGGAAAGGATCCCGCGTTGCCCGATCAGCCGGCCGAGCTTGTCGACGGTGGACTGGTCGGGGTTCACGATTACCCGTCGACCCACGAACTCCTACGGAGCATCCGGTCGCTGCTCGACTCCTACCCCGACGACCGGGCGATGATTGGCGAGGTGAACCTCAGCACGGCCGCTCTTCTGGCTCCCTATTACGGGGCGCGCGACGAGCTGCACCTGGTCTTCAATTTCTCGCTCCTTTACGCGCCGTGGCAACCCAAGCGATGGGCGGAATTGATCACCGAAGCCGAAACGGCGTTCGAGCCCGCTGAAGCATGGCCCGTGTGGGTGCTGTCGAACCATGACACGGCGCGTCTGCGAACGCGGTACGGCGGATCGGAGGACCGGGCCCGAGTAGCGGCTGTCGTGCTGCTCACGCTCAGGGGCACACCGGTGCTCTACGCCGGCGAGGAACTGGGCCTTGAGGACGGAGCTGTTGACGAAGCCACCCGAGTCGACCCAGGTGGTCGCGACGGCTGCCGGGCACCCATCCCTTGGACGGCAGCGGCGCCTCATGGCTGGGAAGGTCAACGGCCATGGCTGCCCTGGCCACCGTCGCCCCGGACGCGAAACGTGGAGGTTTTCCGTCGCGACGAGAACTCGATACTGCATCTCTACCGCCGCCTGCTCGGCGCGCGCCGGGCGGCGCCGGCGCTCCACAAGGGCGCCTGGCGCCTCCTGGACGCTCCGGCTCCGGTCTTGGCGTACGAGCGTCGTGACCATGAGGACGTCCGCATCACCGTGGCCAACTTCGGCGACGAACCGGTCGAAGTCGGCAACTTCGGCAACGCATGGCGCGTTGACGTCGCGAGTGATCGCGTCCGTGACGGCGCGCCATGGGACGGTCGCCTGGGCCCGGACGAGGCGCTGGTTCTGCGGCCGGCCTAGCAATCATCGACTTGGGGTAAGGCACTATTCGTGCACGAACGCTGGTACAAGCAGGCGGTCATCTACTGCCTCGATGTCGACACGTTCCAAGACTCCAACGGCGACGGAGTGGGTGACCTGCGGGGGCTCACCAGCCGACTCGACTACCTCGCCCGACTGGGGATCACCTGCCTGTGGCTGAACCCCGTCCACCCCACGCCGAACCGCGACGACGGCTACGACGTTTCCAACTTCTACGGCATCGACGAACGGCTGGGCACGTCCGGCGACTTTGTGGAGTTCATCCACCAGGCATCCAACCGGGGCCTGCGGGTCATCATCGACCTCGTCATCAACCACACCTCTGATCAGCACCCGTGGTTCCGATCGGCGCGCTCTAGCGAGAAGTCGCCGTACCGCGACTGGTACGTCTGGTCGAAGGAGAAGCCGGCCGATCTGAAACAGGGGATCGTCTTCCCCGGGGTCCAGAAGACAACCTGGAGTTGGGACGACGAGGCCCAGGCCTGGTACTACCACCGGTTCTACGACTTTCAGCCCGACCTCAACATGGCCAACCCCGAGGTGCGGGACGAGATTCGAAGGATCATGGCGTACTGGCTGCAGCTTGGAGTCTCGGGCTTTCGAATGGACGCGGCACCGTTCGTCATCGAGCTCTCGCGGCCAAACGAGCCGACTCCCCCGAAGGACTTCGACTTCCTGCACGAACTACGCGACGTTGCCTCGTGGCGACGAGGCGACGCGGTCATCCTGGCCGAAGCCAACGCTGAGCGCGACGAGCTCGTGCAGTACTTCGGCGATGGCGACCGTCTTCCGATGCTGTTCAACTTCTTGCTCAACCAGCGGCTGTTCCTGGCCGTTGCCCGGGGTGAGGCCGCCCCCATTACGTCAGCCCTGGAGGCGACACCGACGATTCCCGAGTCATGCCAGTGGGCGACGTTCCTGCGCAACCACGATGAGATCGATCTTGGCCGCCTCAGCGAGCGGGAGCGAGCCGAGTGCTTCGCTGCGTTCGGGCCCAAGCCGGAAATGCAGCTCTACGACCGGGGCATCCGCCGCCGCCTCGCGCCGATGTTGGGCAATGACCGGCGTCGGATCGAGATGACGTACGCCCTCCAGTTCACCCTTCCCGGCACGCCGGTGGTTCGCTACGGCGAGGAGCTGGGCATGGGTGAGGATCTCTCGCTGGCCGAGCGTGACGCCATCCGCACGCCGATGCAGTGGACCGACGGAACCAATGCCGGCTTCTCCAACGCGCCGGCCAACAAGCTGCGGCGCCCAGTCATCACCAAGGGCACCTTCGGTCATCGCAAGGTCAATGTGGCGGCTCAGCGGCGCGACCCCGAGTCGCTGCTCCTGTGGTTGGAGCGGATGCTCCAGACCCTCAGAGAGTGCCCTGAGTTTGCAGTGGGAACATGCACGCCGGTCGACACCGGCGAATCATCGGTACTGGGGCTGCTCTATGAGGCACCGGGCGGATTGGTGCTCGCACTCACGAACTTGGCTGACGAGGCGCACGAGGTCGACCCAGGGCCACAGCCCGGCGCGGAGGGAAACCCGGTTGAGGTCTTCGGCAACCGGATGTACGAGGCCCCCGGCGCGGAGCTGAAGGGGGTCGAGCTCGACGGCTACGGCTACCGCTGGATCCGGCTCCGGGAGACACCAGGCCGCTAGTCATCACAAACGAGGAGGAACGATGGGAAACGTATTCGTCGACATCTCGGTCTCGCTCGACGGCTTCGTCGCCGGCCCGAACCCGACGCTCGACCAACCGCTCGGCGCGGGCGGGGAACGCCTGCATGAGTGGGCCTACGGACTCAAGAGCTTTCGCGAACCCCATGGTCTCGAAGGCGGGGAGACGAATCTCGACTCGGAGGTGCTCGACGAGGCCATGGCCCGGGCCGGCGCGTCCGTGATGGGCAGGCGCATGTTCAGTGGCGGCGAGGGCCCGTGGGAAGAGGACCCGAACCGCGACGCCTGGTGGGGTGACAACCCACCGTTCCACTATCCGGTCTTCGTCCTCACCCACCACCCCCGCGCGCCAGTGACAAAGGAAGGCGGCACCACCTTCACGTTCGTCACCGACGGAATCGAGGCGGCCCTCGAACAGGCCCGATCAGCCGCGGGTGAGAAGGACGTTGCGGTCGCGGGTGGCGCGAACGCCGTCCAGCAATATCTGAGCGCCGGGTTACTCGACGAGCTTCACCTCCACGTCGTCCCGCTGCTGCTCGGCAACGGTGTCCGACTGTTCGATAACTCCCCCGGCGACGCGCCCATCGTCCTCGAAGCCACCAGAACGCTCGAGTCACCATCCGGCGTGCGCCATCTCAGCTACAACGTGATCAGTTAGCGCATCGGCGTCCTGCTCTGGTGGGCTGCACGTACGACGTGTTGAAGTCCGGTCGTAGGATGAGGCGGTGGCCGCCGTCGCCGACTTGGAGACCTGGGTGCGAGAGGAGTTGTCGCTCGCGCCGGAAGAGACAGTCATCATCAAGGAACAGCCGGGCACCGACCCTCGTTGCTCATCGATCGTCACCGAGGTCGCGGTGAGGCCGGGCGCTCGCGAGGGATACATCTTCCACGTCGAGCAACCGTTGGCCGAGATGACCCGAATGGATCTCGTCGCCGCCCTCGCCTTCGGCGGCGGCCACTAGTCCGGCCTCTGCCGCCGATTCTGTGGTCTGACCACTTTCTCAGTCAGTCGAAGGCTTGGCCGGCATCGCCTCGTTCGGTGCGACCAACTTGAACTGAGCGCCCATCGGGTCAGCCGCAGTAGCCAGCCGGCCGTAGGGCGTGTCTTCTGCCGGCGTCACGATCGAACCGCCGAGCTCGACAATCTTGGCCAGGGTGGCGTCAGTGTCGTCGGACCCGAAGTAGACCGACCAATGCGCAGGAACACCCTCGGGAAGGAAGGCCGAAGCGTCCATGATCCCGGCGAGCTGATCGTCGCCCTGCACCTGCGTCGTGTAGCGGAACTCCGGCGTGTCGCCCATCGACTGTGTGTCCCAACGGAACACATCCCGGTAGAACGACACCGTGTTGTCGTAGTCCCTGGTGTGCAACTCGAACCAGCTCGGCGTTCCGGCCTCGCCGAACACACCGAAGCCCTTGTGGGAGCCGGGCTGCCACATGCCGATCGGCGCGCCACCCGCGTCGGTGATGACGGCCATCGTCCCCAGATCATTCACCGCCATCGCCTCGACGATCGTCTGGCTGCCCTTGGCGGTTGCGACCTCGACCGTCTTGGTGGCGTCATCAGTCGCCAGGTAAACCGACCAGACGTTGCCGGGCCCGGCGTCAGGCTGATTGGACATGCCGCCCCCCACGCGGACGCCGTCCTTGGTGAAGTTGAAGTAGCCGCCGAGCTCCTCGTTCGGCTCCTCGGCCTCCCACCCGAACAGCTGGCAGTAGAACTCCTGGGCGCGTGGCGTGTCGGACGTCATTACGTCGACCCAACACGGTGCCCCGACGGGGGGACTCTGGCGTCTCGGCATGATGGCTCCTCCTGGTTGGCTGGATGTCACCCGTTTCGACGCCGTGAACGGCGCGAACTCATCGGTCTGTGCCTACTGGTGGGGCTGCCGATTACTTACGGCGCGTTCAGGTAACGAGGCTAATCGGATGTCGACTTGAACAATGGAGGGAAGCACCGAATGAGCGATCATCACTTTGCCGAGGTGAACGTCGCGCGGCTGCGTTTGCCGCTCGACGACCCCGCCATGGCCTCGTTCGTACGGGCAGTCGGCGATGTGTTCTGGCTCGCCGAGCAGAGCCCGGGCTTCGTGTGGAGGCACCGGCCCGATCCGGAACTCCTCAGTTACGGCGCGCTCGCTGGCGAGGACGACCTGGTCGTCACCCTCTCCACTTGGGTAGACGCCGACTCGCTTCGCAACTTCGTTACTCGAACCGCCCATGGTCTGTTCATGCGCCAACGGTCCCGATGGTTTGTCCCAACACCCGGGTTCACCACTGCGCTCTGGTGGGTTCCGGCGGGTGCTCATCCGTCGATCCCCGACGCGCTCGAACGCCTCGAGCACCTCCGCGCCCACGGGCCGTCGCCACAGGCCTTCTCGTTCGGCCGCTTGTTCGATCAGCCCTGATCGCGACGCTGTGCGAGCACAAGCCTGTGCCCGCTAATCATGGCCCGGGACGTGTGTTCCGTGGATTGGGTTCGGTGCACAGTTAGGGCCGTGATCTTGGCCGAGAACTTCTAGATCACGACTCCAGCTCTGCACGAAACGGGACTCGGCCCACGTGGAGCTTCATGCGTAGAGGTACTCACCGTTGTCGCCCTTCGCATATGGGGCGCGGGCCGTGTCCTGCGGGCGCGCGACCAGTTCGACCGATCCCGGATCGGGTTGCACCGGGCGGTCGAGTATCGCTGAGAAGTCATCGAACACGTCCGCGTCCAACACGGTGGGGCCGAGATCGGCCATGTCATGCCTCCTTTCGTGGTTTGGGTGGTGTTCCGGTGGTCGAGTAGCCGCCATCTCACTGGCGGCTTCGATCGGGCCTGGCCGAACGCTGCGAGTCGAACGCCCTGGTTCCGTGCCCTTGCCAGAGGGCCTCAGCGGACTACCGGCGGAAGCCGGGCGACGAACACGTACTCTCGGCTGTCCTCATCGAAGGGCTCGCCGGCGAAGCCGCCGTAGAGCGCCTCGAGCTGGAAGCCGGCGACATCGAGGAGTCCGAACCATTCGTTCTTCGTGGCCCACCACAGGGAGCTTGTCGCGCCGTCGGCGAGAGTCAGGTCGATTCGGTTGTCGCCAACCGCGTAGTGAACGGTGTGCGGAACAGGCTGGTCCTGCGGGGCTCCGTCAAAGCGGGTCGCAACCTGGTGGTCGAAGGCGAACGCGTTCCAGGCAAACCGTCCGCCGGGCTGGAGCGACGCGGCGACTCTCTCGAAGGTGCGACGCCGGTCGGCCCAGGTCGGCAGGTGGAGCAATGACCTGAAAGGGCAGTAAATAAGCGCAGCGGGCTCGTCGAGGGTGAGGTCACGGATGTCACCTTCGCGTAGGTCAAGGTCCACGTCAGCCTCAGCCGCGAAGGACCGCGCCTGTTCGAGCATGGCCGGTGACGAGTCGATTCCAATGACGCGGTGGCCGGCCGCCTGCGCGACAGGAACCGCAACGCGGCCGTTCCCGACAGCGAGCTCGACCAACGGGCCATCGGCCTGCTGGGCAAGGTCGACGTAGAAGGGAATGTCCTCGGTCATGTGCGCCGACCACTCGTCGTAGCAGCGCGCGAAGGCCTCGTCCCAGGTCATCGGCGCGATCGTACGGTCGAGTCGACTCGATCGCCGCGAATATCCGCGTTTGGAGGACCGAGCTGACTAGGCGCGGCGGACGTAGACCGACTACGGACCGCTTCGGGCGGGTAAGAACGGTTCTGGCGCTTCGCACTAGCGATCGCCTACAGAGGAGAACCCTTCCATGGACATCGTCAGGAATCCCGATGGCACCCTTGTCGTCCCCGTACAGCCGGACCGGCGACACGACGTCGCCGACGCGGCAGGAACGTCAGCCGCCGAATCCGGTGGGGATGCGACGGAGACGACGGACGCGGCACCGACGACCCGACTCCTTCATCCCGGCGAGGGTGGCTACGACGAGGCTTTGACTGAATGGGACCGCCAGCAGAACCCCGACCGAGCCCCGGCCGTCTCGACCGCGACCGGGCGCCAAGAAGCGATGGCCGTGGTGCATGAAGTGGCGACCTCCCCCGATCATGCAGTCGCACCCGCGGTTGAGGCGCTCGACGATCCGGAAGCGAGCGGCGAGGCGCTGCGCCACGTGCTCGTCGGTGGGGTTCACTCGGTCGAGGACTTTGCCCACGAGGTCGCCGAGGCCGAAGGCGGCGACCCGCTTCCCGCACCGCAGGCTACAAAGATCATCGGTGAGGTTCTGGCCGAACTGGACGAGTGACTGGTGCCAGCCTCACCACTGGGATCGGTCGTGAGGTTCTGGCTTGGTAGCGGTCGTAACGTCCGCCGCTCATGTCGTTGACGAGTTTCCAGAGCCGGTCGTAGTCCTCATCGCCGGGATCGATGACGTTGGCATCGACCGGGAACCGGTCTCGCTTGACCTGCATGCCGACCTCCGGTCGCGCCCGCACATTGTGTAGCCACCCCGGCGCGTCGTCAGAGCCGCCGAGAGAGCCGACGACCACATAGTCATCGCCGTCACGGGCGTACGCCAGCGCGGAGGTGCGAGTCGTCCCTGTGCGCCGGCCCGTTGTGCGGAGCAACAGGCACGTGACGCCAAACAGCCGATGCCCGACCCGTCCGTCAGTGCCGACGTAGATCGCCTGATGGACATGGAGGGCGCCCAAGCCGGCGCGTCTACTGAGGCGCCCAAGCGCTTCTCCAAGGATCACTCACTACCTCGGCGCGGAGACATTCGAGTTAGCGCGTTCGCCTATGACGCGACCGGGCTGGTAACGCAGAGCGACCGCCCCCGCCCCGAACTCCTGGCGCCCCACGAGCTTCAGCTCGAGTCGCTCGCTCAGGCCGGCGAACAACGTCGGCCCGTGGCCCGCCAGGAGGGGGTGCACGACGAACTCGTACTCATCGATCAATCCCAGATCCGCCAAGGCCAGCGGGAGGGCCAGGCCTGCGACGGACAGGCCTTTGCCGGGCTCCTGCTTGAGCTGCTGAACGGCTTTCCCCAGGTCACCCTGTACGAGCTCCGCGTTCCAATCGACGTGGTCCAGTGTGCCCGACACGACGTACTTCTTTGCCCTGTCGATCGTTTGGGCAAAGGGGATCATCCAATCAGCCATCCAGTCAGGCCACGTTCCCATCGCCGTCTGCCGCCATGCCGCCTCCATCATCTCGTAGGTCACCCGGCCGAAGAGCAGGGCATCGGCTCTTTCCAGCTGGTCGGCGAAATGGCGATGCAACTCCTCGTCCGGGATCATCACCTGGTGATCGCAGCAGCCGTCAAGGGTGACGTTGATCGAGTATCGGAGCGGTCTCATGGGTTGCTCCTCCTTACCGCGGTCGCAGGCACCTGGCACCGGCGTGGCGTAAAGCGCACCCGCAGCCGAGACCTGGGCTTTAGGAACAGCCGCTTGTGGTCCCGCAACTGGAGCACACGAAGCACGCGCCGGCTCGTTGCATGACCATCCCGCACTGGTAGCAGTACGGCGCGTCGGAGGCTGCCGGCTGAGCTACCGGTGTCGGCGCGGCAGCAGCTGCGGGGGCTGGTGCGACTGGCACTGGCGCTACCACCGGGTCGGGCAGCACATCGGACCCGATCGCCGACGGTGTTGCGTCCTCCTCGACTCCGGGCAACGTCGGTTGGGTGCGCTCGCCGACGGTGAGAATCCCTAGATCGGCGCGGTCTTCGTACGGGAGGTATTCGACGGCAAGGCGGCGGAAGATGTAGTCGACGAGGGAGCTGGCGAAGCGCAGGTCGGGATCGTCGGTCATGCCCGCAGGCTCGAAGCGCATGTTGGTGTACATGTCGATGAACGCCCGCAGGGGCACGCCGTACTGCAGGCCGTGACTGACCGAGATGGCAAAGGCGTCCATGATGCCGGCAAGCGTTGAGCCCTGCTTCGCTACCCGCAGGAAGATCTCGCCCGGACGGCCGTCGTCGTACTCCCCCACCGTCACGTACCCGTGGCAGTCGGCGACTCTGAACGAAAAGGTCTTCGACGAGCGAGTACGAGGCAGCTTCTCCCGCACCGGCGCGCGCACGGCAGCGGCGAGTTCGTCGGCCGAGTGAACTAGCTCGGCGACTGCCTTCTTTGTGTTCGACAACGGCTGAGCAACCTTGCAGTTATCGCGGTAGATGGCGACCGCCTTGAGGCCCATCTGCCAAGCGTCGATGTGCAGCTGCTCGACCTCTTCGACAGTGGCCTCTTCGGGCATATTGATCGTGTTGTGGTTGACGATGCCGTTGCCAACGAAGGCGTGCGTCGACGGGACTGACAGGTCGTAGACCTCACACTCGCCGGCGTCGCCAACCGACTCCACCGGGCTGAAGTGCAGGTTGTCGTCGAGGATCGACTGTAACCACGGTGCGAGCCGGGAGCCGGGTACCGCCGCCACTCGCTCGAGGCTCGTGCGGGCCACAGCGCCCGACCGTCCGTCGTGAAGGAATCTGAACTCCGTGCGCAGCAGCCTTCCGGCAGCGTTCTTCTGGCGGTAGGGAAGCATGTCGTAGAGCTCCCGCGGCGTGAGGCCCGGGACAATGTCAGCTGTGTTGTGGTTGCCGTAGACCCGAGCCCTCAGCTCGGTCGCCCGGCGCTGCTTGTCGGGCTCCATGAACGGAACGAGAGTCACGAGTTGCTGGGCGTCGGCGCCCACGGCATAGACCTCGTCATAGGTCTTGCCGTTGTCCTTGTTGAGCTTTGAGATGCGGCCGTGAACGATGCCAAGGTTGGTGAGCACGGCCTGGAGGTCGTCGAGCAGCTCCGGCGAGTCGAGGCAGATAGCCCATTTCGGATAGCCACCCAACACCGTGGCGTAGGCGTCGAGGGCTAACCCCTGAAGGAACGCCAGGACGATCTCGTACGGTGAGCGCAGAACCGCATCAGGAATCCGTTTCGTTGACGCACGCTTGCCCATTCCCAAATATTCGAAGAACTCTGCGACCGTCTTCGAATTCACGACGACATCCGGGCAACCGTTGCGCCCTTCCTCGATCACCCGGGGTTCAAACCCAAACAGCGAGCGCCAGGCGGCAATGACCCGCTGGATGACCGAATCGACGGAGTTTGTGATGTGTACCGCGCTACCCCCCGTCGTGCAGCCTTCCGACGCGTATGCGCCTAGAAGGAATGCGAGTTCCTCGGTCATCTCCGTCGGGAGAGTGACGGCGTTGCGACCGCCAGTGGTTCCTGGACGGAAGTCGTCGAAGCGCGGCGGAACCAACGACCACATGAAGGAGCCGTACTGCGTGGCGACGTAGTTGCCAACCTCTATTTCGTCGAGGCGCTTCCACTCCAATCCGCCCTCGACACCGACTAGGACCCGGTGGTTCGGCGTGCCGATCACCTTGTGGCCGGAACGAAGCACCACCTTCCGTACCGGACGGACACCGCCGTAATAGAAGGCATCCGTCTTCTGGACGGCGCCGAGTGAAGCCACCTGCATGATCTCGTCACGGAAGCTGTCAGCCGGCTCGTTGTCGTACAGGCTGCCGATCCGGATGAGACCATCCTCGGTAGGAATGAGAGTCGTTCCCGAAAGGCATTTTGAGATCGCGCCGCTCAACCACGGTTGAGCTGCCGCCATCATCTTCACGTGACCCAGGTAATGGATGACGTTGTCGCCCATCGAGCATGCGAAGACAGCCACGTGCTCGGGCTTCAAGTACGGCGCGCCGAGGATCGACTTGTGCTCGTCGATATACGCAATGATTTCGTCGGCCTCGGGCTTGGAGTAGCCCATGTGGGCCAAGGCCCGGGGCACGGTCTGGTTGACGATTGACATGGTGCCGCCGCCGACGAGCTTCTTGGTCTTGCACAGGCCGAGGTCGGGCTCGATGCCGGTGGTGTCGCAGTCCATCATCAGACCGATGGTGTTGTGGCTGACAAATCCGTTCGCGATGTAGGTGACGTTTTCCGGGACGGAGATGTCGTACGTCAGCTCTTCCGCGCCGAGCTCAGTTGTTGCGACGCGGTCGTAGAAGAACGACAGCAGGTGGCCGAGCTCGGGGTCAGCCGTCTCCTCGAAGAGCATGGTGGCGACGGGTCGTGGAACGCCGCCACCTCGCTCGATCTCGCCGGCAAGCTCGTCACGCTGCTTGCCGAGGCAGGGGACCAGGCGGTCGACCATGGCCTGGGTGAACGGCACCAGGTCGTTGCGCACCGCAGCCTGGCGGTCGTGGCCGTTGACGACGGCGGCGTGCTTGCGTCCGCTGACGAAGCCGACCTCCTCCAACCAGCGCGCCGTGTTCGCGGTGTCGAGCAGCCGCAGGTTGAGCACCGACTCGTCACCCGGCGCGGGCTTGCAGGCCGCCGGGTAGCCGAGGGCGAGCAGCATCGAGTGCACGTCGCGGGCAAGATCGACCTCCGACGTCGACCAGTGCGGCGAGCCAGACGTGACCATGGCGTCGGACTCGAAGAGTCCGCGCAGGAATCCGGCGTAGACCGTGCGGTCGTTGCTGGCGAGCAGGTTGTCAGGAATATGGGCGACGCCGTCACGGCGATCGAAGTCACATGCGGTCCACCATGAGACGAGGTCGTCGCCCCGGAAGCTGACCTCGACCGAGACGCCATGGAACGAAACACGAGGGGAACGGTCGAGGGCGTCTTTGCCCAAGCGCTCGAGCCGCTCGACAACTTCGAAGTCGGAAGCGTCAACACGGAGGGTGAGGTCGTCGCCCCGCAGCGCGCCGGCTCCCATGAAGAAGCCGACAAGCTCGGCCAGCTCGGCGTTGACGACAAGGTTTTCCGCGCTGACGCCAGGGCCCAACGGCGGCAGGACAACCGGCAACGGCTCACCCACCAACTGGTCGAGCGCCATCGGCACCAAGTCGCCGGCAGTGAGGTCGGCGAAGCGCCGCCACTGCCACTCGCCGGTCTCGACATCGACGATGCGCACCCGGTGCTGCGTCGTGCCCTGGATCGAATAGCCGCGCGCCGTCTCCACCCGCACCACCGGCTCGAGGCCGTTGACGTAGAACTTGGTGGCGTCCCGCGGTCCGTCGTCGGTAGCGACGACCGCCTCGAGCTCCTGCCACTTGGCACCGTCGACGTCGCCGAGTGAGCGCAGTCGCACCAACCCGTGGTCGGTCGGCAGCAACGAGCCACCGACGAGGCAGCCGGTCGGCGCGAGCACCGACGCCTGCGAGTTACGCACACCGTGCAGCGCGCTCATCTCGACAGCTGTGTTCCATGACTCGTGTGCTGCCGCCAGCAGGTCGGGCGCAACGAAACTCTCGTCGATGCGTCCGAGCTCGTCGCGGTGCATCCGCAGCACCCGATTCATCGGCTCGCGGTTCTCGCTGTAGCCGGCGAACGGCCCCATCCGCACCGCAGTGCGCGCCGACGTGGCGTAGGCGTGCCCGGTCATGAGCGCGGTGATTGCCGAGGCCCACGCCCGTCCTTCGTCGGAGTCGTACGGCAGCCCCTTGGCCCTGAGCATGGCGCCGAGGTTGGCGTAGCCCAGGCCGAGCTGACGGAACCGGCGCGAGTTCTCGGCGATCTTCTCCGTGGGGTAATCGGCGTTGCCGACGAGGATCTCCTGGGCGGTGAACACAACGGCAACCGCAGCCTTGAACCCGTCGACGTCGAACGTGTCGTCGTCGAGGAACTTGAGCAGGTTGAGGCTGGCAAGGTTGCAAGCCGAGTTGTCGACATGCATGTACTCGGAGCAAGGGTTCGACGCCGTGATCGGGCCGGTGTTCGAGGCCGTGTGCCAGCGGTTGATTGTTGTGTCGAACTGCATGCCGGGGTCGGCGCACTCCCACGTGGCCAGAGCGATCTGGCGAAACAGCTCAGGCGCCTTGACCGTCTTCACCGAGTCGCCCGTCAACACCTCCCGCAAATGCCAGTCGGCATCGTCGACCACGGCCTGCATGAACTCGTCGGTGACCCGCACCGAGTTGTTGGCGTTCTGGTACTGGGTGGAGTGACTGTCTTTGCCGTCGAGGTCCATGTCGAACCCGGCGTCGCGCAGCACCCGCGCCTTCCGCTCCTCCACTGCCTTGCACCAGATGAAGTCCTCGACGTCGGGGTGGTCGGCGTTGAGGATGACCATCTTCGCGGCGCGACGAGTCGTTCCACCGGACTTGATTGTCCCAGCCGACGCATCCGCGCCGCGCATGAAACTCACGGGGCCCGACGCGGTCCCTCCGCCCTTCAACGACTCCTGCGACGAGCGGATGGTCGACAGGTTGATACCCGCGCCGGAGCCGCCTTTGAAGATCGTCCCCTCCTCGACGTACCAGTTGAGGATCGACTGCATCGTGTCTTCCACGGCGAGGATGAAGCAGTTGTGGACACGGATGTTGCCGCTCAAATACTCGCCGCTCTCAGTCTGGATGTCGTAAACGTCCATCTCTCCGAGGGGCTCGATGCGGACAATCTCAAGCGGGCGAGTCGGCGAGACCTGCGGTGCCTCATCGCCATCCTCGAAATCGAGTTCGGCGGCCTTGGCCGGGTCGACGAAGCCAATGTCGTCGACGAACCGGCGCACGTCGCCAGCGGTGATGTTGAGCACCCACGCGCCGCGCCGGTCAGGCCGGCGCTCAGCCACGAAACGGATCTTGGAGAAGATGCCGAAGCGCAACAGCAACGACTGGATGCCTCGGACGCATCCCTCCGAACCCATCGCCAACCCGACAATCGGACGGCGCCCGGCGCGCGTCGACACGAACCCCTCGGCCTGGAACAGGCTGCGTAGGTAAGCAACCACTATCGGCGTCGGCGCGGCCAGCACCTGCTCGGGCACTCGAGCGTCGAGCGTGGGGAGGTTGAGCCCCCAGCGATCAAGGAATGCGGGCAGACCAGGAGAGGTGAGGGCGAGGCGTCGGGCCTCCTTGCTCACGCCGCTGGTGTCTTCCCGCTCGGACCAGTGCAACCCGGTGATGCCGACCGCGTCGACGGCATCGAGGACCCAGTGGTATTCGGGCGCGGTCACAGTCGCCAGCTCTACCGACGCCGCCTCGTTGCGGCCCCCGGCGTGGCGGACGAACCCGTCGGCCTGCAACCACCCGGCGAGTGCCGCCTCGGCAACCCACTGGCGGCTGATCTCACCGTTGCCCCATGAGTCACTGGCGTGCCACTCCAGCTTGTCGCCAGCGTTGAGCCGCCCAGCAGGCACGAACCGACCGACGCCCGGCTCGTCGCCCTCCGACCGCCACACCAGGTGGTCGGCGGTTACGTCGAGCGAGTAGCCGGGCTTGGTGTGGAGCCGCAGCACACCCCTGCGCCCATTGGCCTTCACGGCGACGATAGTCGTAGCCCCGCTGGCGTCGAGCACCTTGGCACCGACGGCATTTGTCTCGACCAGTTTTCCGATCGGCACCAGCCCTTCAGCCGTACTCACCAGTGCGTCGTAGGGCTGGCAGGCGCTCGCCTGCTGCGGACGGTTGGGCACACCGATGTTGAACCAGACCGGCGAGTTGAACGACGCCTTCTGGTGGAGGATGAGGTGCTTGAGCTCGGCGCGAAATGCCTCCGACTCCTCGTCGTCGACGAAGTAGCCATCTTTCACGCCCCATGCCGTGACAGTGTCGGCGACTCGGTCAATTACCTGGCGCAGCGATGTCTCCCGCTCGGGCGACCCCATGAGGCCCCGGAAGTACTTCTGGGCCACGATGTTCGTGGCATTCAGCGACCACGTCACGGGGAACTCGACATCGCGCTGCTCGAAGGCGACCGTACCGTCGCGGAAGTTGGTGATGCGAGCGTCTCGGCGCTCCCAGGTCACTTCGTCGTAGGGGTCGACACCTGGTGTCGTGAAGTGGCGGCGGATGCCGATGCCGGTCTGCTCGGGGGCCATTGCCATGGTGTTCCTCCCTGGAACCTTGCTACGGGACTAGCGACTTTTCGTCGGGCGCGTCTTGTAACGCCCCCGGCAGGGTGCCTGACCGAGGATCCCACACCACAAGATCTTGTGTTTCACGCCGCCTGCGACCGCGATATGGAGTGGGAAGGGCAAATTACACCTGTGGAACTACGGCGTCAACGATCTTTTTGGGAGCGGCACGAAAGATTGCCGCGGTCGACCGTTAGACGGAGGCGTCGGGCTCTGGGCGGTGGGCCAGCAGGCCGGCCTCCCGCTCGAAGTCGCTGGGATCGTCGAAGCCCTTGTAGACGCTGGCGAATCGCAGGTAGGCGACCTCGTCGAGCGCTCGCAAGCGTTCGAGGACTGTGAGTCCGATGCGCTCGCTCGCCAGCTCGGATCCCTCCATCCGAAGGGACTCCTCGATCTCAGCGGCGATGGCCTCGATCTGGTCGTCGGCGATGGGACGGTTCTTGGCCGCAGAGCGGATGCCGGCCACAATCTTCGATCGGGTGAAGGGCTCGCGACCGCCCGAACGCTTGACGACGATTACCGGCGACTCCTCGAGCCGCTCGAAGGTCGTGAACCGCCGGCCGCATTCAAGGCACTCGCGCCGGCGACGTATTGCCGCGCCCTCGTCGGCCACCCGCGAGTCGACGACCTTGTCTTCCAAGCTCAGACAACCGGGGCAGCGCATAGCCAGAACGGTAGCGCCGGCCCACACCTACGGAACCTCGGGCGTCAGCTGCGAGCGACGGCAGGCACGACAATCACGTCGCCCGCCTGGAGCGCAGTTCCGCCATTGGATGCCACGAGCCGGTCGACGAGCGGACGGGGATCGCCGTCAGGGTCGAGGCGGCGCGCAATGGTCCAGTACGTGTCGCCCGGCTGCGCCACGTAACTCGGTGCCGAGATGCGAGTCATCGGCTGAGACGTCACTTCGGGTGTCGGGAGGGCAGCGATGCTGCCCAGCTCTCGCATCGCGAACCAGGCCGCAAGGACGAGGACGGTCAGGATCACCGCGAACACAATGCGCCGGCGGGTGTAGACACGCGGTGAAGGTCGCGCCGTCACCCGTCCCGTGCGCACAACGGCGAGCCGCTCCGGCTCCCACGCGCCGCGCTCCCACGAGCTGGCCCTCTCCTCGGTCATCGCTAGCATGGCGCCTCCCCGGCTCCCAAACGCTTGTTCGGACGTCAGCCAACCACGAACGCTCGTTCGTGTCAAGGAAATTCCGAACGAATGTTTGCTTCCGGATCCGCGGCGTGGTACGTTCCCCCCGAACGTGCGTTCGCACCTCCTCCATCCAGCGGGATCACCACCTCCACAGGAGGAATCAATGACAGAAGCAGTGCTGACCACCCGCCAACGCGGGATCCTGAACTTCATCGAGTCCCAGAACCGCACAAGGGGCTTCCCGCCCTCAGTTCGCGAGATCGGCCAAGCCGTGGGGCTGAGCTCTACTTCAACCGTGCACGCCCACCTCGCAACACTTCAGAAGCTGGGCTACCTGCGCCGCGACCCGTCCAAGCCACGGGCTCTCGAGGTGCGCTACGACCGCGGCTCCGGCGCGGCCATCGAGCACCGTCCGGCGCGCCCGGTGCCGCTGCTCGGCGACGTTGCCGCCGGCACCGACGTCTTGGCCCAGGAGAACGTGGAGGAGTTCGTTCCTGTGCCCTCCGACTTCACCGGCGACGGCGAGCTGTTCATGCTGCGAGTTCGGGGCGAGTCGATGATCGAAGCGGGAATCCTCGACGGTGACTACGCGGTCGTGCGCCGGGAGACCGAGGTCCGCAAGGGTGACATCGTCGTCGCCGGCATCCCCGGTGACGAGGCGACTATCAAGACCTACACCCGCAAGGGCAACACCATCTCGCTGCTGCCGGCGAACCCCGACTACCAGCCCATCGAACTCGATGCGGCCGACGTCACCCTCTATGGGAAGGTCGTCACCATCCTGCGCCGGTTGTAAGTCGGCGCCAGGCCACCCCGCCGGCGCCACAACCAACAGCTGCGAACAGCACTACGGCCAACCCCACGACTGCGGGGTTACGACTTTCCTCATCAGCAGGTCCGACGGCGCGCGCCGCTCGCGCCGCGCGCGTTGGCAGGAGTGGCTCCACGACATCGGCAACGGGAGACACAACCGAAGGAGTTGTCGTAGCAATCTCTATCGGCGCGGCTGGTCCCCCGTCCGGCGTCACCGCCGCCGGGGGTGCCACCGCCTGGGCCGCGACTGGTGGCGACCCCAGACCGCTGACCGCCGCAGCCAGGTCGACGCGACCCTTACATCCATTGCCACACGCAACGGAGGTGTCGAGCGTGGCGATCAACCGCTGTACGGCCGCGGTCGGGCTCAGACCCTGGCCCAGCAGCAGGGCAAGCGCGCCGGAGACGTGAGGAGCGGCCATCGACGTCCCCGCCGCGGCTACGTAACCGCCATCGGTGTCGGTCGAAATCACGTTGTCATCGGCTGTCCCTGTGCCAGAACCGCCGGGCGCGGCAACGCCCCACTTGGCGTTTCCGATAGGGCTCGAATAGGGCGGCACCTTGCCCGCCTTATCGGTCGCGCCGACGACGACCGCGTTCAACTGGCCGTAGTTGGCGCTGCCGAGGTCGAGGACACCGAGGCGATAGTTGCCCGCGGCCAGCACCGGGATGGCTCCGTGAGCCCACGCGTACTCGATGCCTGGTCTCAGCGGTGTTCCGAGGAGGCTCGTCAGCAGGAAATCGGGGTCACCCAGGCTGAGGTTGACCACCCGCGCGCCGTGGTCGACCACCCAGCGGATCCCGGCGTTGATGTCATCGACCCGGCCCGCGCCACCGGCATCGAGCACCTTGGCGGCGACGAGCGAGGCTTCCGGCGCGACACCGGCGATGCCCCGACCGTTGCCGGTCACCGCGGCGGCGATTCCGGCGACGATGCTGCCGTGGCCATTGTCATCCTGGCCGCCACCGTCGCGGCAGGGGCCCCCGAGACACCGGGCCGTGGCCTTTACCTTGGCCGCGAGGTCGGGGTGACTGAGATCGATCCCGGTATCGACAACGCCGATGGTGACGCCCGCGCCGCTCGCGGTCGCCCACGCCTCCGCCGCACCGAGCTGGGCCAATCCCCACTGGCGGTCAAAGAACGGGTCGTTGCTAGCGCCGGCGGGCACTGCCAACCCGACTGAGCCCAAGATGACGGCGGCCAAGAGGGTGAGGGCACCGAGAAGCTGCGCCAAAAGCACGCTTACATTTTCGCAGGCTTTCAGGGCCTTGCGGCCGCGCCTTTTTCGAGCAGCGTGCCGAGTACTCGCCAGACCTCCTCGAGATCGGAACGATTGACCCGCTCGTCAGGGGCGTGGGCAAGGTTCGGGTCGCCCGGGCCGAAGTTTGTTGCGGGCACCCCGCGCGCCGCGAAGCGGGCGACGTCGGTCCAGCCCAGCTTCGCCTCCGGCGCGCCGCCGGCCGCGCCCATGAGGGAGGTCAGCAGGGGGTGCCCGAGCGCCGGAGGAGCGGACGGCGCGAAGTCGACGACCTCGAAACCGTCGACCTCGCCGACAGCCTCGCGCACGTGGGCCTCGGCCTCCGCCGGCGTGCGGTCAGGGGCGAAGCGGAAATTCAGGGTCACGACAGCTCGGTCGGGGATCACGTTCGCGGCAACACCGCCGTTGACCAGCACGGCCGAAAGGCCTTCATGGAACTCGCACCCGTCGATCACGACAACGCGTCCCTCGTACTTCGACAGCTTGGCGAGGACGTCGGCAAGCCGGTGGATTGCGTTACGGCCCAGCCATGACCGAGCCGAGTGGGCCCGGCGACCCTCCATGACCACATCCACCCGCATGGTGCCCTGACAGCCAGCCTCGACGCGCGCGCCGGTCGGTTCGGTCAGCACCGCTGCGTCACACTCCAACAGGTCGGCGCGCTCAGCGAAGAGCTGCTCGAGCCCGTTGCTCTGGAAGTCGACCTCCTCACACGCATAGAAGAGGTAGGTCACGTCGACGGCTGGCGCGGTGATGCTGCGGGCCAGCTCGAGCATGACGGCCACGCCCGACTTCATGTCGACGGAACCGAGCCCCCACAAGACGTCGCCATCAACGCGAGCCTTCTCATTGCCGGCGGCGGGGACGGTGTCGAGGTGACCAGCGAGCAGGAGGCGTTGCGGACGGCCCAGTCCGGTGCGGGCCACGAGGTTGTCACCGACCCTTGTCAGCGAAAGGCCCGGGATGGCAGACAACCAGCCTTCGACGTGGTCGGCCATGGCCGCCTCGTTGTGGCTGACCGACGGGATGTCGACCAGCGACGCCGTCAGGGCAAGCAGATCGGTTGCCGTCTGGCTCACGCGCCGGCGACGCCATGTTGGCGGAGGACTTGCTCCAGCTGGGCCTTGTCGTGGCGCTGGCCTTCGGGCAACCGCTTCACGACCAGCGCGCACGGCAGGCCGAACTCCCCGCCGGGGAACTCGCGGGGACGGGTCGCCGTGACGGCGACACACCACGGTGGCACCACACCGCGCCCCAGCTGCGCCCCTGTCTCAGCGTCGATCACCGGGATGGATGACGACAGGATCATCCCTGCGCCGAGCACCGCCCCCCGGCCAACCCGAGCGCCCTCGACCACCATGCAGCGACTGCCGATCAGGGCGTCGTCGCCGATGATCACCGGCGCGGCCTGCGGCGGTTCGAGCACTCCACCGATGCCCACGCCGCCCGAGAGGTGCACGTTGGCACCTACCTGGGCACAGGAGCCCACCGTCGCCCACGTGTCGACGAGCGTATTGGCACCAACCCGAGCACCGATGTTGACGTAGCTCGGCATGAGCACGACGCCGCGCTCCAAGTACGAGCCGTAGCGCGCCGAAGCACCGGGAACCACCCGCACACCGGCAGCTTCGTAGCCGCGCTTCAGCGGAATTCGGTCGGCGTACTCGAACGGCCCGAGCTCGATGACCTCCATCGCCGCCACCCGGAACAGCAGCAGGATGGCC
The DNA here is from genome assembly GCA_035525375.1 of Acidimicrobiales bacterium. Taxonomy (GTDB): domain Bacteria; phylum Actinomycetota; class Acidimicrobiia; order Acidimicrobiales; family AC-14; genus JALZBN01. The sequence goes on from DATLEI010000031.1 coordinate 22,806, forward strand.
TGCTTGAGCCACACGTTGACGATTACCTCGCCCGAGGACTCATCGAGTTCCGCGGCGCGGGCCTCACCTGAGTCGAGCAGCGCGATCGCCGCGTCGATGATGTCCCTCGCGTCACCGTCGGTTGGGGTCAGTTCGTCCTTGCGGTTCCACAGCTCTTCGATTTGGGCTCGTAGGTCGGGCACCGCCGGAGCGTACCCCGAGGGCGCGAGTGGCCCTCAGGACAGGCAGGGACAGTGGCGCGCGGTCGCCTCACCGCGCCCGGCTCTGCTAGCACGGTGCCCGTGACCAAAACCACTGTCCCCCTGGTTCCACGCGAGGTGCTGTTCGGCAACCCCGAGCGCACAGGTCCGTCGTTGTCGCCGGACGGGAAGCGTCTGGCCTGGATCGCGCCGGACGAGGGCGTGCTCAACGTCTGGCTCGGCACGATCACCGCCGATGGCGTGAGTGATGAGCGGGTGATGACCCACGACCGTGATCGCGGCATTCGCGGTGCCATGTGGGCCCACGACAACCGCCACCTTCTGTACGTCCAGGACGCGGGGGGCGACGAAAACTGGCGCCTCCACGACATTGATGTACAGACCGGTGAGAGCCGTGACCTCACCCCGTTCGAGGGCGTGCAGGCGCGCGTCGAGGAATTGAGCAAGCACGTCCCCGGACGCGTCCTCGTGGGGTTGAACCAAGCCAACCCTCAACTGCATGACCTCTACAGCCTCGACCTGACGACCGGCGAGCTCGAGAAGATCGAGGACAACCCCGGCTTCGTGTCCTTTCTGGCCGATGCCGAGCTTCAGGTACGCGGCGGGGTCACGGCCACGCCCGACGGTGGTATTGCCGTGGTCGTGCGCGACAGCGACGACGGCGAGTGGCGGCCGTTGCTTCAAGCCGGTCTGGAGGATGCCCTCACCACCGATCCCCTGGCGTTCACTCGTGACGGCACCGGATTGCTCGCCATCTCCTCGGTCGATGCAAACGCCGGCCGGCTGGTCGAGATGGACCTGACGACTGGCGAGGTGACGGTCATCGCCGAGGACGACCAATACGACGTGTCGTGGGCGCACATACATCCCGACACGCTCGAGCCCCAGCTGGCGGTGTTCAACAAGGACCGAGCGACCTTTGAGGTGCTCGATCCGGCGATCGCCGCCGACATTGACGCCCTGCGCGCCATCGACCCCGGTGATCTCGGCATCTTGGGCGAGAGCGACGATGACACCACCTGGCTCGTGTCGTTCACGAACGACAACGGGCCGGTTCGCTACTACGTGTGGCACCGTCCGACCCAGCAGTCGACCTTCCTCTTTGAGCACCGCCCCGGTCTCACTCAGTACACGCTGGCGTCGATGGAGCCCTTCTCCTACAAGGCTTCCGACGGCCTCACGATCCATGGGTACCTGACGTTCCCGCCCGACCAGCCGCGCGAGCAACTGCCGACAGTCCTGCTCGTGCACGGCGGCCCATGGGTCCGCACCACCTGGGGACTCGAGCCCGAGGGCCAGTGGCTCGCCAACCGGGGTTACCTGTGCGTCGAGGTCAACTACCGGGGCTCAACGGGGTACGGAAAGGACTTTCTGAACGCCGGCAACCGCGAATGGGGCGCCAAGATGCAGACCGATCTGGTCGACGCCGTCGACTGGGTGGTCGATAAGGGCT
>DATLEI010000040.1:0-39933 GCA_035525375.1 Acidimicrobiales bacterium
CTCGTCTTCGCGATCATCCTCATCGTCGTCCTCCTCCACCCCCAGAGCCGCGAGTACGTCAAAATCTGGTTCAAGTAGGGGCATCTAGGCTCGGGCGATGAACCGCCTGGCCAACGAGACAAGCCCCTACCTGCGCCAGCACAAGGACAACCCGGTCGACTGGTACCCCTGGGGCGACGAGGCCTTCACCCGGGCCCGAGCCGAGAACAAGCCGATTCTTCTGTCCGTCGGGTACGCCGCGTGCCACTGGTGCCACGTGATGGCGCACGAGTCCTTCGAGGATCCGGAAACGGCCGCCGTGATCAACGAGCTCTTTGTCAACGTCAAGGTTGATCGCGAGGAGCGCCCTGACGTGGATGCGATCTACATGGATGCCGTCCAGGCCATGGTCGGGCGCGGCGGCTGGCCAATGACCGTGTTCCTGACCCCCGACGGGCGCCCGTTCTTCGGGGGCACCTACTTTCCGAAGGAGTCTCGCCACGGTCTGCCGAGCTTCCTCCAGTTGTGCCAGGCCGTGGCCCAGACTTGGTCGGAGAAGCGCAGTGACGTCGACGAGCAAGCGCAACGGCTCACCGACGCCTTAGGACAAGCGGCGAACCTCGCGTCGCCGGGCGGCGCGGAGCTGCCGTCGCTGCGTGCCGTTAGTGCGGCCAGCAAGGCCCTCGCCACCCGGTTCGACGCCCGATGGGGCGGATTCGGTGACGCGCCGAAGTTTCCCCAGCCGGATCAGCTCGACCTGTTGCTCCGCGAGCACGCCCGGACAGGCGACGCCGCCATTCTCGAGATCGTGACGGCGACACTCGACGCGATGGCGTGCGGAGGGATCTACGACCATCTCGGTGGCGGCTTTCACCGGTACTCGGTCGACGCCCGTTGGCTCGTCCCCCACTTCGAAAAAATGCTGTACGACCAGGCCCTCATCGCACGGGTCTACCTCCACGCCTGGAAGGTGACCGGCGAGGACCGTTACCTGCAGGTCCTGTCGGAGACGATCGACTACGTCCGGCGCGACCTTCGCCATCCCGCGGGTGGTTTCTTCTCGTCGGAAGACGCTGATTCCGAGGGCGAAGAGGGCAAATTCTACGTCTGGCAGTTGGCCGAGTTGCAGGAGCACGTCGGCTCCGGCGCGGATGTCGCAGCCGACTGGTGGGGCGTCAGTGCCTCAGGGAATTTTGAGGGTTCGAATATCCTTCATCGGCCCGTCCGCGGCGACATTCTCCGGCCGGCTGAAATCGAGGCGGCGCGCCAAGCGCTGTTCAGCGCTCGAGAGGAACGAGTACGGCCGGGCCTCGACGACAAAGTGCTGACAGAGTGGAATGGGCTCTTCCTCAGCACCCTCGCCGAAGCCGCGGCGGCCACCGGTCGGACGGACTGGCTCGACGACGCCCGCACCAACGGTGAGTTTCTCCTCGCTGAGCTCAGGGCCGACGGTCGGTGGTTGCGGTCCTGGCAGGACGGCCGCGGACGTCATTTGGCCTACGCCGCCGACCACGCTGCCGTCGTGGACGCCTTCACGCGCCTGGCCGAGGCCACCGGAGAGTCGAGATGGATCACGGAGGCCCGGGCTGTCGCAGACGCCATGCTTGACCTTTTTTGGGACGCAGACGGAGAAGGTGTTTTCACCTCGGGGCGTGACGCGGAGCAGCTCATAACCCGGCCCAAGGATGTTCTCGACAACGTCGTGCCTTCGGCCAACGGCTCCGCCGCGGTCGCCTTACTGCGGCTCGGCGCCCTTGTGGGCGACGACGGTTACCGGCAGAAAGCCGAGGGCATACTGCGGCTGGTCAGAGAGACCCTTCACCAGAGCCCGGGCGCGTTCTGTTATCTCCTGTGGGGTGTGGAGCTCGTGGCGTCACCCGTCGTCGAGATCGCGATCACGGGTGATCGTGAGGATCTTGTCGGAGCGGTACAGCGCCGCTACCTGCCCAACGCGGTGCTCGCCTGGGGAGAGCCGTATCCGTCTCCGCTGTTCGAGGAACGACAAGACGGCCGCGCCTACGTGTGTCGAGAGTACGCGTGCCTGGCCCCGGCCGAAACTGTGGAAGACCTCATCGCGCAGCTTGATTCCTGATTCACCACCGGCCGCGATGGACCATGTCGTCAAACGGGCGCCGCCGCCGCGCCGCCGAGGCCGACGGCCGAGCGTCGTTCGGATAGCCAATCGCAATTGCCCCTATGGGGTCGTGACCGTCGGGCACACCGAACTCACGCCGAACGCGCACCGGGTCATTCACTCGAAAGAAGATTGCGCCCAAATCGGCATCGACCACGGCTAAGAGCAAAATCATCGTCGAGAACGCCGTATCGACGAGCCACCATGGCACCGAGAGTTCGGCGGTCTTGTCCGGTTCGGCGAATCGCCGCCGGTAGGCCGCTTCGTCTGAAAACGGCACAACGAGCACCGGCGCGTTTCGAATGCCCGGCCAGCGCTGCCGGCTCGTATCGGCTGACCCACTGGCCGTCCAGAAGCGGCCCGTCTCTTCGGTGCCCTCGAGAACCAATAGGTCGTAACCCTGGGTGAAGCCAGCCGACGGACAGCAAAGCGAACTGGCCAGAATGCGATCAACGACGCCGGCCTCAATCGGGCGGACCTCGAAGTCGCGAACCATGTGTCTACGACGAACGACGGCGTTGAAATCGATGTCAGCCTCCGTTTGAAAACGAGGTATCCACCATATGCGCCGAGTGACAAGGCAAGATTTCAGTCATGCGGACAACGGTGCGGACCGAAGTTTCGTGTCGCGTTGGGGTCGCCGGCGCTGAACTCCGTGTACTCGTGCTGGCTGCCGATACGAGGGGATGTGTCGGCATAGACCTCGACTCAGGAGCTTTTGTCAGGGCCAGCTATTCCGCCAGCCCGACGGACTCGTTTTCCTCGTTCGACGTCGTTGCCGGGCGCATTGCGGCGTCATCGCTACCGCCCGACGCGTCTCGTCCAGAAACCGTTTCACTCGAGGAACCTCCCATCCGCTGTGGCCGCCTTTCGGAACGGAGAGCCGAGCGGTATATCGACTCACTGTTACACCCGCGTCGCGGTCCTCTCCTCGGCTTCGCCGGACGCGCCGTGCCGTACTGGACCCTCGCAGGCGACCGGCCTTCGTTGTCGATCGTCGACATCGCATCCGGGCCGCAACTTCGCCGTGATGCTGGCGGATATGAGTGCCGCTTCACCTGGCAAGGCGGCCGTCATCAGTACGCCTTGGGCGACCGACGACTGGCCCTCCAGCTCGAAGACGCCGGCTGGCCCCGATTCTCGAGTCGCGATCTTCAACGCCTGCTCGGCTATCGAGTGCGGCGCTTGCTCATTGTGCTGACGCCGCCGCAAGAGGGCTACTGCTACAAGGTTGTCGCCGCGCTCCTGCCCGGTTCGTAGGGCAGCCGCCTAGCGCCCCAGAGCGGCGAGGTCTTCGGCCATGGCCCAGCCAAAGACAATCAGTGCGTCACCACGGTCGCGGTCGACCTCGCCGAAGAGGGCAACCACGTCGGGATCATTCGCGGTCGGGTCGGCGCTTTCGAAGTCGAGCACTGGAGGCTGGTCGCCCGTGCCCTCGACCACGAAGGTGCGGTCGTTGACTCGGCCGTCGGCTCCGAATCGCTTGGCCAACCGTCGAGCCCACGCCCGCTCTTCGCCCGTCGCTTTGTGGCCGGGGCGGGGAACGATGTCGTCGAGGTTTACAAACGCGACAAGCGCGCCCGGGTCGACGAAGCGGGTTCCGACGAGCACGTCCTCATCCGGGAAAGCCAGAACAGCCCGCCGCAATTGCTCGCCGACCAGCGCCTTGAGGGCCGCATCGCGCCGCGACGATCGCCGCACGGAGGCAAGGCCGATCAATACGCTCGGGGTGCCGCCAATGCGCTCGAGTGTGCAAAAGGAAAACCCGACCAGCTTGCCGCCCTCGCGCGCCTGCGTGATCAGCACCCACTGCTCGCAGTGCTTCGACAGCAGGCCGACGTCGAAGGTGGCCGCGCCCTCCGCGCACATGTCGGCCATCTCGGCCAGCTCGGCATCGCCGAGCCCGGTGCAGTCAGTTGTCTCGATCTTTATGGCCATGGGTGCCTTGATCACTGCCTGTCGTTTGGGGACTTCGCCACCAGATTACGTCACCAGTCCATTAGGTCCGAGCAGAACGCGCAACTCGGCGAACAGACCGTTGCGCGAATCGACTCGAAACTCGTCGGGCAGCCGTAGGACGACGCCCTTGCGCTCCCCGTCCACGACGGGTGGGACCTCGGCAGCTGGGTGACCGGACCGGTCGAGATGGACGAAGACCGGCGACTCTCCAGGGTGGTCTCGGAGCAGACTCTTCAGGCGGCCGAGTAATGATTCAGAGAGGCTGTGCGGCGGCAGATTTATTCGCACGGGCGGGCAAGGATCGGACGACACGTCGGGCCGCTTCACCTGCATGCAGATGATCTTGGGTGGCTCTTCGGTGCGGCCCTTGTCGAGGCGACCCTTGACGCAGACAACCGCGTCGTCGGCCAGCAGCGCGCCGCAGTCTTGCATGCTCCGGGGGAAGACCATGACCTCGATCGCCGATTGCAGGTCTTCAAGCGTGAATACCGCCATGAGTTCGCCGCGGCGCGTGTATTTGCGCTGCAAGGCCGTGACCACGCCACCGACCCACCTCATCTCCCCATCGGGCAGGTCGCGTAGCTCGGCGATCGTGCAGTCGGCATGGCGGCGAAGTATCCCCTCGACCCCCAATAGCGGGTGGCTGCTGACGTAGAGGCCGAGCATCTCCTTTTCGAAGGCCAGCCGCCTGGTGCTATCGAACTCGATGTCGTCGATCGGCACTCGCTCGTCATGCACCGCCGATGGCCCCGCGAAGGAGTCGCCGAACAGGTTCATCACGCCAAGGTCGCGCTCGCGCCGGCGCGCCAAAGTGCGGTCGATGATGCGTTCGAAGGCATTCAGCAAGCCGAGCCGAGCGTGGCCAACGGAATCGAAGGCGCCGGCCTTGATGAGCGACTCGATCGATCGCTTGTTGAGCACCATGGCGTCGACGCGCTCGCAGAAGTCGTAGAAGTTGTTGAATGGCCCACCCCGCTCACGCTCGGCGACGATGTGGGCCACCAGGCCCTCTCCGACGTTGCGCACCGACGCCATGCCAAACCGGATCCCGTCGTCACGGGCCCTGAAATCTGCCGACGAAGCATTGACGTCGGGAACCAGGACCTGAATGCCCATCGAACGGCACTCGGCCAAATAGACGGCGGTTTTGTCCTTGTCGTCTTTGACCGTTGTTAGAAGAGCAGCGAGGTACTCCACCGAATGGTTCGCCTTGAGCCAGGCCGTCTGATACGCCACCATGCCGTAGCAGTACGCGTGTGCCTTTGGGAAGGCGTAGTCAGCAAAGGGTTCGATGATGTCGAACAGCCGCTCACCAAGGTCGCGCCCATAGCCCGTTGTCTCACAACCAGCAACGAACTTTTCCCGCTCGAGGGCCATGAGGCTGCGGATCTTCTTTGCCGTGGCCTGGCGCAACTTGTCGGCTTCTTGGAGCGTGTAGCCGGCAAACCGTTGCGCTACCCGCATGACGCCCTCCTGATAAATCATGAGGCCCTGCGTATCGGCAAGAAGCTCGGCCAGCTCATCGTGAAGGCACGTGATTGGCTTCCGACCGTTCTTGCGGTCGGCGTAGTCGTTGTGCATGTTGGCCGCCATCGGTCCCGGTCGATAGAGCGCTACGAGTGCCGCCACGTCGTCAAAGCACGTAGGCGCCAGAGAGCGCATCAGGGACCGCATGGGTCCACCTTCGAGCTGGAAAACCCCGATCGAGTCGCCGCGCCGCAGCATCTCGTAGGTCTTCTCATCGTCGAGGGGTAGTGAGTCGATGGGAGGCCTCACGCCGGTCGACTCCTCGATCAGGTCCAGCGCCCGCTCGATCACGGTGAGGTTGCGCAGGCCAAGGAAGTCCATCTTCAGAAGGCCGAGGTCAGACACGCCGTGCATCTCGTACTGGGTGACAATGGGGGCGCTGAGTGGATCGCCACCGGACTCGGGCTTCCGCTGTACGGGGAGGTACTCGGTGAGCGGCTCGCGTGTGATCACCACCGCGGCGGCGTGGATGCCGTCTTGGCGGCGGAGGTTCTCGAGGCCCCGAGCCACCTCTATGACCTTGTGGGCGTCGGGATCGGTCTCGTAGATGGTGCGCAAGTCAGCGGCCATCTTGTAGCCCTCTTCTTGGCCCGGAATCTTCTCGAGGCACGCCGCCAGGCCCGTGTCGCGACCCATAACCAGGGGCGGCATGGCCTTGGCAATCCGGTCGCCCACGCCGTAGGGATACCCGAGCACGCGTGCTGCGTCGCGCACCGCTGCCCGGGCCTTGATGGTGGAAAAGGTCACAACCTGGGCGACATGATCTGACCCATAGCGCTCGGCCGCGTAGCGGATCATCTCGCCCCGATAGCGCTCGTCGAAGTCCATGTCGATGTCGGGCATTCCTTTGCGCCCGGAGTTGTAGAACCGCTCGAAGATCAACCTGTTGGCGATCGGGTCGAGGTCGACTATGCGCAGGCAATAAGCAACGCAACATCCGGCGGAGGAGCCGCGGCCGGGTCCGACCCGAATTCGGGCCTCGCGAGCGTGGCGGATGAGATCCCAGACGACGAGGAAGTACGCCGCAAAGCCCATCTCGGCGATCACGGCCAGCTCGTTCTCCAAGCGTTCGCTTACCTCGGCCGGCAATGGGTCGCCGTACCGTTGGTGCGCCCCTTCGAGGGTCAGTTGGCGCAGATAGGCGTCCTCGGAAACGACGCCGTCGGGCAGCGGGAATCGTGGCAGTTCGGGCTTGCCGAACTCAATCTCCACGTGGGCGCGCTCCGCGATCGCCAAGGTGTTGTCACACGCCTCGGGCACCTCTGCGAACAGGTGACGCATCTCTGCGGCGGACTTGAGGTAGTGCTGGTCGCCTTCGAACCGGAGACGCTTGGGATCGTCGATCGAAGACCCCGTTTGGACGCACAGCAGCGCGTCGTGAGCAGCGGCGTCCTCCTGGCGGGTGTAGTGACTGTCATTGGTCGCGAGGAGCGGCGCTCCGATGTTTCGAGCGATCTGGATGAGCTGGGGGTTTGTGCGGTGCTGGTCGGCGATGCCGTGGTCCTGCAACTCGACGAAGAAGTTGTCGGGTCCAAAAATCTCGAGCATTCGGCCGGCGAGCTTGGTCGCCGCCTCCGGCTCCTCCCGAAGGAGAGCCTGGCAGACGACGCCGCCGAGGCACCCGCTCGTGGCAATGACGCCATCGCGGTGGCGTTCCAACAACTCCCAATCGACCCGGGGCTTCATGTAGTAGCCCTCGAGGTAGGCAGCCGAGGAGAGCTTTAGGAGGTTCTTGTAGCCCGCGTTGGACTCCGCCAAAAGTGTCAGGTGGTAGTAGAGCTTGTCGCCGGTGACGTTGCCTCGTACCGGGCGCTCGAAACGACTCTCGGCGGCCATATAGGCCTCGGTGCCGATGATGGGGACGATGCCGCGCTCGCGCGCCGCTCGATAGAAGTCGAGGACGCCGTACATGTTTCCGTGATCGGTGATGCCGATGGCCGGCTGTGCGTCATCAGCAGCTGCCGCGACCACCTCCCCCACACGGGAAGCACCGTCGAGCATCGAGAACTCCGTATGGGTGTGGAGGTGGACAAATGAGTCCCCCACGCAGCGCCGCCTCCCCGGGGTGTTGAAAGCCTGTGGACTAGTTACAGCAGTGTGATTCTAGCCCGGGTGGCGGCGCGGATGTTGCTGGGAGTTACGCGCGTGCCGCCTTGTCGCGGAGATAGGCGTAGATCGTGTCGGTCATGTTCTTGACGTTGTGCACCTTGCGGGCGTGCTCAATGACCTTTGCCTTCAACTCTTCCTCGGAACCGGCTCTCACGGTGTAGCCGCATCCCTCTGCTCCTGCCTTCCTGCAGCTGTGCTCGTACATGGCGGTGATCCTTTCTCTATGTCGGCATCTGTCATCGGTCAGACGATGTCACATTACAGATACGTACCTGTGGGCGGATCGGATGACGGAGTCGTGCCGGGCCCCGCCGGTAGACCGCGCCGGCGCATCTCTTGGAGTTGCGCCTGAGCTGCCATCTGCTGGGAAAACAGCGTCGCCTGGATCCCGTGGAACAGGCCCTCGAGCCATCCCACGAGCTGCGCCTGGGCCACGCGGAGTTCGGCTTCAGAGGGAGTGCTGGCGTCGAAGGGTGAACTCAATCGCGCCAGCTCGTCCTTCAGATCGTCGGCGAGGCAGTCGCTGAGCTCCTTGACCGATGTGTCGTAAATCTCCCGCAGCCGGGATCGACCAGCTTCGTCGAGCGGGGCGCGCCGGACCTCCTCCAGCAACTCCTTGGTCATGGCGCCGATGCGCAGTACCTTTGCGGGCGACTCGATCACTCCGACGCCTTCGCCCTGGGACTGCACCTCTCCCGAGGGAGACTGGTCTTCGAGTACTACCGGTTGGTCGGTCATGCCCTCTCTTTACCCCATTCACTCACGCGCTCGCGCCCAGGAGCGGAATGAGCATCTCTGCTCGGGTGAGGGAGCCATGGCGGCTCCGCAGCCTCACCTCGCCAGTGTCGGCGGGGTCGAGGAAAGCGACCGGCTCACGCGCCGCGAGAACCACATCCCCGAGGCGCGCCTCGACCTCGGGACGAAGCGTGCCCCCAAACCAGCCTTCAGCCACTGCTTCGTCGAGGGTTCGAACCCAGGCGTCGTCACCGTGGCAACGGCGCGCCGCGGCCGCGAGACGGTCGTGACAACCGGCCCGAGCATGCAGCCACCGAAACCGTCCCTCGCCAGAGAGCATCCCGGTCACACGCATCACCTCGTTCTGCAGCCGGACCACGTTGTCGCCGACGTCAACCTGGCCATGATCAGCGACCACCAGCAATGACGCTCCTCCGGGCAGCACAGCGATGAGATCAGCAACCAGCCGGTCGGCCGCGGCAACCTCGGCGTCATAGAGAGCACCCAATCCGAACTCGTGGGCAACCTTGTCGACACCGTCGTAATACGCATAGACGAATGGTTCGCCATCGCCGAGGAGCGCGCCCACTCGGGCGACGAGCGTCGAGGGCATCCTCCAGCCATACATACGCACGCCAGCCAAATGCGCCCCCGTGAAACCGGTCTCGTCGAACTCCCCTCTCGTGACGACCGGCGGTTTCGTGCCGTTGAACGGCTCGAGCCGTTGGAACTCGGTCGGCGGGATGGCGGCCCTGACGTCACCGTCGCCCGTCTTCCACCGCAAGACGTTGAGCACGTCGGTTCCACCGACCCTCAAGCGGTAGCCCGCAATGCCGTGCCTTGCGGGTGGGGCACCGGTTGTCAACGAGGTCAGAGCGGTGGCCGTTGTAGACGGAACGACAGTTGTGATCGGGCCACCGGTCATGGCGCACAACGTCGGGGCGATCGCTGACCGGCTCTGCAGTTGATCCCATCCGAGGCCGTCCAGGAGCAGCAGGACCACCTGATCGGCGGTGGCGACGGGCCCGGGAAGCCAGTCCTTCGGGGTCAGTCCGAGAATTGCCGGGACGACACCGTCGAGGCACCCGGCGCCGTAACCGGGCACGACCGGCTCAATTCCGGTATCCATCGACGGCACGCTAGACCCGTGCAGGTACGATTTGGGCATGAGAGTGTCGACCAGGGGCGATTACGCGAGCCGGGCGTTGCTCTCCCTCGCCCTGCACGCTCCTGAGACGGCGCCCACTTCGGTGCGAGACATCGCCGAGCGAACCGGGCTTCCCCAGCCCTATCTCGAGCAAATCCTCCTGGCCCTCAAAGGCGCGGGCTTGGTCAGATCAAAGCGCGGCGTCGGCGGAGGCTACGTACTCGCTCGTTCGCCCGCGGAGATAACCCTTGGCGAGATCGTCAGTGCGGTCGACGGCCCGATCGCAGTGGGCGACTTCGGCGCGCCGCACCAGAACGGCGCGTGTGACCACGAGGGCCAGTGCGTGCTGCTCACGGTTTGGGCCGACCTGGGAGAGCACATGCGCCAGCACCTCGACACCTACACGCTGGCTGACATGGTGACGCGTGCTCGCGGGGTGCCGGCTCCCACGACTACGTCGACTCTCGCCTGACCGAACGTCGGATTCGCCTTTACTCCTAGGCGGGGCGCGCCGGGGGATCGTTCGCGGTTGTGACTTCCTCCGGTCGCACCCCTCGGAACACGGCGTTCGCCGTAGCGGCGGCCGCAGGTCCGACATCAACGACCCGAACGTCGCTCGCCTTCGCCAGCGTCTGAAGGGACTCTGCTGGTGCGCGCACGACCAATCCGAACACGAGCGGTTGGTCCGGGTCCACCGCGCCGATGATGTTGTTCAGCTCATCGATGCGCGCCTGGTAATCGGCTTGGAACTGGGGATCGTCGACCGTAGGCAGCAGCTGGCGAATCTGATCCCGTTCCTCCCTCGAGGCTGCGAACTGCTCGGACAGCCAGTCATCCACAGAGCCCTTCACGACCGAGGGACTTCCACCAGGTAGGGCCGCGAGCAAAGCCGTAATCGTCGAGCCGCCGCTGACAGCACGCGCTTCTGGTTCGGTCAGGTAGCGCTTGAATGACACGACTGCGACCCGGTCGCCCTTGGCTTTGACTAAGTCTTTGGAACGAGCCTTCAGGTAAGGGGCCAGGTTCTCGTCGAGGCCGGGCCCCATCTCCGTGACGAGCACCGCGCCCTTGACGATTGTCGTTGTCGCCGAGGTCGGCTGTTGCGTGCCTGCACTGTCGTCGTCTGAACCGAACGTGACCGCTACCAAGCCACCGAGGCCGATCACGACGAGGCCGACTGCGAACAGCATGAGCGTGCGCCTGGTCGAGAGATCGTCGCGACGTGACGGTGGCGGTGTGCCACCACCGCTCTTTGGGCCAGAGGTTTCATTGAAGGAGCTCACGCACATCCTTGAGGTCGGCGGGAAGGGGCGAGTCGAACTTCAGCCGCTTACCGGTCACGGGATCATCGAACTCCAAATGGTGGGCGTGAAGGAAGGGACGGCCCAAGGGCAGTGCCTCCCGGGACCCGCCGTAGCGGCTGTCGCCGACAACCGGATGGCGCAGAGCACGAAGGTGGACGCGCACCTGATGAGTGCGGCCGGTCTCGAGCGAGCACTCGACGAGAGTGAGGGCGGCGGGTACGTCGTACCGTTGGAGAACCTCGTACCGGGTGCGCGCCTCGCGTCCAGTAGCAGAGATTGCCATCTGGGTGCGGTCGCGCCCGGACCGGCCGACGGGCGCGTCGATGAGGCCGGCAGGTGCCTCGACTGTGCCCCAGACGAGTGCGAGGTACTTCCGTGTGACTGTGCGCGAACTCAGCTGGTCTACGAGCGACTCGTATGCCAGCGACGTGCGAGCCACGACGAGTAGTCCCGAGGTCCCCGCATCGAGGCGATGGACGACGCCTGGTCTCGTCGGATCTCCGACCTCGCCGAGCTCAGGATGAACAGCAAGAAGACCTTGCACCATGGTGCCGTCGCTGCGCCCCGCACCAGGATGCACCACCATCCCCGCGGGTTTGTCAACAACGATCACGTGCTGGTTGGAGAAGACGACAGGGACGTCGATGTCGGCATCGGGCGCAATCGCGGACGCGGCGACCACGTCCGCGACCGAGGCGTCGACCGCCTCACCCTCGACCAGCTTGCGGGAGCGGGTCGTAACCACGCTGCCATTGACACTCACGAGCCCAGCGGCAACCAAATCGGCTGCGGCCTGGCGGGGAACACCACACAACATCGCCACGACGCGATCGACCCGTTCCCCGGCGAGGGAGCGACCGACGAGGAGCCGGCGACCGTCGCCAGGTGACGCTCCACTCTCGGCCGTCGGTGCCGGCGGCTCGGCGGCCACCGTCACGCCTTTCGGCCCCGAAACCCGGACAAGAGGAGAAGGATACAACCGCAGGTGATCGCCGCATCCGCCAGGTTGAACACTGGCCACCACCGCAGATCGACAAAATCGACGACCGCTCCTCGCAGGAACCCGGGCGAACGGAACATTCGGTCGAGAAGGTTTCCGATGGCCCCGCCCAATACGAGGCCGGCCGCGACCGATACCAGCGGTCGCTTCGTTGCCTCGCCGGTTAGGGCCATCCAGATCACGAGGCCCAGCGCGCCAAGGGCGAGGAACGGCACGTAACTTCCCCCGAGCCCGAATGCACCCGCTGTATTTGTCGTCAGCGCCAGCCGCAGACTGCCCACGAGTTCGATCGGACCGTCGTAAAGCACGCTGGTCGCCCAGAACTTGGAAAGCTGGTCCAGCGCCACGACAGCAGCCGCAACGGCGATCAGCAGTGCTGTACGCCTGGCTGAGCGAACCGGTGCTGTAGGCCCACCCGGCGGGCCCTGGTCCCCGCTCAAAGGGCCGCTCGGGCCCTGGGTCAACGCCGCGACAAGCCGCCGCTCTTACACGCCACGCAAAGTGTGGCGTGCGGCATTGCCTTCAGGCGAGCCTTAGGAATGGGCTGGCCGCACTGTTCACAGATTCCGTAGGAGCCGCCATCGATCTTCTTCAGCGCCCGGTCGATCTCGTCGACGGCTGCCCATGCTTGCGCGCTCAGGGCCAAATCACGCTCCCGCTCGACGTTGAGCGTTCCCCCCTCACCGGATTCTTCATCGAATTGCGTGTCGCCCGGCTCCATCTCCTCGGCGAGCTGCTCGGCCTCGGCGCGCAACGACTCGGCTTGGCGCTCAGAATTCTTGCGTTCCACGAAAAGCAGAGCCCGTTGGTCATCCAAGAACTTGTCGACGCTCGCCTGGTCGCCCCGCTTGGCCGTAGGCGGCTTCTTCGGTGACTTGGACTGGATCGGCGCCTTCGTCGAGGTCCTCTTGGTGGCTGCCGGGGCGGCAACTTTTTTCAGCGCTTGCTTGGTGGCCACTTTGGAGGGATTTTTTGCTGGTGCCTTGCCTCGGCTGGTAACGGCCGCCTTCGCCTTCGCCTTCGTCCGAGACGTCGTGGAAGCCGGTGGCTTCAGCTTGCCCGCACCGGCCCGAGTGGCCACCGGGGAACTTTTTGATGACTTGGGCATTGTTGAAATCCGCATTCGTTTGACTCGGCCGTCGACCAATCTCGAGGACGTTTGGGGCGCGGGCTGGTCGGGCCTCCCGGTAGGAGCGGGGTAGTTTAGCAGGCCATGCGATTCATCAGTGCGAGCGACCCGGGGATCGCGCTTCGGGCCCGGGGCCGGCCGCCCCACCCTCGACGACAAGCTCCATGCGGCGCCGGAACTCATCCAGGTCGACACCTGACAGCTTGAACGTCTTCGAGCGGCTCTTGTCACCACTCGCTAGGGAGACGTCACTAATAGCGACGCCAAACGTCTCGGCAAGCAGCGAGGCGCACGCATCGTTGGCACGTCCGGCCTCCGGCGGCGCTCCCACCTTTAGCTTCAACGCGTCGCCGTGGCGCCCGACTACCGAACTCCGACCGGCTCCTGGCTGAACATGGACGCTCAACACAACCGCGTCGTCACCGGCCGTGCTGTAGAGAGCCTCGACGTCCATTCGTCCTCCTCGACGGAAACCGCCCACTGCGTAGCGAGACGGTCTTTACTGTAGGTCCCGTGACCTTCGGCCCGATTGATCCCCAAGTGAACTTTGTCGAACTCGAACGCCGCGTGCTGGCGCGATGGCGCGATAGCGATCTCGTAGCCGCTGTTGCGTCCCGCCATACGGGCGAGCCGCCGTGGGTGTTCTACGAGGGTCCGCCGACCGCCAACGGGCGCCCGGGCATCCACCATGTCTGGGGCCGGGTCTTCAAAGACCTTTTTCCCCGCTTCCGCACCATGCAGGGCCACGACGTCCCTCGGAAGGGTGGGTGGGATTGTCACGGTCTACCGGTCGAGATCGAGATCGAAAAAGAGCTCGGCTTCACCCACAAGGACCAGATCGAGGAGTACGGAATCGACCGCTTCAACCAGCGCTGTCGTGAGTCGGTCCACACCTACGTGGAGGACTGGGCCGCTCTTACCGAACGGTCGGGTGTTTGGATCGACACCAAGGGTGCGTACTGGACGCTTTCCAACGATTACATCGAGTCGGTGTGGTGGTTGCTCAAACAACTTTTTGATGCCGGATTGCTCTACGAGGGTCATCGAGTGAGCCCGTATTGTCCGCGGTGCGGCACGGCCCTCTCGTCTCATGAACTCGGCCAGCCTGGCGCGTACAAGGAAGTGACCGACGCGTCGGTTTACGTCAGGTTCCCGCTGATTGACGACGACGCCGACCTGGTGGTGTGGACGACAACACCGTGGACCCTCATCTCGAACGTCGCTGTCGCCGTCGGCGCTGACATTGAGTACGTGCGAGTTCCCGGTGGGGATGGTGCCCGTGACCTCATCGTCGCCGCGGAACGGGTGGAGAGCGTCCTTGGCGATGTCGATCTTGATCGCGCACGGTTCCCGGGGCGGCAACTCGTCGGGCGCCGCTACCGGCGCCCCTTCGACTTTCTGCCCATCGACGAACGCGGCGAGCGCGTCGTGGCCGCCTCCTTTGTGAGCACCGACGACGGGTCGGGCATCGTCCACCTGGCACCCGCCTTTGGCGCTGACGACATGGAAGTGGCCAAGGCTGAAGATCTTCCAGTGCTCAATCCCGTCGATGCTCGCGGCACCTTCGACGAACGGATTGTGCCCTGGGCCGGACGGCCGGTGAAAGGCGTCGACCAAGAGGTAGTCACTGCCCTCACCGAGCGGGGGATCTTGCTGCGACAAGAGCCCTTCACCCACGCCTATCCCCACTGCTGGCGGTGCGGCACGCCCCTCATCTACTGGGCCAAAACGTCATGGTTCGTGCGGACGTCTGAGCATAAGAACGACCTCATCCGCGAGAACGAGAGGGTCAACTGGCACCCCGAGCACATCAAGCACGGCCGGTTCGGCGACTGGCTCGAGAACAACGTCGACTGGGCGCTCTCGCGCGACCGCTACTGGGGCACACCGCTGCCTATCTGGCGCTGCACCGGCGGTCACGACACGTGCGTCGGCTCCGTTGCTGAACTGTCGCGTCTCGCAGAACGCGACCTCGGCGCGCTCGACCTTCACCGGCCCTTTGTCGATGAGGTCGAACTGGCCTGCCCAGTGACAGGCTGTTCGGCGCCGGCACGGCGGCTCCTGCCGGTGCTCGACGCGTGGTTCGACTCTGGGGCAATGCCCTCGGCCCAACAGCACTTTCCCTTCGAGACGAGGGACGCACAGAAGCCCGAGCTGTTTCCCGCCGACTTCATCTGCGAGGCCATCGACCAGACCCGCGGCTGGTTCTACTCGCTGCTCGCGATCAACGCGCTCGTCTTCGGCGAATCGCCGTACCGCAACGTGGTCTGCCACGCGCACATCGTCGACCAGGACGGTCAGAAGATGTCCAAGAGCAAAGGCAACGTCATCGACCCGTGGGACGTCATCGACACCTTCGGTGCTGACGCGCTGCGCTGGTACCTCGTCTCGGCCGGTTCACCCTGGACAAGCCGGCGCGTCTACAACGACGGCATTCGGGAGGCCTCGCGGAAGACGCTCGTCACTCTTTGGAACGTGGTGTCGTTCTTCGCGACCTACGCCGACATCGACGGGTGGCTTCCCGACGCACCGAGTAGTCGTCCGGTTCCGCAGCACGTTCTCGATATCTGGGCGCTGGCCAGGCTGGACAAGACGGTCGCCGAGGTCACCCAGGCGCTCGAAGGTTTCGACGCCCTCGGCGCTGCCACTGCCCTAGCGGGATTCGTCGACGACCTATCGAACTGGTACGTGCGCAGGTCTCGCTCTCGGTTCTGGGGTGACCGTGACAGCAACGCCTACGCCACCCTGCATCACTGCCTTGTGATCACTTCTCAGTTGCTGGCGCCATTTTGTCCTTTCCTTGCCGACGAGGTTTACGTGGTCCTCACCGGCGAGCCCTCGGTGCACCTCACCGATTGGCCCGTCGCAGGCGGGGTTGAGGAGAACACCATCGCGACAATGAGCGCTGCACGCGCCTTGGTCTCGCTGGGACGGTCGGCGCGTGTCGACGCCCGCATGCCAGTCCGCCAACCTCTCCGCCGCGCCCTGCTACTTCATCCCGGGGTCGAACTCAATGACGCCGTGCGTCAGGAGATCGCAGAGGAGCTCAACGTGAAACGCCTCGAGGATGTCGACAATCTCTCCGACCTCGAAGCGTGGACTGTTGTTCCCAACTTTCGAACCCTTGGTCCACGGCTGGGACCGAAAGTGAACGCAGTGAAACGCGCCCTTGCCGACCTCGATGGCGCCGAGGTCAGGGCGGCGCTGGAATCGGATGGATTCGTAGTGGTTGCTGGCGAGCGCTTGGAGCCCGGGGACGTGGAATTGCGAGCTGATCGCCACGAAGACTTTGCGTTAGTACAGGACGGCGGCTGGGCCGTGGCCCTTGATTTGGAGCTTGACGACGCACTGCGACTCGAGGGGTCGGCTCGCCAATTGGCGCGCGCCGTGAACGAGATGCGCAAGAACCTCGACCTCGACCTGACCGACCGCATCGTCGTGCGCATCTACTCGGCTGGACCCAAGCTGCGAGGCGCGGTCGAGGCACACCGGAAGTGGATCGCCGGTGAGGTACTCGCAACTGAGGTGATCATTGACGAAGGCGAACCATCGTCTGGCGGCAGTGAACTCGAGATCGACGGCGAGCCAGTGTGGGTCGAGCTGAACCTCAGCGCTTCTTCGTAGCCTTCGTCGTCTTCGCTGCCTTCCTGACCGCACTACTGCGCTTCTCCGTCGGCGTCGACGTACGAACGGCCGCCTTCTTGGCTGGCGCCCGCTTCGCCGGCACCTTCGCGGCAGTGGCCTTCTTGGTCGCGCCGCTCTTGGTTGCTGCCTTCGTAACGACCACCTTCTTGGCTATCGGCGTGGAACGGGCCAGCTTCTTTGCCGGCGTTTTGCGCGCAGGCGACGCCTTGACCGCCTTCTTCGCCGGCCCGCGACGCGCCGGGGCCTTCGTTGCCCGAGAGGCGCGGGCCGCCGGTGCCGGGCGGGCGTCGACGAGCAGGCGGTCGACCCGGTTGATGATCATGGCGCGCCGCTGCCCGGCCTGCTCCCGACGGCGCACCTGGGACAGCTCATCGGCATTGAGATCTCCGAGACGAGGCAGGATCTCGAGCACCTTCAGCTGCTCGTAGTTGTCGAGCATTGAGTGCGACGCCGCGGAAGCGGCTACCGGGGCCGCAGGTGTGGCCTGGTACGCGTCGTCGTCGTCGTCGAGTTCACTTTCGTCGGCCTCGTCGTCATCGGCCACGTCGTCGTCGGCCTCGTCATCGTCGTCTCCAGCATCGGTGTCGGCGTCCACGTCGCCGTCCCAGTCGTCGCCTGCGTCCCAATCCGAGGAGCGGGCCTCGGCAGCGTCAGAGGTGCCGACATCGGCTGGCCCACGCGCCTCGAGTTCGCGATCGATCCGGCTGAGAACCATGAAGCGGTTCCGACCGGACGCTTCATGGGCACGAATCTTCGCCAGGTCGTCAGCGTCGAGATTTGCGAGCAGTGGAAGGACCTCGGTCGCCCGAAGTCGGTCGTAGTCGGGAATCGGCATGTCGTCGTCCTCGTCAAGGACGGCGCGCTCGATCGACGCCTGATCGAGTTGCTGAGTCGAGTCGGGGGCAGAGGCCGCCGCAGCGCCAACCAGCGCAGGCTCACGCTCGGGTGACGGCCTCGGAGCCGGTTGCGGGCTCTCCCAGGACTGTGACGCTGGCGCCGGTGGCGGCGCGGGCTGGGGCATAGGTGCGGAAGAGGCCTTCTCGGGCTTTCCCCGGACCACCGCGACCGCGAGAAGAATTCCCGCGACCACGCTGCAACCGATCGATACGTAGATAATCGTCAGTCCCGACTGAAGCAGACCGATCACGAGCGCGATCGCTGCTAGCAGGACCAGCAAGAGACTCACCAAAACCACAACATCACCATCCCAAGAGTTGAACGGTCGTGATCGTAACCTCTGAGCCAGGTAGCTCAAGCAACCGCATTAGAGGATTCCTGTGCATCCCAGCGCGTTCATGAGCAAGCTGAGCGCGAGGAATACGATGAGCGGTGAAAGGTCGAACGCCATGCCGCCGCCGCCAATCGGCGGTATCACTCGGCGTAACGGCCCAAGAATGGGCTCGGTCAGCGCGAACACGATGCCCTGGATTGTGGCGATCGGTGACTCGGACGACACCGGAATCCAGGAAAAGATGATGCGCGCAACCAGAACCAGGAAGTACGCCGTCAGAACGGCGCAAAGAAGATCGGCCACCCGTCAGGACCGGTACAAGCCACGCTCCTGCAAGCGCCGCCTCTCCTCCGCCGAGACTTCGACGTTGGACGGCGTCAGCAGGAAAACTTGCTCGGCGACGCGGTCCATCTGTCCCCCGAGGCCGTAGGTCAGGCCACTCGCGAAGTCGATCAGGCGACGAGCCAGATCGCGGTTGGCGCCTTGCAGGTTGACGATCACGGGCTGATTCGCCTTGAGCTTGTCGCCAATCTCTTGGGCGTCGTTGAAGCCGCCAGGTGCGACGACCTGAACCTTGGGACTCTGCGGTGTCGGGGTGATCGGACGCACGACGGCCGACCGCGGCTGAATCGTCACTGCGCTGTCAGGTTCGCGGGGAAGCGTACGAACGCCGGTCGCCATTTCCGCCTGCTCCATGGCCGGCTCGGCGACCGCAGCGGCCCGCCGAGGCGCGGCCTTGGGCGCGGGTTCTTCGTACGGCTCGTATTCCTCGTACTCCTCGTCATCGACGAGGCCGAGATACACCATCGTCCGTCGCCAGATCGAAGCCATTAGATCGCTACTACTCCCGTCGCCTCTGCCGTCGTACCTTCTGCGGCACCCAAGCCTATCGTCGCAGGTCGGCGTCGCCAGTGCGAGCCACCCGCGCTCCGAACAGCGCCTGCCCTATTCGCACCATCGTCGAGCCCTCCTCGACAGCAATTTCGAGATCAGCCGACATACCCATCGAACGTTCCGTCAGCCGCAACCGGTCGGCCAGTGAACTGAGCCGGCGGTAGCAGGGTCGGGGGTCTGCGTCACGGGCCGGACCGACAGCCATGAGCCCCGCAACGGTGAGGCCGACGTCGGTCAGGCCGGAAACGAGCTCCGGCGCGTCCTCGAAGGTACAGCCGTTCTTCGCCACCTCGCCCGACACGTTGACCTGTACGAGCACGTGCGCTCCCGGCGCGCGCCGGGCGATTTCCTCGCCGACGGTCACCCGGTCAATTCCCTGCCACAGGTAGACGACCGGGGCGAGGCCGCGTACCTTGTTGCGCTGGACGTGGCCGAGGAAATGCCATTTGGGAACCATGCCTTCTTGCCCAATGGCGCCGGAGGCAATTGCCGACTGCTTGGCGAGAAGCTCACCCGCGTAGTTCTCGCCAAGATCGACCAAGCCGGCAGCCAATGCTGCATCAACCGCAGCGACGCCGTGTCCCTTCGTCACGGCGACGACGCGCACTGACCCGGGTGTCGCTCCTGCTCCGCGAATCCGCTCTTCGACATCAGCCAAGCGATGAGCCACCAGCTCCGCCGTCAGCGCCATACAACCATTGCCTGGCGCTCCTTGTCGCGCCGCGCCCGCCAGGAAAAAAGATTGGTATCGCAGGCCGTACACCCGCCCACAGAAGTCAGTTTCTCAACACCGGCTTGGCGCAACGCCAACCCGACACCACCGGGGAGGTCGAGAGCCGGCGCGCCGGCGCGGGATCGGGAGCGCACCTGCGGACCGAGGCGGCCCTCGATGCGTTTCAGGTCGTCGTCGCCGAATTCGTAGCACTCGGGATGGATAGTGGGGCCCAGCACGGCGCGTACATCGCTCGCGCCGATTGTCCGCATTTCATCAACGGCTCGGCCGATCACGCCCGCGACGAGTCCGGCCCAGCCGGCGTGGACCGCGCCGATGATGCCTTCAGGGCTAGCGAGCGCCACCGGCGCGCAATCAGCAGTGAGAATGACCAACGGGCAATCCGGTCGGCTGCTCACCACGGCGTCGGCGACTTGACCCGCGCCGCCGCCCGGCTCGGTGACGTGGACCACTGCGGACCCGTGCACTTGGCGCAGCCAGGTCCATGGCAGGTCGACGATCGTCCTGCGCCGCGCCGCTACCTCGGCGTCGACCTCGGTCGCGTACTCACCGCCGTGGCCCATGTCGCCATCGTCGCGGGTGGTGAACACGACATGAGCGAAGCCGTCGCCAACTTCGGTCGTGATCACCGCCGCGTCAGAGAACGGCGCGGGTTGGGAGGAGCGCTGCTACTTGAGGAACGACGGGACGTCGAAGTCATCCTCGCCGCTGTCGATGTCGCCGCCGCCGCCGACGCCGCCGATGCTGCTGCTCCGCGTGGGTGCAAACAAATCATCATCCTCATCGTCCAACCCGAGCCCCGACATCTGATGGCTCTCTTGGCCTGCGTCGCGCCCATCGTCCCACCGGTCGAAACCGGCCGCGATAACGGTGACCCGAACCTCCTCGCCGAGGGCGTCGTCGATGACCATTCCAGCAATGATGTTGGCGTCGGGATGGGCGACATCGTGAATGATCTCCGCGGCTTCGTTCACTTCGAACAGCCCGAGGTCGCTTCCACCGGAGATGTTGAGCAGGATTCCTCGCGCTCCCTCGATCGAGGCCTCGAGCAGCGGGCTTGAAATCGCAGCACGCGCTGCGTTCAGGGCCCGTCCCTCGCCGGCCGCATAACCGATACCCATCAGAGCCGAGCCGGCGTTGCTCATGACCATCTTCACGTCGGCGAAGTCGGTGTTGATCAGCCCAGGGGTGTTGATCAGATCGGTGATGCCCTGGACACCTTGAAGGAGGACCTCGTCGGCCATCTTGAATGCGTTCAATGCCGACGTCTTCTCGTTTGAAACCGACAGCAACCGGTCGTTGGGGATGACGATGAGGGTGTCGACCTTGTCCTTCAACTTGGCGATGCCCTGCTCGGCCTGGAGGGACCGGCGCCGACCCTCGAAGGCAAACGGGCGGGTCACGACGCCGACCGTCAGGGCGTTTAGGGACCGTGCGATCTCGGCGATGACCGGCGCGCCGCCTGTTCCGGTTCCGCCGCCCTTCCCGGCGGTGATGAAGACCATGTCGGCTCCCTTCAACACCTCCTCGATCTCGTCTCGATGGGCCTCGGCTGCCTCGGCGCCCACTTCAGGGTCGCTTCCAGCGCCGAGACCGCGCGTGAGCTCACGGCCGATGTCGAGCTTCACGTCAGCGTCGCTCATCAGCAGAGCTTGGGCGTCAGTGTTCACCGCGATGAACTCGACGCCTTTGAGGCCGGCGTCGATCATCCGATTGACGGCGTTGACCCCCCCGCCTCCGATGCCAACGACCTTGATGACCGCCAAGTAGTTCTGGGGCGACCCGATCATGTGTGTCCTCCATCGTCACGAGCGGCCACCCTGATGGCCGGGTTTCGGAGACTCTCTCCAGTTGACCCTCAACCTCAACTGCAGGTCTATTGTTATGTCAACCTGTCCTAAGGGTCGAAACTTTACCTGCGGAGGACGCTTCCCGTCAAGGTTGGACTCTGGTCAATGTCGGGGTCGCGGGGAAGCGGACGTCAATTACACCAACGCCCGTCGTGTCCACACCAGCCAGCACCATCTGTGCAGCCCGTAGCTTCGCCCCGAGATCCTCGGCGCCGCCCAGAAGAATTGTGCCCGCAGGCGCGAGACCGAGGGTGATCCCCGCGGCATCGAGAATGGCCCCGGTCAGCCGAGGCCGGAGCTCACTCGGGACCGCCTCTGCGACGTCGAGGAGGCCTCGCGCCTCAGGCGCCAGCATCACTCCCGGTGCGCCAGCCGGAGGCAATCCGCCGATGGCGAGCACTCCGGGTTCCGGCGTTGCCAGCCACTTCAGTACGCGCCCTTCCACGTCGACGAGCGCCCACCCTCCGCCGCCATTGGGCGTCATTGCCACCGGCACTCGCTCGACGATGCGGATACGCACCGTACCGGGCCACTCTCGCTGGACAACAGCCGAACGCACCCAAGGTAGGGCGCGAAGCCGCCGGCCCACCGCTCCTTCGTCGATATCAACCATGGCTGCCCGCCGATGGACCCTGCTTGCCGTTGCCACTGGTGCGGGCCCTGTTTCCAGGGCGCCTTCAACGACAATGTGATCCACGTCGACGAGCGGGGAACGGACGGTGCCCCAGGCCGCCCCCGCGACAGCTGCGACGACGAGAACTGCCACAAGTACGCGGAGGCGTTTGCGACCCTCCTGTTTGCGCACCTGCGCTCGCCGCACACGGATACGCGGTTCCATCACTGGCGGTCGGCCAGGCATGTTGGAACGGGTAGGCATATCTCAACCTCCGGTCGAGGGTGATATAGATCCAACGACGTGCACCTCAGGCGTCAGTTCAACACCAGTTCGTTCCAACACCACGCGGGCCACCTCTTTCATGAGCGCCACGACGTCGTCGGCCGAGCCGCCGTCGTCGACCTGAAAGAAGTTGGCATGTCGAGGCGACACAGTGGCGGATCCAACGCGAAGACCCTTCAAGCCCGATGCGTCGATCAAGCGTCCGGCGGAGTCGCCCGGTGGGTTTGTGAACACAGAGCCGGAGTTGGCTCCCCCCGGTTGGTTGGCACGGCGCCAGCGGACGATCTCCGCGATTTCGGCTTCGGCTGCTTCCCTGACCCCGGGTCGCAGTTCGAACTGCGCTGCAGTCACGATCTGGTGGGACCTCACCGCGGAGCGCCGGTACTGCAGGTCCAAGTCGGCTGCACGTATCGTTCGCGCCGGTTCTGACGCTGTCGATAGGTCGAGCAGTTGAACGGATCTGAGTACAGCACGGATGTCAGACCCGTGGCCTCCGGCATTCATGCGCACTGCGCCCCCGACCGAGCCCGGGACACCAACCGCCCATTCCAGCCCTGCCAATCCAGCGGCCGCAGTACGGCGAGCGAGGACCGGCAGGCTCACCGCCGCGCCTGCTTCCACATCGGTGCCGTCGAGGCGAATGGCAGCGAACCCGTCGCCCAGAACGATGGCGAGACCCTGAAAGCCACCGTCAGACACGAGAAGGTTGGATCCCCGCCCGACCACAAGCACCTCAACGCCCGATCCGCTGACCGCCTTCTGGGCGAGCGCGAGATCGTTACCGTCTCGCGCCTCCAATAGCAAGGCCGCTGGTCCGCCGACGCGGTACGTGGTGAAAGGCCCCAGGGCAACGTTGCTTCGAGCGCGGGGGCCAAGAACCTTGGCGACGGCATCGACGGGGTTGGCGGTCACGTGGTGGACGCCGTCATCAGTTCGTCAGGCAACGACGTGACATCGCCGGCGCCCAGGGTCAGACAGAGATCGCCGGGCCGAAGCTGACCGCGAAGGAACGTCACGAGCGCCCCCCGTTCGGGGAACCACGCAACTTGACGGCGGGGATCCGCGTCTAGGACAGCGTCGGCGACTGCCTTTCCCGTCACCCCCGCCCTCGGCTCCTCGCCCGCGCCGTAGATGCCGGTGACGACGAGAAGGTCAGCAACCGCGAAGGCGTCGGCAAAATCACCACTCAACTGGGCGGTGCGGCTGTAACGGTGCGGCTGGAACACGCACACGATGCGGCGCCACGTGCCGATTCGGGCCGCGGCCAGGGCCGCGCTGACCTCGCCGGGAAGATGGGCATAGTCGTCGATGTAGGTCACGCCGTCGACCTCACCGCGCCATTCGAACCGGCGCGACACGCCAGGAAACGTCGCCAGCGCCTGCGCGACCGCTTCAGGCGGCGCGCCGATCGAGACGGCAACGGAGGCGGCCCCTGCCGCATTCAACGCGTTATGGATCCCTGGCACAGGAACGTGCATCGCGAGTGACGAGTCGGGTCCCACAAGTACAAAGGAGGTGCCGTCAGCACGAAGGTCTACAGCGGTGAGCCGGAACGTCGCCTCCGCTGAGGTTCCGTAGGTCAGAGCGTCCGCTTCGAGCGCCAGGTCGGCCGCAACCTTGTCGTCGGCACACACGAGGCATGGCCCATCAACCTCGCCAATGAAACGACGGAACGCGGCCACAAGGACGTCGAACGCGCCGTAGTGGCCAAGGTGATCGGGCTCGACGCTCGTCACAATCGCAGCATGAGGTGCCAACTCGAGAAAGGTGCCGTCGCTCTCGTCGGCTTCGACGACGATCCAGTCCCCGACGTCCCACCCCGCGCCGGTGCCCAAACCGGAGATGCGGGCGCCCACGATGAAGGACGGATGCATTCCCCCTTCCGTGAGCGCGAGCGCCAGCATCGCCGACGTCGTCGTTTTGCCGTGAGTGCCGCTCACGGCGATCACCTTTTTCGTGGCGGCTATCGCGGCCAAGATGTCGGCGCGACGCACGACTTCGACACCTCGGCGACGCGCTTCGCGCACCTCGACGTTCTCATCATTGTCACGCCCCACCGCGGTCGAGACCGCAACGAGTTCCGCGCCGGCCACGTTGTCGATGTCGTGCCCGACACTTGCTCGCACACCAAGTTGCCGCAGACGGTCGAGAATCGGCGAGTGCTTCATGTCGCTGCCGCTCACTCGGTGGCCCATGGCCACGAGCACTTCGGCGATAGGGCTCATGCCGGCGCCCCCAATTCCGATGATGTGGACCGATCGGGGCGTCGTGAGGTCGAAGCCAGGGTCGGGAACCGGCACCGCGTTCTGGTCACCCACGCTTGGCATGCTCCTCGACGAGAGCTGCGACCCGCGTGGCAGCGTCAGGCCGGCCGCATTGGGCGGCGGCCCGGCCCATCGCCGACAGCCGATCACCGTCATTCATCACTCTGTCGACCTCGTTCACCAGGTATGCACCGTTCAGCTGGGCGTCAGGAAGCAACACTGCGCCCCCGGCCCGCTCCAGATACTGGGCGTTCGCCGTCTGATGATCACCGGGCGCGCCGGGCAGAGGAACGAGGATCGACGGGGCTCCGAGGGCCGACAGCTCGGCGATGGACGTCGCGCCGGCGCGGCACACAACAAGATCAGCTGCGGCCAAGACGAGATCCATGCGCGCCTCGTACTCCACGGGCTCGTACTCCAGTCCGCCCGCCGGAAGGGACGGGACTGAGGAACCGACCGCGGGCCATTCCCGACGTCCGACTATGTGGTGGACGGCCAGGTCCGACCGGTCGGCCCACATTGGGAGAGCGTCGCGCACCGCTCCGTTTATTCGACCAGCACCCAACGAGCCACCAAAGATCGCAAGCAAGCGGCGCCCGTCGCCGATGCCCAGCCGAGCTCGAGCCTGCGATCGGTCACGCTGGCGGTCAACGGCAAGCACCTCGGCGCGCACTGGGTTGCCGGTGAGCACCGCTCGGGGCAGATCGGTGCCGGGGAACGATACGGCGCAGGCGCGGGCGAACCGCCCGACTAACCGGTTCGCCGCTCCGGGGACTGCGTTCTGCTCGTGCACCACAATCGGTACCCGGAGAACAGCTGCGGCCATCGCGCACGGAACGCTGGCGTAACCGCCGAGGGACACCACGACCGCGGGTCGTGCGCGGCGAACCAGCCGGAGGGCCTGCGCCGAGGCCTGGGCCAGGCCCAGAGCAGCACCGAGGTTGGCAATCGCCAGCCGGCGCTGAATGCCCTTGCCCGGCAACAGTGTGACGCCAAAGCCCGCCTCCGGAACGAGGGCTGCTTCCATCCCCGCGGTGCTACCGACGAAGCGGATCGTCGAGGGATCGTGGCCGGCGGCGACAAGCGCCTTCCCAATCGCAATCCCGGGAAGCACGTGACCGGCTGTACCACCGCCAGCAACCAGGGCCCAGGCCGGCGTCACCGAACCCGGGGCGCGGTGCCGCGGCGCGCCACGTTCACCAGCAATCCGACCGCCCCCATGGTGATCACCAGGGAGGAGCCCCCGAACGAGACGAACGGAAGTGGAACGCCGGTCACCGGCATCACCGCACTCACGGCCCCGATATTGATGAGCGCCTGCACGACGACCCATGCCGTTACGCCCGCGGCAACGAGGGTCCCAAAGCGGTCGGGAGCTCGTAACGCGGCGCGAACACCGCCAAAGGCGAACGTCAGGAACAGGGCCACGACAACGAGCGTTCCAAGCAAGCCCATCTCCTCACCAATGATGGCGAATATGAAGTCGGTGTGCGCGTTCGGCAGGAAACCCCATTTGGCCCTGCTGGCCCCCAGGCCGACGCCCGTCACCCGTCCGCTACCAAGGGCGACCAGCGACTGCGCCACCTGATAACCGGTGTTGCTCACGTCGTCCCACGGATGGAGGAACGACAGCAACCGGGCCCGGCGGTAGCTCTCCACGAGCCCGATGACAACGCCACCTACCGTGCAGATCACGAGCAACGCGCTCATCGCCCGAACGGACGCGCCGCCAACGAAGAGAACCACGAGGACGAGGGACACGAGGATGATCGACGTGCCCATGTCGGGCTGCAGCAGGATGAGCACGGTGAGGGCTCCGGTGGCAAGAAGGACTGGCTTCAGGACGAGGGGTCGAGGCGGCCGGCGAAGCGCAATCGCCCGCTCCGAGCGCCGCTCGAACTGGCGTGCCAGCACGTCGGCGGCGAACAGAAGAAGGGCGAGTTTGGCCAGTTCCGCAGGCTGGAAGCGCCATTGCCCGAGCCCGAGCCAGCGGGAGGACCCGCTGACCGATATTCCCATGCCTGGTATGAGAACGAGCGCCAGGAGCAGCAACGACACGACCACCATCGGCGCTGCCAAACGACGCCATACCCGGTAGTCGACCCTCGCGACGACGATTAGAGCGATGACGCCCAGGCCCACCCACATCGCTTGGCGCTCGAAGAAGAGCCATGCCCCCCCATAGCTGCGCAGCGCCTCGACCGAAGAGGCCGACAGCACCATCATGAGGCCGATCCCGCAGAGCAGGGCCACGACTGCACAGAGCAGGAGCCAGCCTGAATCATTCCCAGCTCTTGGCTGCTCGGGTCCGCGAGTCACCTCCTCCCGATCCATGACGTCACCCCGCAACGTCATAGGGACCGTTCTCGGGAACGAAACAGCTCGTGGACTGCTCGGGAGAAGTCGTCGCCGCGCTCCGCATAAGAGCCGTAGCTGTCGAACGACGCGCACCCCGGCGACAGGAGAACGACGTCACCGGGCACGGCTAGGCCGTATGCCAACGCAACCGCTTCGTCCATCGATGCGGCCGTCCTTACCGGACGGCGTCCGGAGAATACGGCCTCCACCTCGTGTCGGGATTCGCCAATCGCAACAACCGCCCGGATCCTGTCCGCGGCTTCTGCGAGGACGCCGAGATCGAGCCCTTTGTTGCGTCCACCGGCAACGAGTACGACGGAATCGAAGCTCCGCGCTGCCGCGAGCGCCGCGTGTGGGTTCGTCGCCTTCGAGTCGTCGTACCACCGGACCCCCCCCGCGTCGGAAACGAGAGAGAGTCGATGAGGCAGAGTCTCAAATTCCAGCAGCGCCGTCCGCACACCCTCCATGGTGGCTCCTGCGGCGAGCGCGGCTGCGGATGCTGCCAGGGCGTTGGATATGTCGTGGGGCAGGGCACGCTTGAGTTCGTGGACTGCAACGATGTCGCCCGCGGGACCACGCAGCATGCCGCCCTCGAGCCGATAGTCCGCGTCCACACTGGCGCCGAAGGTAACGACGGTCGAACGCACCCCAACCGACTTCTCGACGACCCAAGGATCGTCGGCGTTGACAACCGCAGTATCGCCCTTCTGTTGGTGGGCCCAGATGCGCGCCTTGGCCGCGACATATGACTCGAGGTCGGGATGCCAGTCGAGGTGGTCCTCGGCAAGGTTGAGCCACACGGCCACAAGCGGTCGGAACGTGTCGGTCCACCAGAGCTGGAATGAGGACACCTCGGCGACGACAATGTCGACGTCGCGGCGGACTGCGTCGGAGAGTGGCAACCCGATGTTGCCCGCGGCCACCGCTCGAAGACCTGATGCCTCGAGCATCTGCGTGACGAGGGCCGTAACTGACGTCTTGCCATTGGTGCCCGTGACGGCAACGATCGGATGACGCGTCCACCGGAATGCGAGTTCCACCTCACCCCGAACGGGAGTGTTGGAATCCGCGGCCAGCCGGAACACCGGGTGGTGCATCGGGACACCGGGACTGGGCACCACCACGTCGGCTGATTCCACCAGCGACGCCAGGAGGGTTGCGTCAGGGCAGTCGAAGAATTCGATCGCCATGTCTCTTGCTTGGTTGCGGGTGTCCTCGGTCGGCGCGTCATCGACGGCCACAACCAGGGCGCCGCGGTCACGCAGATGGCGCGCGACAGCCGAGCCGCTGGTACCGAAACCGACGACCAGCGCAACCTCGGACCGACCGGATGCGCCAGCCAGGTCAGCCAAGCTTCGCGGCCTGGCAGCCATGGGAGAGGAAGTCGGCGTAGAAGAGACCTACCGCCAGTGCGGCAAACAGGCCGGCCAGAATCCAGAACCGAACGATCACTGTCGTTTCCGGACACCCCAGCAACTCGAAGTGGTGGTGCAGGGGCGCCATCCGGAAGACCCGCCGACCGACGATACGAAAGGCCGCGACCTGAACGACAACGGAGAGGGTGATCATCACGAACAGCCCGCCGATCACGGGCAGCAGCATCTGCGTGTTCATCGTCAGGGCGAGCGTCGCCAGGCCTGCGCCAATCGCAAGCGAGCCCGTATCGCCCATGAAGATGCGCGCCGGAGCCGCGTTCCACCACAGGAAACCGGCGCACGCCCCCGTCATGGCGGCAGCAACCAGTGACAGGTCGAGCGCCGGCCCGACGCCGTAACAGCTGGCATGGCGGAACTCCCAGAACCCGATGAAGATGAACCCTGCAAACGAGAACAATGACGAGCCCGCGGCCAGCCCGTCGAGCCCGTCCGAAAGGTTCACCGCATTCGCAGCGCCGATCAATATGAGCACGGCCCAAATGATGTAAACGGGGTCGGGCATTCCGATTCCGACCGACCGGGTGAACGAGAGGTCCGTCAGCACCTTGGCCTTGAAGACGGCGAGGAGCGCGAAGCCGACCGCGACGAGGAGGAGGCCGACTATCTTCGCCGTCTTGTTCAGTCCAAGACTTCGTTGGTGGCGTACCTTGATCCAGTCGTCCGCAAGTCCGACCGCCCCGGCGGCGAGGATGGTGAGTACGACGATGACACCGGCACTGGTGAACACGGCTCCGCTGTGCAAATGACTGGCGACGTAACCGGCACCAGCGGCCGCCAGAATGGTCAGGCCACCCATCGTCGGTGTGCCCGCCTTGGTGAAGTGGCCCTGTGGCCCGTCTTCGCGGATCTGCTGGCCGATACCTCGCGCCTCTAGGGCGCGAATGAGCAGAGGGGTTCCCAGCAACGCGCCCAGGAGACCCACGCTCAACGCAACGAGCATGGCTACCATGCGGCGCGCTCCTTGAGCTCTGCCAGTACTTCGCGGGCGACCTGACGATCATCGAAGGGGAAGGAGCGCTCCCCGACTAGCTGCACGGTTTCGTGGCCCTTCCCCGCGAGCACGACGACATCGCCGGCGCGCGCCTGCGCCAACGCGTTGGCGATCGCCGCCCGCCGGTCGGGCTCTACGACGAGGACTTCCGACCGTCCGATGCCGGCGCGTACCTCGCCGATGATCGCGCTCGGATCCTCACTTCGCGGGTTGTCGGAGGTCAGGATCGCAACATCGGACAACCGGGTCGCAACCTCGCCCATAGCCGGCCGCTTGGTGCGGTCGCGGTCACCCCCGCAACCGAAGACGGTGATCACCCGTTTCCCGGCCCCGCGGGCGGACAGCAGCACTTGTTCCAGGCTGGCCGGCGTATGGGCATAGTCGACGATTACGAGAAATGGTTGGCCAGCACCGACCGTCTCGACACGACCGGGCACCGGCGGAGCTGTCGAGAGTCCGGCCGCAATCGCCTTCGAGTCAACTCCGAGCGCTCGCCCGATGGCGGCGGCAGCGACAGCGTTGGCCACATTGAATGATCCGCCGAGCTGAAGCTCCACCCTGTGGCCATCCCAGACAAAGGTGCTCGAAACCGGGCCGAGCACGATGTCGCTCACGTCGGCGAGTGAGAAGGGCGTAATCGGCATTGGCGCGGCTTCGATGAGGCGCCTGCCCCAGGGGTCGTCGGCGTTCACGACCGCGAGACCGGCGCGCTCAGGGTTGAACAAGGCCAACTTGGCCTCGAAGTAGGCGTCCATCGTCTTGTGATAGTCGAGGTGCTCGGGACTCAGGTTGGTGAACGCAACGACGGAGAACCAGGTACCGCTGACTCGGTGTTGAACGAGTGCGTGCGACGAAACCTCGATCGCCGCTGCTGAGCTTCCGCCAGCGACCATCTCCGCCAACCGAGCTTGCAGATCGATGGCCTCGGGCGTCGTACGTGGACCAGAAAGGGTGCCGATGACGCCCGTCTTGCGACCGTCGGCTTCCAGTACAGCCTTGACCAGATGCGTGGTCGTCGTCTTGCCATTCGTCCCCGTCACACCAACGACCGCGAGCTGGCGCGACGGGTTGCCGTAGAAGGCTGCCGCGACAGGCCCGGCGGCGGCGCGGGCGTCGCGAACAACCGCCTGAGAGACGTCGAGCGGCAGCTCCCGTTCGCAGAGGAGCGCGCTCGCCCCCGCCGTCACGGCTCGCGAGGCGAAGTCATGGCCGTCTGCCTGGGAGCCAGGCAGACAGCAGAAGAGGGCGCCCGGGGTGACCGTTCTCGAGTCTTGGGTGATCGAAGTGATCTCCGTACGCGCCGGATCGCCCCGGAGGCGTAGCACCTCGACCCCCTCCAGCAACGACTGCATCCGCACGCGCTTGTCCTCACGGCCCTACCTGGGATTTCGTTCGAGCGTATCCCGCGCCGAGGGTACGGGAACCGGGTTGCTCGTGGTGCTCACGACCGCATCGGGCAACTCTTGCTGGCTCGAAGCGGCAGCGGGCCGCCCGCTCTGCGCCACTCCACCATCCGGCGGAATCCCGAAGACACGAACGCCGTAGCCGCCGAGTTGGGAGAACACCGGCGCTGAGACCACACCGCCGAAGATCGGCGTGGGCTCGTCGAGGACGACGATTGCCGACAGACGGGGCGCCTCTGCAGGCAGGAATCCCACGAAGCTGGCCACGTAGGCGCCGTCCTGATAGCCCCGGTAGCCCTCTCTCGGCTTCTTCGCCGTACCCGTCTTTCCTGCCACGGTGAAACCTTGCACGCGCGCCGCAGTGCCCGTGCCGCCTTCAACCACCTGCTCGAGCATTTCCGTGAGCTCGCGTGCAGTCGCCGAGCTGACGATCCGGCGGCTCGAGGCGGGCGGTGTGTCACGGACTCGGTTTTGGGCGTCCACCACCTGCTTCACCAGGCTTGGCCCGACATAGACGCCGTCATTGGCGACCGTGTTGTAGGCGACCAGCATCTGCAGGGCGGTCACGGCGACGCCTTGGCCGACCGGGACAGTGGCCATCGAGGTTCCTGACCACTTGCCGAGCTCGGGGAGGAGGCCTGCTGACTCTCCGGGAAAATCAAGGCTCGTTCGGTCGGCGAGTCCGAAAGCTCGTAGGAAGCGGTCGATTCGTTCCTTGCCGAGCTTTCGCCCGACCATGATCGTCCCCACATTCGATGATTCGGCGACAATGTCGCTCACGGTCATTCTCTCCGTGTCGTGCTCCTCGGCGTCGTGAAACGTCGTGTCAGCGACGTTGATCGTGTCGGGGACAACGAACGTGTCCGAGGGGCGTATCACGCCCTCCTCAAGGCCCGCCGCGACAGTGATCATCTTGTTGACCGATCCTGGCTCGTACACCTTGGTGACGGCCATGTTGTCGGGACTGGGCGCAGGCGGAGCATTCCCGGTGCCAGCGGCCAGATTCGCCATCGCCCGGATTTCGCCCGTCTGGACGTCCATCACCATGGCTATCCCGCCCTTCGCCTTGGTTGTCACAATTTGCTCGGCAAGCACCCGCTCAGCCTCGTACTGCATGGAACGATCAATCGTGAGGACGAGCTTGTTGCCGGCAACGGGCGAACGCAGTTCGTGGATCCCGGCAGCAATGTCGTTGCCCCGCGGGTCACGTTCGACAATGAGTTGACCGGGGCGACCCTGCAGCTGGTGCTGAAACTGGAGTTCGAGGCCGGACAGGCCCTGTTCATCGAGGCCAACCTTGCCGAGTACCGGAGCGGCGAGCGGCCCTGCAGGCTCTACCCGCTTCGGTTCTTCGAGCAGGGAGACACCCGGGAGGTGGAGTGCCTCGACCTTGTCAGCCACTGGATCCTCAACCTTGCGAGCCAGGTACACGAAGGCAGCACTCGTGGTGAGGCGTTCCCGGATCTCCATTTCTGGCATGTCGAGCAAAGGCGCTAGGGCGCGGGCGCCGGCGACAGGATCACGAACCACTTGCGGGTTGGCCCACACCGTGCGCCGCCGAGTGGAGAGTGCGAGCCCGGCCCCGTTGCGATCAACGATCGCGCCCCGCGCCGCCGGCAGGACAATCGAATGCATCCGTTGGGACATTCCGAACTCGGAGTAGCGATGCGAATCGATTGCCTGCAGCACCGTAAGTCGCGCAACCACCCCGCCAAACGCGAGGGACAGTACGACGAGAAGGAAGATGAGCCGTCGACGGGGATCGGGAAGCCCGGGGGTGTTCCCCCTCATGGATGGGCTGTTTTAGACGGTGGCGTCGTCGTGGATGGAACGATCGCCGACGGCGCCGGGAGCCGAGGCGCGCCGGGAGTGAGGTAGACGACAACCGGGGGCGGGACCATGCCCAGTCGCTCACGGGCGGCGGGGACGATCCGAGCGGGCGACTCGAGTTCAGCGACCCCGACCTGGAGTTGCTGGTGGGCAGCTTCGGCATCGGCCGCCCGGGCCTCGAGCTGGTCGACCTCAGCCTGGCCCTGGGTGAGGAGCACGTGGGTACATACGGTTCCGAACAAGACCGCGCACGCGGCGGCAGACGTCAGTAGGGTGAGCGCTCGAACGGTTCGTCGGCCTCGGGTGCCCGCATCCGGTGTAACGAGTCGGAGCGGTGACTCCGTCGCGGCGGCTCGCGCGTGACGGACCTCGCGCTCTTCGCGCAGTTCTCGAAGCATGCTCACGCCGCCGCCTCTGGGTTCGGGTGCAACCGTTCGACGGCTCGCAACCGGGCACTCTCGGCCCGACGGTTGGCCGCGACTTCATGGGCCGCCGGCCGCCTGCCTCGTTTGAGCAGTCGGACCTTGGCGGTTGCGCCGCACTGGCATGGCAACTGCGGCGGGCAGGTGCAACCGCCCGTCGCCGCATACCGGAAGCGATCCTTGACGATCCTGTCCTCGCCAGAGTGATAGGTGAGAACGACGCAGCGGCCGCCCGGGGTCAGGAGATCGACGGCGTCGTCGAGGGCTCCAGCGAGAACGTCGAGCTCGCGGTTGACCTCGATGCGTATGGCCTGAAAGGACCGGCGCGCCGGGTGCCGCCCATGGCGCCGAACCGCAGCGGGGATGGCCGATCGAACGATGTCTGCCAGTTCCCGGGTGCCATTGAGGGGCCGGGCGGCGACAATCGCACGGGCAATGCGCCGGGCGAACCGTTCATCGCCGTAGTCGGCAAGAACGCGAGCGAGATCGTCCTCGGAGTAGTCGTTGACGACATCGGCCGCGCTGGTCGCCGCTTCGGGATCCATTCGCATATCAAGCGGCCCGTCGTGGGAGTACGAGAAGCCCCGGGTCGGTTGGTCGAGCTGGGGTGAGCTGACGCCAAGGTCGAAGAGCACACCGCTGACCTCCTGTGTCCCCATCGAGCGAAGCACTGGTGCCATTTCCTCGAACGACGCTCGCTGCAGGGTGACGCGCTTGCCGAAGGGTGCCAATGCCGACGCGGCCCGCTCGATGGCGTCGGGATCCTTGTCGATGCCGAAAACGTTCACTTGTGGAACCGACTCGAGCACGGCGCGCGAGTGGCCGCCGTTTCCGAGGGTGGCGTCGACGACCGTGCCCGGGGGAACGGGGCGGACCAGGTCAACTACCTCGGCCACCATGACCGGCGCGTGCTGGCTAACTCGGTCGGGCTCGCTCATCAGCCATCCCCCGACCGGTTAGGCGCGTCCGGGAGGGGTTCCCGGACGAAACCCTGGCACTGGGCGAAGAGGGGGAGTCTTCCCGAATGCCGGTCGGGGGATGGCACATGAGCGAGCTGCGCCCGCGGTACGACGGGGCGGGAGGTCACTTGCTTCCGTTCCCGTCCGGGGGGGAAGCCAGGCCCTGAGGCTCCCCCCCGGCCAGGCCTTGTTCGCCTTGGCGCTTGGTTTCCAGCCACGCGCCGGCGTCCCAGATCTCGAGGTGGTCGAACTGACCCGTGACCGTGACCTCCCGATCGAGTCCTGCGAATGCACGTAGGGACGGCGGGATCGCCAAACGGCCCTGACGGTCGGGGCTCGAATCGACCGCGCCCGAGAAGAAGGCGCGAGCGATGTTGCGCTCGATCGCTGTCCCGTGCAGAAGCTCTTTCATCTGGCCGGCCTTGACGTTGAACTCCTCGGGCGGCCAGATGGCGAGGCACTTGTCGACCTCGCTGGTGAGAAAGACGATTTTGAGCTGGTCGCGAAAGCGCGCCGGGAGGATCAACCGCCCTTTGGCGTCCAGGGAGTGGCTGTACTCCCCCAGGAACATCGCGGCCCTCTTCCTCTGAATTTGCTCGAAACATCGCCCGGTGGCACCCCCATGGCCCCTATTGTGGGGCTCGCCATCCACTCCGTACCACTTTGCCCCACAGTACGCCCCTTCCAAACCCCGGTCAACCCCCAACCTCCCAAACGGGGTGGTTTCGCCGGTCAGAGGCCGCTGGGCCGCGCGATATGGGCGAAGATGCGGCGATGACGGCGTCATTGCGCACCCGGACAGCAATCCGTCTCGGCCAAGCGGTGTCCGAGCTCTCCCGGCGCGCCGGTCGAGGCCAAGGGTCCTCCGTCGGCGGCAAGGTGATGCTTGCAGTCGATCCGCAGGCACTGGCGGCGGTGGCGACCGGCCATCGAGTCGCCATGGTCTCCGGCACCAACGGCAAAACGACGACGACCCGGCTCTTGGCCGCCGCACTGAGCGCAGAGGGCCCGGTCACTTCCAACTCTGCCGGGGCGAACCTGCTTTCGGGGCTGGTGAGCACGCTCGCCGGCGCGCCCCCCGGTGCGCTGGGCGCCCTCGAGGTCGACGAAGGACTGTTGCCGGCCGCCGTTACCGCCATCCGACCGGTGGCGGTCGTGTTGCTTAACCTCAGCCGCGACCAGCTCGACCGCATTGGGGAGGTACGGCTACATGCCGAGTCATGGCGGCGCGCCCTGGCGGCTTCGCCGGCGACCGTGGCCGTCGCCAACGCCGACGATCCGCTGGTCGCCTACGCCGCTCACGACAGCGCGGGGGTCACCTGGGTCGGCACGGGACAGCAATGGCGCTCGGATGCTGCTGCCTGCCCAGCATGCGGCGGCCGGATCAAGTGGGCCGTCGATGGCCAGTGGGCTTGCGATTCGTGCGACTTCTCGAAACCGTCGACGACGATCGATCTTGACGGGAACGACCTCGTCCTTCCCGGAGGTGCCCGCCTGACCCTCGATCTGCAGCTTCCGGGGTGGTGCAACCGCGCCAATGCGGCCATGGCCCTCGGTGGCGCGATCGCTCTCGGCGCCAATGCCGCGGGCGCCGTCGCCGCCATGTCGGGGGTGGGCACCGTCGCCGGTCGCTATCAGGTCCTCGACCGGGACGGTGTGCAAGTCCGCCTCCTGCTGGCGAAGAATCCGGCCGGATGGGCAGAGACGCTCGACCTGATTCGGCCTGCTCCCCTGCCGGTCGTCATCGGCATCAATGCCCGTGTCGCCGACGGGCGGGATCCGTCGTGGCTCTGGGACGTGCCCTTCGAACGTTTGCGGGGCCGGTTGGTCATCGCCACCGGGGATCGGGGCCGAGACCTCGCCGTCCGTCTTCGTTACGCCGATGTTGAGCACGGGTTCGTGCCCGATTACCTGGAGGCTGTCCGAGCAACCGGGGAAAGCGACATCGACCTGGCCGCGAACTACACCTCTTTTCAAGACGCCCGGCGCGCCCTGGGAGGCAGCGGAGTCAGCCGTGACTGACGCGCTCTCGATCGTTTTGCTGTATCCCGAGCTCCTCGGCACCTACGGCGACGGCGGCAACGCTGCAGTCCTCGCTCAGCGGCTGCACCGGCGCGGCATAGGAGCCGAGGTGATCGAGGTCGCCGCCGGCGACCCTGTGCCGAGGTCCTGCGAGCTCTACCTAATGGGCGGCGGCGAAGATGGGCCCCAGGCCTTAGCCGTACGAGAACTACGAGCCAGCGGCGCGTTGCACGCGGCCGTTGAAGCCGGTGCTGCGGTGCTGGCCATTTGCGCCGGCTACCAGGTCCTGGGACGGGAGTTCATCGGACCGGACGGCAACATCAACGCGGGCCTGGGACTCCTCGACTGCTCGACGGCGCGGGGCCCCGGTGCCCGGCGCGTAGGAGAGATGGTCGTCGAGTCCGCGCCGGGCCTCGGCCTGCCCACCCTCACCGGCTACGAGAATCATGCCGGAGTCACATCGCTGGGCCCCGGCGCGCAGCCGCTGGGCCGGGTGTTGGTCGGTCGTGGGAACGACGCCGGTGACGGCAGCGAAGGGATCGTCACCGGTCACGTGGTCGGGACCTACCTGCACGGGCCCGTGCTGGCGCGCAACCCGGCGCTGGCCGACCTCTTGTTGTCGTGGGTCGCCGGCGCGCTCGAGCCTATTGATGACGCCGAAATCGAGGAACTGCGCGCCGAGCGTATTAAGGCGGCAAAGTCGGGCCGCCGTCGCTGGCCATCGCCTTGGCGACGCTGAATCTCGACGCCCACCGATCAGCGTTTGGTGAGACGGCCGAGCAGCGCTTCCTGCAGAGCCGCCTTTTCGACGTCCAACGCAGCCGCGCCGTCTCGCAGCTGGTGCTCCGCCTCTCTGCGCGCGCCGGCGTCGAGTGCCAACAGCGACACGAACGCGCCGGGGTCCCACTCCAGCAAAGCGGCGCACTGAAAGAGCGCGCCTGAGCGCGTTCGGCGCTGACTGATGCCGATTGCCTTCCGAGGTCCGACTGTCACCTCGCCGGAGCCCAACCCCGCGAAGCAGGCGATGTGGGCCCACATCGGTGCAATGAGCCCCCCCTCGTGATAGCTGGCGTCGATGCCGAGGTCGCCAAGCGCTAGCGCCCAGGTCTCGCCCAACCAGTAGGCCGACCGTCCGACGTCGTCGTCCCACAAGTCATCACCGGCGGGAAGTAGCACGTCGACCCATAGGACGGCGCCGGGCGAGACGAGCACCGCTCCCCCGCCGCTGCTCCGGCGCGCCACCTCTATCCCCGCTCGAGCAGCGGCTTCGCTATCCACCGAAAGTGGGGACTGGGTGCTGCCCATGACCAATGCCGGCGCGCTCAGCTCGAGTACCCGCGCCGTGCGCTCCATCGGCTGTGGCCACGGCCGGGCCAGGAGATGCGCGGCGGAGCCGAACTCGCGCTCCACGCGCCACCGACGAGCGGTCAGGCCGACAGCGCCGCGCCGGACTGCAGGTACTGCTCCCAATGCGGATGAACCGTGCCGACCGCAACGATGATCCACGTCAGCTCTTTGGGGGCCACCGGGCGCCGGCGCAGGGTGAGGCCGACCTCGCTGAGCGAGCGGTCCTCCTTCCGGGTGTTGCACGGCCGACAAGCGGCCACGACGTTCTCCCAGACGTGCTGGCCGCCACGGCTGCGGGGAACGACGTGGTCGATGTTCTCGGCGGTCCCGCCGCAGTACTGGCACCGGTGATCGTCACGGGCAAACACGGCGCGCCGGTTGAGGGCGGCGCGCGCCCGGAACGGCACCTTTACGAAGTACGTGAGACGGATCACCGACGGCACCGGTAGGGCGACTCGCTCGGAGTGAAATGCCCGGTCAGTGGCGTGAAGGACCTCCGCTTTCTCTTTCAAGACAAGCAGTAGGGCACGGCGTGCGGAAACGACACACAGCGGCTCGTACGTCGCGTTGAGCACCAGCGCCTTCATAGAGGGCCTCGCCGCCTCGCTCAGACGGCCATTGCTGGTGGCACGATCATTGCTTCGAGGCTACCTGAACCGGCGCGAATGGCGGCACCAATTGAGATAGCTGACGACATCGGCGGCCTCCGGTGGGTGGTGCGGATCGCCGTAGGCGGTCTCGGCGCGGAACCGAAGGTAGGCCGGGTCTGGCACCGGAAGGGGCGGCCACCGACGCCACCAGCCCGATGGGGATAGCCGGAACAGCTGGATCACCGCGACCGGCCACAGTGGCGGACGGAGGACGACGGCGATTGCCGCCGGCCACACCCATGACACTCGCTTCATCGCCATCGACCACCGTCTGACGGCGGCCCACCTTGTCGCGCCAGCCCCCGCCAACCCACAGCTGCGGCCCCCACGAGCGGCCCGTTCGCGCCGAGGCCCACTGGCTCGATACGTGCCCCTGACGAGAAGGCCAGCCTCGATCGAGCATCAACTTCAGCCTGGGCAGCAGCGAAGAACGGCGCGCCGTACCCCAGCGCGACGGATCCTCCCACCACTGCGAACTGGAGATCGAGGAGATTCGCGACCGAGCCGACGGCCCGGCCCACCATCGTTCCGACCCGGGCCACGACGTCGGGGGGCGCCTCCTTGGCTGGGCGGCCGGTTGCGGCGGCAATCGACGTGCCGGATGCTTCGGCCTCGAGGCAGCCGCGGGCCCCGCACGGACAGATCCTTCCGTCCGGCTCGACGATCACGTGGCCGATATGGCCGGCATTGCCTTGGGCGCCGTCAAGCAGGCGGCCATCAAGCACGATCCCGCCTCCGACGCCAGTCGAGACGACCATGGCCAGGTAGTCGGTCTCCCGAGCAGCCGCGCCACACCAACCCTCGGCCAGCGCCAGCGCTTTGGCATCGTTGTCGACGAAGGTCGGCGATACGAGCGCTTCCTCGAGCCGCGACAGCAGAGGAAACGACGACCAGGCAGGGATGTTCAGCGGCGACACGAGAGCTCCATCCGCACTCATGGGGCCCCCGCAGCCCACGCCACAGGTCGCAATTGTCTCGTCGCCGATGAGCGGGTGCACGAGGGCCAGCAACCTGTCGAACAGATCCTCGCCTTGGTCGGTCACCGGTGTCGGCAGGGAGGTTGACGACACGACGTCGCCCTCGGCTGTCACCAGCCCCGCGGCGAGTTTGGTGCCGCCCACGTCGATTGCCAGCGCGATGTCGATCTATCGACCGTAGGGCACGCGGGACCAACCGGGCACCCTCCCGCTACTCTCTGCAGGTGTCGAGATCACGAGCCGCCGCACGCACGGTCCAGTCTTTCTCCGACGGCTTCGAGCGCATCGTCGAGAACGTTTCGACCGCGATCCACGGCAAGGACGAGGCGATTCGCCTCGCTCTTGTTTGCCTCGTGGCCGAGGGTCATGTGCTCGTCGAAGATGTCCCGGGTGTCGGCAAGACGACTCTGGCGAAGGCGCTGGCCGCCAGCCTCGATTGCTCCTGGGGACGAATCCAGTTCACGCCCGATCTCCTACCATCCGACGTCACGGGCGTCACCGTGTACAACCGGGCCAACGGCACCTTTGAGTTCCGGCAGGGGGGCATCTTCGCCAACCTGGTGCTTGGCGACGAGATCAACCGGGCCTCGCCCAAGACCCAATCGGCGCTGCTGGAAGCGATGGAGGAGCGGCAGGTAACGGTCGACCAGACGACCTATACGCTCCCGCAGCCGTTCATGGTCATGGCCACGCAGAATCCGGTTGAGCACGAAGGCACCTACCCCCTGCCGGAAAGCCAACTCGACCGCTTCTTGATGCGGATTCGCATGGGATATCCCGGTCGGGCCTCGGAGATCGCCATTCTCGACACGCACGCCGCGGCCAATCCGCTCGACGACATCAAGCCGGTGGCGTCGGCGGGCGACATCCAGCACATGATCACCATGGCCCAGGCGATCCATGTCGCGCCCAGCCTGAAGGGCTACATCGTCGACCTGGCCTCCGGCACCCGAGGGCGCGCCGAACTGGCTCTCGGCGTGTCGCCGCGCGCCCCCCCCCG
>DATLEI010000062.1:0-26749 GCA_035525375.1 Acidimicrobiales bacterium
CGCCGCCCGGCGGGTACGGGGGCCTGTGGGACGAGAACTGGGAGCCGAAGCCCGTGGTCGACCTCCTCAGGTCGGCTCTGTAACGCCACCACCGATCGAGGAAAAGCGTGGAGGATTGGCGGCGGTCTCAGCGACGGGGGATGCGACGCTCGCGTCGCCCCTCTCAAACGGGAACGATGCGGACGCTCGGATCGAGAACACGAAGGTCGTCGGGGTCCGACGTGGCGATCCGCTGGCCCGCTCGTCGCGCGCAGATCACGACGTGCGCGTCCACGATGTCGGAGGTTCCCGTGGCGGCAAGAAGCCGGCCGACGTTGGTGGCGTCGACCCGATCGAGCGCGATGACATCAGTCGTCGGCTGTCGCACTAGGCGGGCAAGGCGCACTTGGCGCGCCGGTGCCCGGACAACCTGAGCGAGCGCTGTCGCCGGGACAGTGACGGTGGCCCCGATCTCACGGGCTCGGGCGATGAGGACAATGACGTGGCGTTCGTCGCGTTCCAGTGCGACCAAGGCACCCGCGTCCAGCGTCACTCCACGCATCAGGCGGCGGAGCTCGCTGCCTGGGAGCCAGCCAGGATTCCGTCGGCCCAAGCCCGTTCCTCGTCTGAGAGGGCGCCTCCGGTTTCGCGAAGGGCCTCGGCCAACAGCGCCCCCCAGCCGGCCACGTCGTTCCTCAAGGCAGTGACGGCGAGCGAATGAACAACCCTGCCGTTATGTTCTTCATGCCGACTCTCCCAGAGGTGTCAGGTGAACATTGCCGTACTTCATAGACGAGGCGTGCTCAAAGCTCATCGACTCCACGAGAGGAGAACTCCATGGGATATCCGGTTGTGCATTTCGAGGTGGTTGGCAAGGACGGTCCGCTTCTGCGTTCGTTCTACTCAGACTTGTTCGGCTGGAACCTGAAGGTACCGGGCGAGGTTGAGTACGCCATGGTGCCGCGGGAGGAAAACCTCAATCCCGACGGCATCGGCATCGGTGGTGGTGTCGGGCAGGCGCCGGAGGGCTACCCCGGCCATGTCACCTTCTACATCGAGGTCCCCGATGTCGAGGACTCGCTCGCCAAAGCCGAGGGGCTCGGTGGTACCCGGATAATGGGCCCGGAAGAGATGATGCCAGGACTTGTGGTCGGCATGTTCACGGATCCCGAAGGCCACACGATCGGTTTAGTGAGGACCAACCCGGCCTAGGCCGGCACTACGTCAGGCAGCCGAGCGGAAGCGGCGAAGGCGCAGGCTGTTCGTGACGACGAAAACGGAGGAGAACGCCATAGCCGCGCCGGCGATCATCGGGTTGAGGTAACCGGCGGCAGCCAGGGGGATGGCGGCGACGTTGTACGCGAAGGCCCAGAACAGATTGCCTTTGATGACGGCGAGGGTGCGCCTCGACAGGCGGATGGCATCGGCGACGGCGCGCAGGTCATCGCGCACGAGGGTGATGTCGGAGGCCTCGATGGCCACGTCGGTGCCCGTGCCCATGGCTAGTCCGAGATCGGCTTGAGCTAAAGCGGCAGCGTCATTGACGCCGTCGCCGACCATGGCGACGACCTTGCCCTCGTCCTGAAGACGGCGAATGAGGTCAACCTTGTCGCGCGGCAGCACCTCGGCGATGACGTTGTCGTCCCCGAGCCCGGCCTCGGTGGCAACGGCGGTCGCGGCGCGCCGGTTGTCGCCCGTGAGCAAGATCGGCCGCAATCCCAACGCCCGCAGCTCGGCAATTCCTTCGGCCGAGGTGGCCTTGATCTTGTCGGCCACCACGAGCACGGCGCGCGCCGCGCCGTCCCAACCGGCGACGACCGCAGTGCGTCCATCCGCTTCAGCCTGGTCCTTGGCAAATTCCAGTTCGGGTGGCAGGCCCAGACCCCGGTCAGCGAGGAGGGCAGCCCGCCCCGTGACAACCGCGTGCCCTTCCACCACGCCTTGCACCCCGAGCCCCTCGAGGTTCGCGAAGTCGTCGACAGGAGGCAGGTGGCCGACCTCCTCAGCCGCCGCGGCCGCGATCGCCTGGGCGATGGAGTGCTCCGACGCCCGCTCAACCGCGCCGACGATGCGCAAGACCTCCCCACGGCTCTCACCCGGCGCACACACGACGTCGAGGAGGCTCATGTGCCCTGTGGTGACGGTGCCCGTCTTGTCGAGCACGATCGTGTCCACCCGCCGGGTCGACTCGAGCACTTCGGGTCCCTTGATGAGGATGCCGAGTTGGGCGCCTCGGCCGGTGCCGACAAGCAACGCAGTCGGGGTCGCCAGGCCAAGTGCGCACGGGCAGGCAACGATGAGAACGGCGACCGCGGCCGTGAACGCCCCCGTCGCGCTGCCGCCCGTCCCCAACCAGAAGCCCAA
The DNA here is from genome assembly GCA_035525375.1 of Acidimicrobiales bacterium. Taxonomy (GTDB): domain Bacteria; phylum Actinomycetota; class Acidimicrobiia; order Acidimicrobiales; family AC-14; genus JALZBN01. The sequence continues at coordinate 2,344 of DATLEI010000062.1, forward strand.
TGTGGCCACTGCGATCGCAAAGGCGACAGGCACGAACACTCCGGCGACCCGGTCGGCGAGACGTTGCACCGGCGCCTTGCCGTTCTGAGCGTCGGCCACCAGCCGCGCCATCTGGGCCAGTTGCGTGTCGGTGCCCACTCGAGTGGCTCGGACCACCAAACGTCCACCGGCGTTCACCGTTGCGCCGGTGACAGCGTCGCCGGGCTTGACCTCGACCGGCACCGACTCGCCCGTCAGGAGACTGGCGTCAACCGCTGACGCGCCGTCCTCGACGATACCGTCCGTCGCTACCTTCTCCCCGGGGCGTACGACGAACACATCACCGACGGCCAGGTCACTGATAGGCACCCGTACCTCGGAGCCGTCACGCAACACGACCGCGTCCTTCGCTCCGAGCGAAAGCAGGGCCTCCAGTGCCGCGCCGGAGCGGCGCTTGGCCCGCGCCTCGAGGTAGCGACCGGCGACCAAGAACACCGTCACTCCGGACGCGACCTCCAGATAGATCTCTTCCTGCCCCGACGCCTCCCCGATGGTCAACGAGAACGGCATGTGCATCCCCGGCGTCCCTGCGTCACCAATGAACAATGCGTACAGCGACCAGCCGAAGGCCGCGAGCACGCCGATCGAGACCAGCGTGTCCATGCTGGCCGCGCCGTGGCGCAGGTTGACCCACATCGCCTGGTGGAAGGGCCACGCGCCCCAGGTCACCACCGGCGCGGCCAGGGCAAGAGACGCCCACTGCCAGTTTCGGAACTGAGCGGCGGGCACCATCGACATGACGACGACAGGGATGGCCAGCACGGCACAAATAACGACGCGTTGAAAGAGCTCGCGGGCGGAGTCCGGCGCGTCATGGGAATGTGCCCCGGTGCTCGAAGGGTCGACCTCGGCCGAGTCAGGCTTAGGACACGTAGCTGTGTAGCCAGTGGCCTCGACCTGGGCGACGAGCTCCTCGGGCGTCACCGTGTCGGGATAAGCGACCCGCGCCCGGTCGGTAGCGAAGTTGACAGTCGCGGTGACGCCGTCGAGACGGTTCAGGCGCTTCTCGATGCGCGCCGCACACGAAGCACACGTCATCCCGCCGATGACCAACTCGACCGATTGATCGGAATCGTTCTGTTGCGCCTTCATGACGATGCTCCGGTTGCCACGACGGTGAACTCGGCGGTGCGTACTACGCCGCCGTGCTGGAAGTCGAGGAACAACCGATGCGATCCGGCGGCCGGAACCTCGGCGTGGAAGGTGATTTCGGGTCCGGCGCGCGTATGGCCGTCACCCGGCGCGCCTTCGGGGTGCACGTGGAGGTAGGCCAGATCCCCGGCCCGCAGGGCCACCAAGTGGCCGAAGGCGCCGAGGTAGGGCTCGAGATCGACCACAGGGGCACCGTCCTTGGCGACGGTGAAGCTCAGGTCGGACTCCTCGCCCGCGGTGAGTGCGCCGCGCAACGTGACCGCGAAACCATCAACAGTGGCAGTCGCGGACGGTGCGGGCAGCGATTGGGCCTCGAAATCGCCGGAGGCAAAGATGTCGCCGGCGAGCGTCATCGGCGGCGCGCCTCCGGCCGGATCAAAGTCGGCGTACGCCTTGTACACGCCGGCACTAGCCAGGGTCAGCGAAACAGTCCACGTGCCGTCAGCGGCGCGCCTTGGGTGTAGATGCTGGTAGCCCGCCAGATCGCGCCGGACGACGATCAAGTGCAGCTCGCGGTCGTGTCGCGGCGCGTACCGGGTGACCGGCGCGCCGCCGGGACCGAGGATCCGGAAGTTGAAGGCCGTGGGCGCGCCGGGAGCGACGACGGTGGCGACCGGATCGAACGTGTAGCCGCCCGCGGAGATGGCGAGACCCTCGGTGTCCAGCCCGGCTGAAGTCGAGCCGTCGGCGGCGTCGGCGGCCTTTCCGCTCGCCCCGTCGTCGTGCGCGCCGTGCTCACCGTTGCCACCGGTGCCACTAATGGGGCCCACGGCCGCGCCGACGCCGAGTGAGGCCGCGAAGACGGCTGCGAGCACGACTCCGAACCCGATCAGCTTCGCCGGCACGTTCATCGCTCCGACCTGCCTCCCGGTTCCGGAGCGACACCAGCGAGTTCATAGCCGGCCTCGTCGACCGCTGCGGTCACTTGGGAAAGGTCGAGCAGCGAGGTACTCGTGACCTTCACCGCGCCGCTGTCGAGGTCGACCTCGACGCTGGTCACGTCGGCCAGCTTCCCGACTTCGGTCGACACGGCATTGACGCAGTGGCCGCAGGTCATCCCTTTCACCGTGTAGGTGGTCGTCACGGTGCTCACGAGCGCACCAGCCGGGCGATCGCGTCCGCGGCCTCTTTGACCTTCACGTCGGCCTTGTCCCCACCGGCAGCGGCCGCCTCCACCACGCAGTGACTGATGTGCTCTTCGAGCAGGCCGATAGCAACCGATTGCAAGGCCTTCGTCGCCGCCGAGACCTGGGTGAGAATGTCAATGCAGTACTTGTCTTCCTCGACCATGCGCTGAAGGCCCCTGACCTGACCCTCGATCCGCTTCAGCCGCCTGAGGTAGTCATCCTTGTTGGCCGTGTAACCGCGCATTGTTCCTCCCAGATCACTTTTCGTATGGACACGATACCCCCGTTAGGTATTTATGACAAGGCCCCTCTGCCGGGAAGAAGTCAGCGGCCGGTCCTGTTGCACTGTGCGATGCAGACGCGCGCTCCCCGACCGGCGACCTCCGACGAGGATCTCGTCCGTCTTTACCTCAGTGAGATTGGTCGCCACAGTCTGTTGACTCGCGACGACGAGACTCGTCTGGCGCAGGTCATGGACGCGGGCCGGCGGGCCGCGGCCCACCTCGCTCGCGCCGGCGCTGCGACAGACGACGAGCCTCGGCGCCAAGAGCTCCAGGCGGCAGTCGCTGACGGCGAGCGGGCTGCAGCAACGTTTGTACGAGCCAACCTTCGCCTCGTCGTTTCGATCGCCAAGCGTTACCAGTCCTCAGGCATGGCGCTCCTCGACCTCGTGCAGGAGGGCAATCTCGGTCTGATCCACGCAGTCGGCAAGTTCGATTTCCGGCGCGGCTTCAAGTTCTCCACCTACGCCACCTGGTGGATCCGCCAGGCCATCACCCGTGCGATCGCCAACACCGGCCGAACGGTGCGACTGCCGGTCAAGATGGGCGAGACGGTCGCCGGCGTGCGCCGGGCACAGAACGATCTCGAAATGGACCTGGGTCGCCCACCGACACTCGCGGAGATGGCGGTCGCAACCGGCCTACGGCCCGACAAGGTCGAGGAGGCGTTCACACTGGGGCGCGAGCCCTTGTCGATGGACGAGTCGGTGACCTCGGAAGGAGACACCGTCCTCGGCGATGTTCTCGAGGACCAGGCCGCGAGCGCTGCGCTCGACGAAGCGGTCATGTACTGCCTGCCGGAGCAGGTCCGGCGGCTGCTCTCGGCACTAGACGATCGGGAGCGTGAGGTCGTCTGCCTCCGCTACGGGCTCGACCGGGGCGAGCCTCGCACCCTCTCCGCTGTCGCCGAGATCTGCGGCTTGTCGAAGGAGGGCGTCAGCAGCATCGAGCGGCGCGCCCTGGCCAAACTACGCAGGTGCCCCGCTTCCAGCGGGATCGCTGACCTCCTCGCTGGCTAAAAGCCCCGCTTCAGGCGGCGCGGGGATCGGGTGACTCGGGATCGATGCCATAAGCCGCAATCGCATCGGCAATCTCTTCCGGTTTGGCCTCGTCGATCGTGACCAGGGCCTGGAGGACGGCAACCACGACGTTGGCGGCGTCGGTCTCGAAATGCCGCCGCAGTTGCTCGCGAGTGTCGGACCGGCCGTAGCCGTCGGTGCCCAGCGGGATGAACGTGCGGTGCACGAAGCGCGCCACCTGGTCGGGCACTGCCTTCATGTAGTCGGTGACGGCAACGATCGGACCGTCGGCCTCGGCCAGCGCCTCCGTGACGTATGGAACGCGCGCCGGATCGTTGGGGTGGAGGCGGTTCCAGCGCTCAACCGACAGCGCGTCCTCCCGCAGCGACTTGTACGACGTCGCGCTCCAGAGTTCGGCGGCGACATCGTGCTTCTCGGCGAGAAGCTGCTGCGCCTCGCGCGCCGCTTTCTGCGCCGTGCCGCTGAAGATGATCGTGGCCCGCCGGCGACCCTTGGACGGCGCGGGTGAGAACCGGTACAAACCGCGCCGAATGCCCTCCTCGGCACCGGGAGGCATCGAGGGCATCGAGTAGTTCTCGTTGTAGAGGGTGAGGTAGTAAAAGACGTCTTCGGGCGTCTCGCCGTACATCCGGCGTATGCCGTCTTCGATGATGACGGCGACCTCGTAGGCAAAGGCAGGGTCATAGGCGGCCACGTTGGGCACCGTCGAGGCAAGCATCAGACTGTGGCCGTCGCAGTGCTGCAACCCCTCGCCGGTGAGGGTGGTACGCCCGGCCGTGCCACCGCAGAGGAAACCTCGCCCCCGGATGTCGCCGAACGCCCAAATCAAGTCGCCGACCCGTTGGAATCCGAACATCGAATAGAAGATGAAGAACGGCACCATGGGCGTGCGGTGCGTGGCGTAAGAAGTCCCGGCGGCCGTGAACGAGGCCATGCATCCGGCTTCGGTGATGCCTTCCTCGAGAATCTGCCCTTGCTGGGACTCCTTGTAGGAGATCTGCATGTGGGCGTCGACTGGCGTGTAGTGCTGACCAGTGGGGGCGTAGATCTTCACCTCGGAGAACAGACCCTCCATCCCGAAGGTCCGGGCCTCATCGGGAATGATCGGCACCACGCGCTCCCCCATGGCCTTGTCCCTCAGGAGCCCTCGGAGCAAGCGAGCGAAGACCATGGTGGTCGACACTTCCTGCTTGCCGGACCCCTCCATGAAGGAGGTGAAGATGGCCTGGTCAGGCAGGGCGATCGGTCGGCTGTTGACCACTCGCTTCGGGAGCGAGCCAGCCAGAGCGCGCCGGCGCTCCATCATGTACTCGTGCTCGGCCGACCCTGGCGCGGGCCGGTAGTAGGGCGGCTGGTCGGGGTCGAGCGCGCTGTCGGGGATCTCGTCGTTGAGGTGCAGCCGGTCGCGAAACAGCTTCAGCTGGGCCTTGGTCATCGCCTTCATCTGGTGGGTGGCGTTGCGGGCCTCGATATCGGCGCCCAGGGTCCACCCCTTGATGGTTTTGGCCAGGATGACCGTGGGCGCTCCCTCGTGCTCCACGGCCGCGGCGTAGGCCGCGTAGAGCTTGCGGTAGTCGTGACCGCCCCGGGGAAGCTGGCGCAAGTCGTCGTCGGAGAGGTGCTCGACCATCTCTCGGAGCCGCGGGTCGGGGCCGAAGAAGTGCTCGCGGATGTACGCGCCGGACTCGACCGAGTACATCTGAAATTCCCCGTCGAGCGTCGTGTTCATCTTGTTGACGAGCACGCCGTCGACGTCTCGGGCCAGCAACTCGTCCCACTTGGAGCCCCAGATGACCTTGATGACGTTCCACCCCGCGCCGCGGAAGAGCGCCTCCATCTCCTGGACGACCTTGCCGTTGCCCCGCACCGGGCCGTCGAGGCGTTGGAGGTTGCAGTTGACGACCCACGTGAGGTTGTCCAGTCCTTCGCGCGTCGCGAGGGTGAGGCCGGCCATCGACTCGGGCTCGTCGAACTCGCCGTCGCCGAGGAAGCACCAGACTCGGGACCGGCTGGTGTCATGGATGTGGCGGTTGAGCAGGTATCGGTTGAAGCGGGCCTGGTACACGGAGTTGATCGGCGCCAGGCCCATCGAGACCGACGGGAACTCCCAGAACTCGGGCATGAGGCGGGGGTGGGGGTAGCTGGAAAGGCCGTTGCCGCCGATCTCCTGGCGGAAGTTGTCGAGGTGGTCGTCGGCCAGCCGTCCTTCGAGAAACGCCCGGGCGTAGATACCCGGCGCGGCATGGCCCTGGAAGAAGACCTGGTCACCCGACGTCCCGTCGTCCTTACCCCTGAAGAAGTGGTTGAAGCCGACCTCATAGAGCGCGGCCGAGCTGGCGTAGGTGGCGAGGTGGCCACCGATACCGTGTGCCTTGCTGTTGGCGCGCGTGACCATGACCGCCGCGTTCCAGCGGATGAAGGCGCGGATGCGGCGCTCCATGTTCTCGTCACCCGGGAACCAGGGCTCCTGCTCCGGCGCGATCGAGTTGATGTACGGCGTACTGACCGTGGCCGGGAAACCGATCTGGAGCTCTCGGGCCCGCTCGAGGAGCTTCAGGACGATGAAACGGGCGCGGCTCTTGCCCCTCTCGTCGGTCACGGCATCGAGGGAGTCGACCCACTCGGCCGTCTCGTCCGGATCGATGTCGGGAATCTGCTGGGAGAACCCGTCGAAGATCATGCGCGCACCATGCCCTCCATGCTCGCACGCCCCGGCGCGTACGGCGATCCAACGGGCGAGAAATGGCTTGACGGGGCAAGATGCGACCCCGTGACGACTGTGGTGTACACCGACGGCGCTTGCGTGGGAAACCCTGGGCCCGGGGGATGGGCATGGGCCGTGCCGGGCGGGCAGTACGCAAGCGGCGCGGATGCGGCCACCACCAATCAGCGGATGGAAGTCAAGGCCGCGCTCGAGGCGGTGACGACGCTTGAGGGCCCGCTGGAGGTCGTGAGCGACTCGACGTACGTCGTGAACTGCTTCCGGGACCGGTGGTGGGAGGGGTGGTTGGCGCGAGGCTGGATCAACAAGGCCAAGAAGCCCGTGGCCAACCGCGACCTTTGGGAGCCGCTCATCGACGCAGTGCGCGCCGACCTTCAGCGGGTGAAGTTTCGCTGGGTCAAGGGGCATGGCACTGACCCGTTCAACGACCTTGTCGACCGGTTGGCGGTCGACGCGGCGCGCACCCAGGCCGGGCGCGCCGGGACCGGCGACCCGGGTGACTTGGGTCCGCCCGATGTACCCGGCGCGCGCGGCGCTATTGACTCGCAGGCGCCGACTGGCCACCGCATGATCGTCGCCGGTCACCGTCCGCCCGCCCTCGGCGGCTATGACTCGAACCCAGTGGCGGACAAGGTGCGCTCGAAATTGGTTGAGGTCGTGAAGGCCAAGCAGGTCCTGCATCCCGACTTGGTCGTGTTGACCGGCCTGGGCCTGGGCGCGGAGCAGCTCGGCGCCGAGGCCGCAGCCGAAGCCAAAGTGCCCTACGTGGCCGTACTCCCCTATCCCGACCCCGACTCGGTGTGGCCCGAGGCGTCAAGGCGGCGGCATCGGGAGCTGGTCGACGGAGCACGCGCCGAGGTCGTCCTCCAGTCGAAGCCGCCGGCGACCAAGCAGCTGGCTGGCGCGGCTCTCAGCCGGAGGGACGCATGGTTGGCGCGCAATGCGAACGAGGCACTCGTCGTGTGGGACGGGCAAGACGCCGCTGTCGGACGGCTGGTGCGGTCGTTGAACGATGCCCTCGGCGAGGACAACGTCTGGGTCATCGAGCCGGCGCCAGGCGGCTGACCGGACGGCGATCGATCACGATACGCGCCGGCGCGTCTCGAACGTCAGCAAGCATTGAAAGAAACTCGGCGCGTGAATAGGGGACTGCCCCCATGCGCTCCAGATGTCGGGTGGGGAGCTGCACATCGACGAAGGCGCCGCCCGCCTTTTGCCATCGATCGCACAGGTCCACGAGCGCCACCTTCGAGCCGTCGGTGCGGCGGTGGAACATCGACTCACCGGTGAAGCAGCGGCCGACGGCGACACCGTAGATCCCGCCGACGAGCTCGCCATCGTCGCCGCCCCAGACCTCAACGCTGTGGGCCCATCCCAGATCGTGGAGGCGGCCATAGGCGGCCTTCATCTCGTCGGTGATCCAGGTGCCATCTGACCCGGGACGAACCGCGCCCTCGGCCATGACCGTGCCGAAGGCACGGTCGACTGTTGTCTCCCAACCGCAACTGCGTAGCCGCGCCCGCAAGGATCGGGAGACGTGGACGGTGTCCGCAAACAGCAGCGCGCGAGGATCGGGTGAGAACCACGGCAGATCGGTGCCCTCGTGCGGCCACGGGAAGATCCCGCGCCGGTAGGCGTCGACAAGGGTCTCCGGCGCGAGGTCACCGCCGAAGCCGACGAGGTCCTCGTCCCCGATGGACGCCGGATCAGGGAGGCGCCAGATCGACGGGCCGACCGGCCGGGGCGGTGGCGCGAGCATCGCCACAGTTTGGTCCCAGCACCAGCCCCAGTTGGCCGGGAGAGTGGTCAGGCCACTTCGATCGCGCCGTGCATGCCGTAGGCCCAGTGGCCCGGCAGGTGGCAGCCGAACATCAGCCGGCCCGGCGCGCCGAAGGTGTAGGTGGTCTCCGCCTCCTCACCAGGTGCCACCGATACCTCGCCCGGGCGGGCGGAATGATGAGCCTCAGAACCCCGCTCATGAACCAGCTGCACCATGGCGTCGCCGACGATGAGCTCGTGGGCGATGGGGTCCTGGTTCCGAAGGATGAACCGCACGGTGGTGCCTGGCGCGACCGGGAGGGTGTCGGTCGAGAAGCGGGAGTGGTGGATGGTGAGGACGACCGTTCGCGCGCCGGGCTCGCCACCGCCGGACCGACCGGCCCCGCTACCGGCGCGCGCCGCGACCGCGCCGGGACCGACCCCCACCAGCACCAGCGCAGCCACGGCAGCGACGGCTCCGGCGCGCAACACCGGCGACATCACGCCTCCCGGCGCGCCGGGCGTAGGGCGACGAAGCCTGCGGCTCCAAGGGCAAGGAGCCCGACGACGATGCCAGCCACGAGGGCTATCTGATCCGCACTGGGACCCGACGCACCACCAGATCCCTCCTCGGAAAGGACCACGCCTTCGGGACCCAACCCCGCCGCCACTCGCGACGGCTGTCCTGCGCCGGAGGCGTCCACGGCCAGGTCGTAGGTGAGGTCGCCGGGATCGGCCTCGATCTTGACGTAGGAAAGCCACATCGAGTCGGGCATCCAGTCCATTCCCTTGTCGGAGCGAAGGTCGGCGAGCAGCGAGCCCGACGCCGGCTCGTCGCGGTCGAGCACCAAACCGCCCTCACCGGCCTCACCCGTCAGGATCGTTGGACGGCGGTCGTTGAGCAGGAAGACATCGGCGTCGACCCGCTCGCCCGGCTGACGACCGAGGCTGAGGATGCGCAGAGGTACCCACGGGTTGGGTGTCGGGATCGTCAGGTGCACCGGGGTTCCGTCGCCGAGGCTCACTCCTTTCTCACGCGCCACGTCGGCATCGAACTTGGCCGCCAGGAAGATCGGGCTGCGGCTGGCGTAGAAGTCGAGGACCTCGGGTGTGTCGGGAGGCAGAAGGAAGCCATTCTGTGTGGCCCACTCCCCGACCGACGCACCGCCACCCTTCAAGACGGTGAGATCGAGGGCGTCCACCTTCGCCTTCATGACGACCTCGGCCGGTGCCGAGGCGGCCAGCGCCCGCACGTCGGAGTCTCCGGCGAACTCAGGCGGCGGCGGCGCCACCTCACGCTGCAGGCGCTGCAAGGTCCAGTCGCCACCCCGCTCGATGTCGGTAGGAACGCCCGGCAGCGGCACGATGGAGCCGAACTCGCCACCGCCACCAGCGAACTTGAACGCGGTGACGTAGTGCTCCACGCCCTCGTGGTAAGCCGCCAGCGTCGTTGTCTTCACCAGGTTGACGGCCCCGTTGCGACCGATCAGGCCTCCGCACGCGCCAGCCGGACTCGCAGCTACGCCGACCGCCACCGCGGCAGCGACAACTGCCAAGCCCACTCGTCCCATTCGCTTCCGCATCCGTCGACCTCCACGTGCAGCGGGCGAGGATTCGCCCGATCGGAGAGTTGGACGGCCGGCGCACGCCGGTTGGTTCCCGTCAATTGCTCAGGACTTCCGGCGGGCGCCGATCGTGTCCATCCAGACCGGGTCGTAGCCGGCGGCGCGCAAGCTGGAGGCCACTTCCGCCGGCGAACGATCGTCACTGATCTGGAACTGGGGGTCGGCCTGGCTCGGACCGGCATAGCCGCCAGGCTCCGTGTGGGATCCGGCGGACATCTGGGTGACACCAAGAGGTAGCAGGCCATCACGGAGCTCGGGTGACTCACGGGTCGACAGCGAGAGTCCCACGTCAGGCAGCACGAGCCGCAGGGCGCAGACGAGCTGCGTCATCTCTCGATCGGAAACGGCGCGCGCCGGCTCGAAGTCACCCGCCGCCGGACGCAGCCGGGGCAGCGACAGCGAGACGTTGCACCTCCACCAGCGCTTGACCAGCGCCTGGGCGTGGGCGGCGACGGCGATGGCGTCGGCGCGCCAGTCGGGGTCGAGGCCGAGCAAGATCCCGACCGCGAGTTGGCGCATCCCGGCCTCGGCGCCCCGGTCACACGCGCCCAGGCGCCAGTCGTAGTTCCGCTTCTTACCTTTGAGGTGGGTCGAGGAGTAGACGGCGCGGTCGTAGGTCTCCTGATACACGACCAGGCCCTCGCAACCGACCTCGACAAGGCGGCGATAGACGGGGGTGTCCCAAACTTGTACTTCAATCGAGACTGAGGGGACTTCAGCCGCGACGGCGCGAACACACTCGACCAGATAATCGGGCGAGACGATGCGGGCGTGTTCGCCCGAGACCAAGAGCAAGTGACGGAAGCCGCGCCGCGCCAGTTCCCGGGCCTCGACGCCGGCCTCTTCGGGCGACAGGGTGCGGCGCGCGATCTCATTGCCGGCGGAGAATCCGCAGTACGTGCACGTGGAAACGCACTCGTTTGAGAGATACAGCGGCGCGAATAGCCGGACGGCGCGCCCAAAACGGCGAACAGTGACCTCGTGCGCAGCCCGAGCGAGTTCTTCGAGACGCTCAGACGCGGCCGGCGACAGGAGCACCGCCAAGTCGTCGAGTGAACGCTTGGTGCGGGCCAGGGCGGCATCGACATCGGCGGCGCCGGCCGCAGCCGAGCGACGCGAGAGTCCATCGAGGTGATGTTGGACGACGTCGTTGACGTCGGCGGCGGCCGAGTCGGGTGCAATACCCTGCGGTCGCGATCCGAGCGCGACCGGTTCAGCACTCAAGACAAGAAGCCGGTGAGGGGCGACGACGCCTCCGCGCCCTTCGATGACACCGGAAGGCCGCTCACGAAGGCGCGCCGTCCGGCCTCGACTGCCAGCCGGAAGGCGCCAGCCATTGCCGGCGGATCGCCAGCCGTGCCGATAGCGGTGTTCACCAGTACCGCGTCGGCGCCGAGCTCCATGGCTTCAGCGGCCTGGGACGGCGCGCCAATCCCCGCGTCAATGACGACGGGCACAAGCGACTGCTCGACGATGATCTCGAGGGCGGCGCGAGTGCGCAGGCCTTGGTTCGAGCCGATCCACGATCCGAGAGGCATCACCGTCGCGCAGCCGACCTCTTCGAGCCGCTTGCACAGGACGGGATCGGCGTTGACATAGGGCAACACTGTGAATCCGTCGGCGCACAAGATTTCGGCTGCCTTCAAGGTCTCTATGGGATCGGGCAGCAGGTAGCGCGGCTCCGGCGTGACCTCGAGTTTGATCCAGGCGGGAAGGCCGGCGGCGCGCGCCAGGCGCGCCAGGCGGACTGCCTCCTCGGCATCGTCGGCCCCACTGGTGTTGGTGAGCAGCAACACCCGCTCCATGTCGATGGCGTCGAGGATGTCGTCCGCTTCGGCCCCGGGATGCTGGTCGACGCGCCGCAAGGCGACAGTCACCATCTCGGTGCCCGACTCGACGATGCTGCCCCGGAGTGCCTCATTCGAGGGGAACTTTCCGGTGCCAAGGAAGAGCCGGGACCCGAATGTACGCCCGGCGATGGAGAGTGGTTCCAAGTCGGGACCTAGGTTAGTCGCCATGACCGGCACCCCAGCCTCCTTATGAGTACCCGCTGGCTCATTGTTGCCGCCCTCCTCACCGGGTTGGTCATCCTGGTCGCCTTCGCCGTGCAAATCACGCTCGCCGCCTAGTCTGGGATTCTGGAGGTGAGTTCTCATCGCTGACGCGTTCGATCTGGTTGTGATTGGTGGCGGACCCGCGGGGTACGGCGCGGCGCTCTATGGCGCCGGGGCCGGCCTCTCTGTCGCCCTCGTCGAGCGCGACAAAGTCGGGGGCACGTGCCTGCACCGGGGCTGCATTCCGGCCAAGCACATGCTCGAGACGGCGACAGTCTTCCGCACGGTCTCTGGCGCCAAGGAGTTCGGCGTGATGGCCGATCAGCCCACGCTCGACTTTCCCACCAGCCAAGCCCGCAAGCAGAAGGTCGTCGACCAGCTGTGGAAGGGCCTGCAGTCGCTGATGAAGAGCCGGAAGATCACGATTATCAACGGCACGGGCACGCTGGGCCCGGATCACACGGTCACCGTCGGCAAGAAAAAGATCACTGGCCGCCACATCGCCCTCGCCAGCGGCTCGGTGCCGCGCACCCTCCCCGGCTTCGATGTCGACGGCAAGACCGTCCTCACGTCCGATGAGGTGCTGGAGCTGGAGAAGTTGCCGTCGTCGGTGGCCGTCATCGGCGGGGGCGCTATCGGTTGCGAGTTTGCGTCACTGATGAACGACCTCGGCGTGCAGGTCACCCTCCTCGAAGCGATGCCCAAGCTGTTGCCCGGCTGTGACGCCGATGTGGTCGAGGTGGTCGCCCGGTCACTCAAGAAGCGGGGAATCGACGTCCGCACAGGCGTTCAAGTGTCCGGTCACGAGCCGGCCAACGGCGTGACGACCGTGAAGCTAGACGATGGAACATCGGTCATCGTCGAATCCGTCATCGTCTCGGTCGGGCGTCGCCCCCTGTCTGACAGCCTCGGTCTCGACGCCACCGATGTGGAAGTGGGCGAGCGCGGCTTCGTCACGGTTGATGACCACATGCGTACGACGGAGGCCGGTGTGTATGCCCTCGGCGATCTCGTCGACACACCGCAGCTGGCCCATGTCGGCTTTGCCGAGGCGATCGTCGCAGTCAAGGACATGATCGGTGAGCACGCGATCCCCGTCGACTACTCGAAGGTGCCGTGGTGCATCTACTGCTTCCCGGAGGTGGCCTTTGCCGGCATGACCGAGCAGGCGGCGAGGGACGCCGGCCACGATGTGGTCGTGGCCAAGCACCGGTTCCAGGCCAACAGTCGGGCGCTGATCATCGGCGAGCCCGAAGGTCTCGTAAAGGTCATCGCTGACGGTGCCGGGGGGCCGTTGCTCGGCGTGCACATGGTGGGTCCGATGGTGACCGAGCAGCTGGCCGAGGGATGGTTGTCGGTCAACTGGGAGGCGACACCTCAGGACGTCAGCCAGTTTGTGCATCCGCACCCCAGCCTCTCCGAGACGTTCGGTGAGACCGTCATGTCACTCACCGGAAGGGGGCTCCACGGCTAATGGCTGACGTCACCATGCCGCAACTCGGTGAGACAGTCACCGAGGGCACGATCATCAAATGGCTCAAGGCTGTCGGCGATCCGGTCGCCGAGGACGAAGCCCTCTTCGAAGTCTCGACCGACAAGGTCGACTCGGAGGTGCCAGCAACAGTGACCGGCCAGGTCAAGGAGATCCTCGTCGCCGAAGGTGAGACGGTCGACGTCGGTACAAAGCTGGCAGTCATCGCCGAGGGCGGCGCCGTAGATGGTGACAGCGGAGCGCCCCCGGCACCGGAGCCGTCCGCCGCTACAGCCGACCCCGAACCCGAGCCTGAAGCCGCGGCCCCAGCCGAGCCCGAGCCGGCCAGGCGCGCCGCCCGATCCGAGCCCGCGCCGAGCAAGACCGACGCGCCGGCTCCGTCCGCGTCGGCTTCCGATGGCGCGCCGGGCGTCCTTCTCTCACCAGTCGTGCGCAAACTGGTCGCCGAACACAACCTTGATCCCGACGCCATCAGTGGAACGGGCCAGGGGGGCCGCATCACCCGCGCTGACGTCCTGAGCCACATCGACAGGAACGGCGGGGCGCGCCGCCAAGCATCAGCGCCAGCGGCCGCCCCCACGAAGCAGGCCGCGCCGGCCAAGCCGGTCAAGCCCACCTTCACGCCGGGGGCCGACGGAGAGACGGTTCGGTTCTCCAACATCCGCCGGCGCACGGCGGAGCACATGATCCGCTCCCAGGCGACCTCAGCTCATGTCCTCACGGTGACGGAGGTCGACTACTACGCCGTCGAGAGCGTGCGCCTGGCTGTTCGCGACGAGTTCAAGGCCACCGAGGGGTTCTCCCTCACCTACCTTCCCTTCATCGCCCGCGCCGTTGTCGACGCCCTCGCCGACTTTCCCCACCTCAACGCATCGGTCGGCAACGACGAGCTGATCCTCCACCGTCACATTCACCTCGGTTTCGCCGTCGACCTGAACTTCGAGGGCCTGATCGTTCCTGTCATTCGCGAGGCTGAGACGAAGCGGTTGCGAGCAATCGCCGCAGCTGTCGCCGATTTGGCCAAGCGGGCCCGGTCGCGCGAGTTGTCGGCAGACGACATCTCCGGGGGCACGTTCACGATCACCAACCCGGGTCCGTTCGGCACCTTCATCACCGCGCCGGTCATCAACCAACCCCAAGTGGGGATCCTCTCTACCGACGGCATCAAGAAGCGCCCGGTCGCAGTCGAGCTACCCGACGGCACCGACGCGGTCGCGATCCATCCCGTCGGCAACCTGGCCCTGTCGTTCGACCACCGGGCCATCGACGGCGCGTACGCATCGGCGTTCCTCGGCCGGTGCCGGGACATCCTGGAAACTCGAGACTGGTCACAGGAGGTCTAGCGGTGTTACGCACCCGCTGGCTCGGACGGGTGCGGTACCGAGACGGCCACGCACTTCAGCGAGCGCTGTTCGACAACGCGGCCGACGACTACCTGCTGCTGACCGAGCACCCGCACGTCTACACCCTCGGCCTACGGGCCTCGCTCGACAACGTGCTCGTCGCGCCGGAGTCGGTCGGCGCCGAACTGGTCTCGACCAACCGCGGCGGCGACGTCACCTATCACGGCCCAGGCCAACTGGTCGGCTACCCGATCCTGTCCATGCCCGACGCGCCGGGAGCTACTCCTGCCTACGTGCACTCCGTTGAGCAACTGGTTATCGACACGTGCGCCGACCTCGGCTTCCAAGGAGCCGGCCGCATCGACGGCTATCCCGGCGTCTGGGTCGACGTCGAAGGCCGCTCACCGCGCAAGTTATGCGCCATCGGCGTTCGTCGCACTCGCGGACGCACGATGCACGGCTTCGCCCTCAACGTCGATCCCGACCTGACCTACTTCGACCACATCATCCCCTGCGGCATTCGCGACAAGGGGGTGACTTCGCTTGCGGCGGAAGAGGTGCACGTCACCATGGCCCAGGTTGTCGACGCGCTGGCGGCGCGCGCCGCGGCGCGCTGGGGCGGTGGACTGACCGAGCGCCAAGATGTGTCAGTACGAAGGTCGAACGCCGCCGAGAAGTCCGTCGCCGCCGTGCTCGCTGTCGCAGAGGCGGTGCCATTCGGCTCACCCAAGCCGGCGTGGCTTCGCGTCAAAGCCGACCTCGGGCCGGGATTCCGCGAGATCAAGCGCACGATGCGTGCCCAAAGTCTCGTCACCGTCTGTGAGGAGGCCGGCTGCCCGAACATCTTCGAGTGCTGGAACGCCGGAACGGCGACGTTCATGATCAACGGCGAACGTTGCACGCGGGCCTGTGGCTTTTGTCTCGTGGACACAGAGCGGCCGGCGGCACCCGATCCCGCCGAAGCCGAGCATGTTGCCGAGGCAGTCGAGCGCATGAATCTGGCCCACGCGGTGATCACCGGTGTGGCGCGCGACGACCTCCCCGACGGTGGCGCGGCAGCATTCGCGGCCGCGATCCAGGCCGTTCGGGGCCGGTGCCCGTCGACAACGATTGAGGTGCTGATCCCCGACTGCAAGGGCAACCCCGAGGCACTGCATGCGATATTCAGTGCCGGCCCTGACGTGCTGAACCACAACCTCGAGACAGTGGCCCGTCTACAGCGTGCCGTTCGTCCTCAGGCGTCCTATGCCCGGAGCCTGGCCGTTCTCGGCCGGGCGCGTGACGCCAAACTGGTCACGAAGTCCGGACTCATGGTTGGCATGGGGGAGTCCCAAGCTGAGGTGCTCGGGGCCATGGCTGACCTGCGCAACGTCGGCGTCGAGATCCTCACTCTCGGCCAGTACCTACGCCCAACAGCAGAGCACCTGCCCGTCGCGCGGTGGTGGGACCCAGCCGAGTTCGAGGTGCTGCGCTCCGCCGGCGAGGCCATGGGTTTCAGTCACGTTCAGTCGTCGCCGTTGACTCGTTCCAGCTACCACGCCCGCGAGGCCGCCGCTGTTACCGTCGGCGGATAAGGGTGACGCCGTCGCGCACGGTGAGCATCACGCACACCACTCGGGGATCATTGCGCACGAAATCGTTGAACTCAGCAATCGCCCGAGTGTCGCCGTCGTCGTCCTGGGCACCGACGTCGAGCACCCGCCCCCTCCACAGCACGTTGTCGACGGCGATGAACCCGCCGTTCGCCAGCTTCGGCAGAACCGCTTCGTAGTAGTTGCGATAGTTCGTCTTATCGGCGTCGATGAACACGAAGTCGAGCAGTCCGTCCAGCCCTTCGATGGTCTCCAATGCCGGGCCCATCCGGATCTCGATGCGATCGGCGAAAGGACTCGCCTCGATGTGGCGGCGCGCGACGGCCTCCGATGCCGGGTTGATGTCACAAGTGATCAACGTGCCGTCAGGCGGAAGTGCAGCTGCCATCGACAGGGCCGAGTAGCCCGTGAACATGCCGATTTCTAGGACGCGCCGGGCGCCACTGATCGCGACCAGCGTCTCCAGGAACCGGCCCTCGACGGGGCCGACCATCATGCCCGGCAGATCCATCTTCTCCGTTGTCTCCGCCGCCAGCTCAGCAAGCGAAGGAGGCGGCGGCGTGGTGTGCTCTTCGGCGTAGCGCTCGATGTCCTCCCGGGTCGGTTCCACAGCCGTCAGTCTGGCCGCTCGGCTGCGATCGCCCCTTGCCCGACCTGCACCAGGCGTAGGCCCGTCACCAAGCCGATACCGCCAATGAGATTGCCGAGGGTGTACCAGGCCGCAACCTCGAGCCACTCGAAGTAGCCAAATGGCGCGCCGGCCTGGAGGGACGCGAAGAGCTCGAGGGACACGACGATCACGTGGTTGAGTGGCGCGGCTGCGAGCACGAAGGCAATCGAGACGGCAGCAATCAACTTGGCCGGAACCGAGGGAGTCGATCTCTCCATCCAAGTCATCAATGTGATGATGGCGCCTCCTAGCAGCGCGCCGGAGAAAGAGCGCCAGCCGACCCCGATGTCGACGTAATGTCGGCCGATCTCCACTGCTGTGGGACGAAGCTTCGGAAATCCTGACATCGCCAGGCCCATGATGAGCCAGCCGCCTGCGAGGTTCAGTACCAGCGTCACGCCCCACAGGCGGATCAGCTCCGGCACTGTCGCCCGCTTGGCGACAAGGGCGACGATGGGAACGAGGAAGTCCTCGGTGAAGAGCTCGCTGTTGGCGAGAGTGAGGGCGATGAAACCGACGCCGAATGCGAGTGCCGCCAGCAACTCGTTGCCGGTGGCCTGCTTGACAATGAGCAGGGCGAAGGCGCCAAAGCCGACGTCGAGGCCACCGACCATTCCTGTCGCGGCCAAGCGGGGCCACGACCGCTTGAGCCGGCTCTCGCCTTCGGCGACCGTGCGCTCGAAGGCGCTCTGAATGTCAGTGCCGTCTTGAGTGATCCGATGGGCCTACCCGCATCGCCGGGCCCCAAAGCAAAGGTGCGCGAGGCTGCCGGGATGCGAAGCCGGTGGGAGCGCACTCTGAGCCAGATGGCCGATCTCGGTGTTGACGCCCTGTTGCTGTCTCTCGGCGCCGACCTCCCGTGGCTGACGGGCTACACGGCCATGCCGTTAGAGCGGCTGACCATGCTCATTGTGCCGCTCGACGAGCCGGCGACGCTCGTGGTGCCAGCGCTCGAGGCTCCGCGGGTTGTCGAACGACCCGAGTTCACAACCCTGGCGTGGAATGAGACGGATGATCCAGTGGCGATTGTGTCCAAACTCGTCGGTACCCGGATTCACCTCGCGGTGTCCGACCGCACCTGGGCCCGCTTCGTTCTTGGGTTGCAGGCGGCAATGCCCGGCGCGTCCTGGCAGCCGGCCTCAACGGTCACGGCACCGCTGCGAGCCGTGAAGGACGCCGACGAGGTGGTGGCGTTGCGCGATGCAGCACGCGCCGCCGACGTTGTTGCCGCCCAGCTCATGGCCGGTGAGATTTCCTTGATCGGCCGCGCCGAGGCCGAGGTGTCGAGCGACATCGGCGACAGGCTCCGCGCTGAAGGGCACCAACAGGTCAACTTCGCGATTGTGGCCAGCGGCCCCAACGCCGCCAGTCCCCATCACGAACCCGGCGCGCGCCGGATCGGCGCGGGTGAAGCCGTGGTGTGCGATTTCGGCGGCGCGCTCGACAGCTACTGCTCCGACATCACCCGCACCGTCTTCACTGGCGCGCCGCCAGCGGAGTTCGAGGAGCTCTATGCCGTGCTCCAAGAGGCTCAGGTCAAGGCGGTGGAGGCGGCTACAGCGGGGACGGCTTGCGAGGATGTCGACGGCGTTGCCCGGCGCGCCATCAGCGCCGCCGGATACGGGGAGTATTTCGTGCACCGCACCGGGCACGGGATCGGCCTCGAGGAGCACGAGGACCCCTATCTGGTGGAAGGGAACGGCGCGCCTTTGGTGGCCGGAAACGCCTTCTCAATCGAGCCCGGGATTTACGTCCCCGGCCGCTGGGGGGCGCGAATCGAGGACATCGTTGTCGCCACCGACGAGGGCCCGGAGTCGCTCAACCGGGCCGACCACGCGCTAACTGTGGTCGAGGCCTAACTGATCACCCGCGCCCCTGCTGTAAGGCGACCGAACCTTTCGGTCAGCGGTTGCGGTAGTCGCGCGCCCAGAGGAGGACTGTCGAGTCGATTGTTTCGAGGTCGCGCCGCAGGCGGGCCATCAGGAGTCGCTGGCGCACGAGGGGGGCCGCGAGTGTGACCACGAGGATGACGATGGTGAGAGCAGCGATCACGTACCCGAGAATGTCGAGGAAATCCATCACCTTCGCCTCCTCCCTTGGACCTGAATGGCGAACGTCCTACAGGTATCGGCCGCTGAGTCCGGTGTCTTGAGGGAATGGGAGACTCGTTGAGTGATCCGTCTCGACGCCGCCACCGTGCTGCTGCAGTGGGCGACCGGCGGACTGCTGTTTCTCTGGGTGACCACCAGGAGGCGGGAGGTCGGCATTGGCTACGGCTGGCTGATGCGGTCGGTCTACGGAGTGGTCGCCGTCGGCGCGTTCGTCGCCGGACGGTTGGTGAACCCCGATGCAGGGCGAGACGCATGCTCGTTGCTCGTCGTGTTCGCGACCGGCGCTGCGCTCGTCGTTTCAATTAGGCGCCGCAAGGCGGGAGTGGCCGGGGAGAGGGTCCGGCGCGCCCGGCGGTCGGCGCGCGTCCAAGCCATGGCGGGCGGCGAATCCGGGCCTGCCGATGACGATTCAACGCCGGTCGATATTGACCAGGCGGAGTTCCCCCCTGCACTTGATCTCATCGCTCCGGTCATCGGCGTGGTCGGACTCGTCGCCGCTGGCATCTTTGCCGGCGGACCCCACGTGCTCGCCGTGGCGCGAACGCTCGCCGGCGCGGCCTTCCTCGGCGCCGTCTCTGATGCAATGCTCCTGGGCCATTGGTACCTGGTGCAGCCCGGACTCGGACGTGCTCCCCTCAACGAGCTCAACCGCTGGCTGGCAATCATCTGGCCGGTGGAGGTGCTCGCGCTGTTGTGGCCGATCGGGATGCTCTCGGCATTGTCGGGTGAGGTTGACGACGGCTGGAACGGCACCCTCGGCTGGTTCTGGGTCGCCTGCGCAGTGACGACGATCGCCCTTACCTTCGTCACCCGCGCCGCCCTAAAAGAGCGCTCCTATACGGCGGTGATGGCGGCGACGGGCCTGCTTTACCTGGCGATCCTCACAGCATTCGGAACCGACCTGGTGGCGCGCGCCGTGCTGGCCGGCTGATCTCGCGTGCGACCCGGCCTCGCCGCCGGTAGTGTCGCTAGCGCTCGGAGGGCGCGCCCGGGTCCGCGGGAAGGACTGAGTCCACCTCCTCGATGGGGATGATCTCGATCGTTCTCCTTTTGGCCTGACCACGCGGACCACAGGCGACGAAGGGGAGGCGACATGGTCTCATTACCCGCCCGTCCGAACATGGACCAGCTCCGCCATCAGGCGAAGGAACTACGGCGCGCTGCGGTCGCAGGCAACCCTGAGGCGCTCGAGCGCCTCGGCGCGGTGTCAGACGGAGTCACGCTTGCGACGGCCCAGGTAGCCGTAGCCCGAAAATACGGCTACCGCAGTTGGGCCGTGCTGAAGAGTGTCGTTGATGCAAAGGCCGAGGCCGGCGCGGGCGCACTGATGCCCGGAAAGCATCGCGGCGATGGTATCCACGGCGCGGCTGACGCCCTGGGCTGGGCGCAGTCCCAGGGTTGGACGCCGGGGCAGCTGCCCATAGCGGCCATACTCACCTCACAGACCTTCATCACTAGGTATCTTGAAGCATTCCCCGACCGCTTCACTTCGTCGAGTGAGCTCACGCCGACGAACGGCCGGGTCTTCCTTACAGTCACCGAACCGGTTGTGGCTATCGCCTGCTTGGGCACCGGCGCGTCCGCCGCGGTCACCCATCTCGAGCAGCTCATCGGACTCGGCGTCAAGACGTTCATCTGCATCGGTCCGGCCCCCGCCATTTCCACTGCGCTCCGATGGGGCGACTGTGTCGTCGCCACCGCCGCTCTCCGGGATGACGGTATCTCTCAGCACTACGTCGAGCCGGCGCGCTATGCGCATCCCGATCCGGAGCTCACGCGGACACTCGCTGAGCACGCCGCAGCGGAGGGACTCGAGCCTGTCCTCGGCCCGGTCTGGACGGTCCCCACCCCGTACCGCACGACAGCCGAGGAGGTCGATGCCTACCGCGCCGAAGGCGTGCTCACGACCGACCTCATGACAGCTGCGGTGTTCGCTGTCGCCGGCGCGCTCGGTGCGAAAGCGGCAAGCGCGTCAGTAGCGACCAGCACCCTCGGGCAACCGCGAGGCTCAGCTCCCCCACCGGAGCGAACGTCGAGGATCTTCGCCCTGCTGGAAGTCGCGAACCGTGCCGCCATCGCCGGGAGCGACCGGTGAGCGCCGGCGCGCCGACTCCGGAGTACGTCACCCACTATTCCCTCGCCGGGGTTCGGCAAGCATCGACTTCGCCGCACGAAGCGCTCATCGCCCGCGCCGTAGAGGTGCTTTCCAACGATGACCGTGTCCTCGCCGGCTACTTGGTTGGAGGCTTCGCAGTGGGACTCGGAGACGCGTTCAGCGACGTCGACCTCCAGTGCTGCATCCGCAACGAGGCGGCGAACGATCTGCGGAGCTCGTGGCGGGACCTGGTGAGCCAGATCGCGCCGCTGGTTCACGCCCAGCCCTTCGGCGGTCCAATGGGCGGACCGATCGGAGGCTTGTGCATCACGCCCGAGTGGCTCCACTTCGACATCGTGTTCAACGCCCAGTCCGCAATCGACCCGCGCACCGTCGAAGGAATGGTCCCGCTGTTCGACAAGGCGGACCTTCTGCCCGACCACCCGGTGGCGCGCCCTGATCGGAGAGGCGAGCCTTTCCTCCCGCCGGCAGCTGTGGGGCATTTCCTCTACATGCTCGGCAACGTGGTTTCCGCGATCGGACGCAACGAGGTCATTCCGGCCATGAACGGCGTAATAATGATTCGCGATATCGCATTAGTTGGGCTACTTCTTGCTGAAGGAGGTTTGGCTACGACGAGGGAACATGTGATGGGTAACCCGTTTCCTTTCACCAAACGGCTTCGTCCCTACCTCACCGAGGAACAGAACACGCTGCTCGAGTCCCTGCCGCCATTAGCACCGAATCTTGACTCAATCATCGACGGTTACGTGGCGCTGGCCGAAGCGTTTCTGCCTAGGGCCAAGCGACTTGCGGCTGCTACCGGCGCGCCCTGGCCGGCTGAATACGAAGAGGCAAGCGTCGCCTACTTCGAGCGCATGATCGGAGTAGCTCTCCGCTTGTAGTTCGTGGCGGGGGGTTCCGCGGGAGCGAGTGCGCGTGCCTACGCCAGCGAATGGTCCGGGGATCAGCTTCTATCGAGCGGCTCAGACGCGCCGGGTGCGCGCATCATCAACTCAAACGCGACCCAGACCGTTCGACAGAAGGGGAATGAGACGAACGGCCCGAGGATGCCGGCTGCGAGTAGCCCGACAATGACCCAGGTGATATCGGCGTTGGGATCGTCGGCCAGCAGGGCGATCAAAGGGATGATGCCAAGGACCGCGAGCAGTGCCTCAGTAACGGCCAGGTTGATGACAAACGCGCCGAGGCCAAAGCCAGCCTCCCGTTCGAACCGGTAGCCGCAGCCGGGGCACCGTTCCCGCATCTTGAACCAGCTCGTGAACAGTCTTCCGCTGCCGCACAGCGGGCAATGCTTGATCAGCCCGCGACCCAACATCCGGACCGCCGACGGTTGGGTTCTCGGCGACGCAGCCCCCGCGCTAGCTGGATTTTTCGTCGTGGCCGCCAAACTCCTTGCGCATGGCCGACAAGATCCTGTCGGCGAAATCGGCCTCCCCACGCGAGCTGAACCGCTCGAACAGGGCGGCGAGCAGCACGTGAGCCGGTACGCCCTCGTCGATGGCAGCGATCGACGTCCACCTACCTTCACCCGAATCCGACACCCGACCGCTGAACTTCGACAACTGTGGATCAGCCACCAGCGCGGCGGCAGTGAGATCGAGGAGCCACGACGCCACAACGCTCCCGCGCCGCCACACCTCGGCCACCTCCTTCGTGTCGATCTCGTACTGGTAGTACTGCGGCTCCCGCAAGGGCGTCGTCTCGGCGTCGGCGGTCTGCTCCTGCGTGCCGACGTTGGCCTTCCTGAGAATCGCCAGGCCTTCCGCGTAGGCGGCCATCAGCCCGTACTCGATTCCGTTGTGCACCATCTTGACGAAGTGTCCGGCGCCGTTCGGGCCACAGTGCAGGTAGCCCTGCTCCGATGTGGAGTAATGGCCGGTACGCCCGGGCGTGCGCTCGACCTCGCCAGCACCCGGCGCGATCGTGGCGAATATCGGATCGAGGTGCTTCACCACGTCGTCCTCACCACCAATCATCAGGCAGAAGCCGCGCTCCAGCCCGAAGACGCCGCCGCTCGTGCCCACGTCGACATAGTGGATCCCCCTCGGTTTCAGCGCCGCGGCCCGGTCAATGTCGTCGCGGTAGTAGGAGTTCCCGCCGTCGATGATGATGTCGCCAGGCTCCATTTTCACCGCCAGGTCGTTCACGGTGCTCCCCGCGTACGCCGCCGGGACCATGATCCAGGCGGCCCGAGGCACGGACAGCTTCGAAACGAACTCGTCGAGTGACGACGCGCCGGTCGCCCCCTCACCCTCCAACTGCGACACTGCGCCGGCATTGACGTCGTAGACAACACACTGGTGGCCGTCCTTCATGAGCCGCCGCACCAGGTTGGCACCCATCCGGCCGAGTCCCACCATGCCGAGTTGCATCAGAGAGATCCCCAGTCGCTAGTTCCTTCGGACGCCCGATCGTAGGCTGGCGAATCTTCAGCGGGCGACGAAGTACTTGGCCTTCGGGTGGTGGCAGATGATGGCTGAGGTGGTCTGCTCGGGCTCGTACTGAAAGTCGTCGCTGACGACGACGCCGATGCGATCGGCCCCCAACAAATCGGCCACCTTGGCGTTGTCTTCGAGGTCGGGACACGCGGGGTAGCCCCACGAATACCGGCCCCCCCGGTAGTGCTGGCGCAGGAGCATATTGACCAGATTGCCGTCCTCGTCGGCGAAGCCCCACTCCTCACGAATTCGGCGGTGCCAGTATTCGGCCAGCGCCTCGGCCATCTCGACACCCAACCCGTGCAACAGGAGGTACTCCTGGTAGCGGTCCTCGGCAAACAACTTTGCCGTCGCTTCGGAGACGCCCCGGCCCATCGTGACGATCGAGAAGCACGCATAGTCGACCTCGCCTGAATCGATCGGACGGAAGAAGTCGGCAATGCAGCGGAAAGGTGGCTTCGGCTCCCGGGGGAAGGAGTAGCGCAGCCACTCGGACGTGCGGGACTCGTCCTTCCAGACCACCACGTCGTTCCCCTCGCCGTTGGCGGCGTAGTAGCCGTAGACGATCTGCGGCACGAGGACTCCGGCCTCTTTCGCCTTGGCCAGTTCGTCGCGCAGGATAGGCCGGATGCGGTCCTTGAAGTCCTTGTCGTTCTCGCCTTTCTCAGGACGGAACTGCCACTGATTGCGGAACAATGCGGTCTCGTTGATCCAGCTGGCTATCTCATCGAGTGAGAGACCCTTCACCACTCGTGACCCAAGGAACGGCGGGACAAACACGGTGTTGTCTGTTTCGACGTCGGGCGAACGCGCCGGTAGTGCAGGCGCGCCGGCGCCATCGCC
>DATLEI010000074.1:0-5503 GCA_035525375.1 Acidimicrobiales bacterium
CGAGCTGCTCGCAGGTGGCGCCTTCGACGTCGTACTTGTGCGGGGCGTGGTCGACATACCAGGACTGGACGCCGTCGTGGTGGCCCGGGAGGCGGTCGGTGTTGCGCTCTCGGTCGAACATCCCCTTGCCGACCGCCCCGCCGTAGCCCCCGGCGACCTGAACGGTGTGCCCCTCATCTCCTTCGCCCGCAGCAGCGACCCGAACGAGTTCGACCGTCTCTACGCGCCCTTGCTCAGAGCAGGTATGAAGACGGTGGACCTTGTCCATGAGTCACACGAAGGCGCCGTGGACGCCTCGCTGCGGTTGGTCGAACGGAAGGCTGGCGTGTCGCTCAAGCTGGAGAGCGAGGTCGCCGCCTTCGCCAGTTCAGCGGTGACGTGGCGGCCATTTGACGGCATCAGTGTCGAGGTCATTGTGTCCGCCGCTTGGCGGCCGGACCGGATGTCTCCTGCCCTGCATCGCTTGGTCGAGGTGTTGGCCGGAGGGTGAGCAAGCTTCGAGAGGAGCCCCCTCCCTCCAGAAGCGTCCTCTTATCTCGGAGATGGCCGTGCAAGGCCTGAACGTCTCGACCGGCGCCGCTCGTAACACGCGGTGGCTCATCGAAGATCCGGTCGGGCACCACGTCAGCATGCCTTGCGCAGCGTGACATCGCATCGAGATCCGACGGTCGTACCAGCAGCACCGCCACGGCCGTGGCGCCGACCCGTCGTGTGGCGCCCCGATTTGGCGATCTGGTCCCAGCGCGGAGCCGCCACGGTCCCAGAACATCGCCCGGACGGCGGGGGTGCGGCGATCCCTCAAACGCCGGCTATACGGGTGATGCCGACGTGTCCCGCGTCCGAGTGCGATGCTCGTCATGTGTCTGCCAGCCGACGGCTTCAGCGTCCTCCCGAGCTGGCCGAAACCTTCGACCGCGTCGGGGACGGCTATGAGGCCCGTCCCGGATATCCGACCGCTGTGTTCGACACGCTGTCAGACCGCTGCGGGCTCCGCCCGGGAGCACGCGTGCTTGAGATCGGCCCTGGGACGGGCCAGGCCACGCTTCCGATGCTCGACCGTGGCGCAGCGGTCACGGCCGTCGAACCCGGAGCATCATTGGCTCGGAGGCTCGGCGAGAGGACAGTGGGCCGAAGCATCGAGATCGTCGTCTCCAGATTCGAGGATGCCGCGCTGGCGGAGAAGTCCTTCGACCTGGCGGCTTCCGCCACGGCGTTCCACTGGGTCGATACCGCCGTCGGCCTCCAGCGTTGCGCCGATGCCTTGGTTGACGGCGGGTATCTGGCGCTCTGGTGGACGGTGTGGGGAGATCCCGACCGCCCCGATCCCTTTCACGAGGCGCTGGTTCCCGTTCTCCGGCAACGGGCTCCCCACCTCGTTGCCGAAGAAGCCGGGGCAGTCGCCTACCAGCAGGACATGGCTGATCGTGCTGCGTGCATCGCGTCGGTCGGTGCGTTCGAGGCGCCGACCGAGGAGACGTTCACCTGGGAAGGGACGCATGATCCTGCGTCCCTGCGCGCCATGTTCGCCACTTTCGGTGCCTGGATCGCGCTGTCCGAGCAGCTCAGGACCCAGCTCCTGGATGAGGTGGAGAACGTCGCGCACCGAGAATTCGCAGGTGCCGTGACGCGCCCTTACAAGACGGTCCTCTACACAGCCCGTCGATGGCCGAGGTAGGTCCCGCCGAGCAAAGCTCCGTGCCGACGTTTCTGTCCGGCTGTTGTTGGCGCTCCGCCACCGGCCCCAAACTTCGAATCCGCACGCCGACAATCCTCTCCCGGACCCCGCCCCATATCCGCAGCTCCGCGGCGGGCGCACGGGCGCCCACAACGCCGTCAATGTGAGCACCCGGATTGCCGCTAAGCTCGCTTCTGAGCCTGTCGCCTGCCGGACCGCGCCCACGGGGCCTTCGCCCTTATCCGATAAGCCCTTCGATGGCGAACTCGTCGATCAGGCCGGCGTCCAAGACCAGGCATTGGAGCGCAACCGTCCAGCTGTCCCAGTACGGGCGTTCAGGCTCGGCTGCGATCGCAGCGATCAGCTGCTGGCGGAATGGTTCCCGATCGCCGTTGAAGCATGTCTCGACGATCGCGGCACACAGGCCGAACACGCGCGACTGCCACGGCGCCTCGAAGACGAGTTCGCCGTTCCGCCGCGGCGGAGCGGCGGGGCCGTCGATGTCGAGCAACTCGGCGTTCACAGCCGAGCCACACCGATCATCGAGTCACGTGTGACGATCTCGGCGAGTTCCTCCTCCGACAGACCGTCAGTCCCGGCCGGCCTCTCCGGCACGACGAGGTAGCGCACCTCGGCGGAGGAGTCCCAGACCCGGATGTCGACGTCCTCGGACAGCTCGCAGCCCATCTCCCGCAAGAGGACGCGCGGCTCGCGCACCAGTCGTGCACGGTACGGCGCGTCCTTGTACCACGCCGGCGGCAGGCCGAGGACCGACCACGGGTAGCACGAGCACAGCGTGCAGACCACCACGTTGTGCACGCCGGGGGAGTTCTCGAGGGCGACGAGGTTGCCTTCCGGTGTGCCGAAGCCGAACTCGCGCACCGCAGCCGTGCCGTCCTCGAGCAGCCTGGCCCTGTACTGGGAATCGACCCAGGCTCGCGCCACGACCTTGGCACCGTTCAGCGGGCCGATGTCGTTCTCGTAGAGACGGATGACATCCTCGATGAACCCTTGGGGGACGAGGCCCTTCTCCGTCAGCAGTTCCTCGAGGGCGGCGGCCCGCCGTTCGATAGGCGACGGCGGCGTCGGGTGGTGGCCGTGAAGGTGGGCTTGGTTCATGCCCGCTCCAGGTAACTGTCCCAAAGATCGACGTTGACGGTGACGCCGGGTTGTCCGTCGTTCCACAGCTCGTCGGCGTCGAAACGCACGGAGTACGTGGGTTCGTGGACACGATGCTCGGAGTGCGCTTCGACGTCGGGGAGGCTGAAGTAGCCGTCGCAACGCGTGACGACACCGACGTGGCCACGGATGTACCACGGACAGCGTGTATGCCGCCGGGGATGCCACCCGCGTACACGCACGCGGTCGCCGACGGTGAAGCGGGCTCGTCCCACGGGCGGATCGGTGATCGTCCCGGCGGTCAGCGGCGCGGACAACGGATACGGTCCGCCGGCGCGCGCCTCGAGTTCGGCGTGGGTCACGATTCCGGCCTCGACGGCCAGGGTCGCCGCTGCCGTCACCCAGCGCTCGTAATACGACGAAGTCAGGTACCGCACGGTGTCCATACGTTCGATGGCGTGACGCAGCGCGCCGTCGGCGCCATTCGGTAGGTGGTGAGGGAGGATCACGCGGAAAAGCAACCGAGTCGCAGCCTCCCAGCGCGCGTGGTAGTGCCGCTCGTACGGCTCTACGACAACGGGCCCAAAGCCTTGGCGGCCGCCCAGATCGTGGGCGCTGTCCACGTGCCGATTCTACGCGGCGGTTCGACGTGTTCTCCATACACGGCCGGGCAAGCCAGAAAGCGAATCGCCTAGACCTGAACCGTGCCAACTCGAGGCGGTGGCTCGGCATCGTCGACCCGGTGTCTCGAGCCGGCCGGGCGGCGCTTTGGCTGGTAGGCCGGATGTCCCATAACGACGCCGCACCGTCCGTTCAAGGGTGCCCACCAACGCCGGCTTGGCCGCGAACAGCAGGCAGCCCGACGGCCCGCTTCAGCGGCTGAGAGCGTCCGCCAGGCGGTGCAGACTCGCCGCCCACGCCCGTTCCTCCTCGTCGCATTGCGGTCGGGCGTCGTACCCGTACGCCTGCGCTCGTGCCAGGAGCGAGGCCCACGCCGCCACTCGCTCGGCGTCCATCTCGGCCGCTCGTGCGTACGCCTCCACCCACGTCCATGCGAGCCGGCCATCACCGTCGCGCTCGGCTGGAAAGACGGCGGACGCTTCCAGTAGTGGCCACACCTCAGCGTGCCGATCCCCGCGCTGGCCGTGCGGGTCGATGACCCGCCACGCGGTTCCATGGAGCAACACGTTGCGATCATGGAGATCGCCGTGCAGAAGCGCCTCGTGGCAGCGGGGGTCGGTGTCGCCCAGCCGGTCGAGGGCGGCCCGCACGACCGGATGGGCGCAGGCCGTCGGGCCCGGAGCAGGCCCAGGGAGGTCCCATTTCGCCGGTGGCGGTCCCGCCGAGTGCAGCCTGGCGGCTAGCCGTCCGATTTGGGACAGCCAGTCGACGACACTCAGGCCCACCGCTTCGAGGCGACGGCCGGGCATCAGCCGTTCGAGGAGCAAGGTGAAGCCGTCGTCTCGACGGTCGTAAAGCAGCGCCACGGCGCCCGTGTGCGCCCAGAAGGCAAGCGCGTCGCCTTCGAATCGAAGCGCTTCGGAGCCGGCAACCCGTGGATGAACCTTCACGACCACGGGTTCGCCGTGACGCCTTGCGCCACAGACCAGGGCGACCACGCCCCCCGCCAGCACTTCCACGCCGTCGAGCTCCCAGGCGGCAACCGCAGCGTCGAGCCGAGCCCGGACCTCGTCCGCTGCCGACACCGGGTCGCATCCCGCCCAGAAGCGGGCCCAGTGCGACCCGAGGCGGCGCAGCTCGCCGTCGAAAGCGTCTCGGAGGTATGTCGGCGAGCACGGGTGCGGGACCACGCCGTCATGCTCGCACTCGGCGAGACGTCCGATGCCCAACATCCTGACCAGGGGACCCTGTATCACGACAGCAAACGTCGGACAACGGCCCACTGGTAGTAGAAGTCGTGGTCGTCGTCTCGCCATGTCTCGAAGACCTCGACGTTGCCGATCGCGCCGAGCATCGACCTCCATCGCTCGTCTGAGCGTCGACTAAAAAGCCGCGGCGTCCGGCCAGCGACCTTGTCCTCCTTGCTGTACCCCTCGACGTCCCGCCCACCCCACACTCCTATGGCCGCGGTGCCGCCGGGTTTCAACACGCGGGACATTTCGGACAGGGCGATCGCGATAGCGCTGTTGGGCACGTGCATCAGCGTGCTCATGGTCCACACCGAGTCGAACGCCGCCGTCCGAAAAGGAAGGCGCCGAACGGATGCCCGCGCCATAAGTGCTCCAGTCCTCTGGCAGCGGCGCGCATGCTCGATCGATAGTTCGATCGCGACAAGGCGATGCCCTTCTTCAATGAACCTGGCCGCGTCGCGACCTGGACCAGAACCGACTTCAAGAACACAACGTGGTCCGCCGGCGACAACGGACGCCAGGAAGCGCTCGCGAGCAGCCAGCCGGCGTGGCTCAATTGGTCGATGCAGTCGCTCGTCACCTTCGTCGTCGTAGTAGGCCGCGAGCTCCAGCTCGACGTCAGCGGGATCCACTGAGGACATCGCCGCTCACCCTAAGACTCTCGCTGGGTTGTCCTGGGAATGGCGCAGCCGGCCCCAGGGTCAGTGGGATGGTGGACCATTGGGTGAGGGCCGACATCGAGGAGCATGTTCGTGACGAGCACTCGACATTCGCCTGGCTGTTGGAGGCGATGATGGAGTGAAGCGGCTTTCGGATCGAAGACGTCAGCTACACCGAT
>DATLEI010000087.1:0-35599 GCA_035525375.1 Acidimicrobiales bacterium
TTCGCCGGCGTAGGCACGGACGGTGGCGAGCATGCGATAGCGGGCGCGGACGCCGTTGGTGTCGGCCACGACGAGCGACTTGGCGACGAGCGCGGCGAGGAGGTCGACAATGTCGTCGCGAGGGGCTCCCTTGCCGCCGCAGACGTCCTCGACGGCCTCCAGGGTGGCGCCCCCTGCGAACACGGACATGCGACGGAACAGGGCGGCCTCATCGTCGGCCAGCAGCCCGTGGCTCCAGTCGAGCGCAGCGGTGAGGGTTTGGTGACGGGCCGGCGCGCCCGGACTTGGTTCGGTCAACGTCGGAAGCCGCTGCTCGAGGCGCTCGGCGATCTCCGCCGGGCCGAGCACGGCGATGCGCGTCGCCGCCAGCTCGATGGCCAGCGGGATGCCGTCGAGGCGGCGGCAGATGTCGACGATCGACGGCAGGCCCTCGTCGGTGAGGCGGAACCCGCTCTGGCGCGCCGCGGCTCGAGCACAGAACAGGACGATCGCCTCGGACTCGAGAGCGAACGCGATCGACAGCGACGGGTTGAGCTCCGGGAGCGACAAGGCATCCACTGGGACCACGTCCTCGTCCCCGATTCCTAGGCGCTGCTGACTGGTCGCCAACAGCGAGATTCGGGCACAGTCGCTCGTGACGCGCTCAACGAGCGTGGTCGCGGCCTCCAGGACGTGCTCGCAATTGTCGAGGACGAGCAACATCGTCAGGGGATGGAGGCGTCGGCAGAGGACGTCGAGGGGCTCACGGCCGGGCTCGGCCTCGAAGCCGAGGGTGGAGGAGACGGCCTGTGCAACCAAGGCCGGGTCGGTGACCGGCGCCAGGTCGATGAACCACGCCCCATCGGGATAGTTGCGGTCAAGTCGGGTGGCGACCTCGAGTGCGAGGCGCGTCTTGCCGATGCCGGGGGCCCCGGTAAGGGTCACCAACCGAGAGGCGGCGATCCGATTTCGGAGATCAGCGATCTCCTGCAACCGGCCGACGAAGTCAGGTAGTCCTCGGGGCAGTCCCATCGGCGCGTCGGACAAGAACGACGGCTCGGTTGCCGGTGCGCGGACGGCGGAATCACTCATGTTCGCAGGGCCTTCGCTGGAACAGACGGGTTGATGGCGGCGCTTTCCATCGTGGTCGCATCTTGGAGCGTGGAGCATAGGCACAGCTGAGTTCGACGCCAATACCGCCAGGCGCGGGGCACGGGGATGCAGTTGTTTGCGCACGTCCGTGACACTTAATGCATGCGCAGGACGGTCGAGTTCGATGACGACACCGCCAAAGCGGTCGAACAGCTCCGCCGTCAACGGGGGCTGGGGGTTTCGGAGGCGGTCAACGAGTTGATCCGCCAGGGGCTGCTCCGGCGCGATTCGGTCAAGCCCTTCCGTCAGCCAACCCGTCCCGTCGGCATCAAGATCGATGCTCTAACGTGGCCGAGGCGCTAGATCTTCTCGAGGGCGACGACTCGCGATAGTTGCTACTCGACGCCAACATCCTGCTCTATGCCGTGGACGAGGAGAGTCCCCGTCACGAAGTCGCCGGGGCGTGGATCGAATCGGCATTGAACGGTTCGCGCCGGGTTGGGATCCCTTGGGTGTCGATCACCGCTTTCCTTTCGGATCGCGACGAACGGGCGCGCCCTTCGTGAGCCGCTGACGTCGTCTGAGGCATGGGGAATCGTCGAGGCTTGGCTCGACGCTCCGACGGTGTGGGTGCCCGCGCCCGGTCCTGGGCACCGTGAGATCCTCGGTCGGCTCATTCGCAGCCTCGACCTCCGGCGAACCTGATCTCCGATGCTGTCCTGGCGGCCGGCGGCGTGTGACTTCCACAACGAGCTACGGCGGCGCGGCGGGGGCCGCCGGGCTAGTCCCTAGCTCAGAGCGACGGTGGCGGACGGCGGTGAAAGCCGCCCCATGACTCCCAAAAGATCAAGGAGAGCAACAGGCCTCCGGCACCGACGACCATCAGGATGACGCCGACGGTGTGGAGGTTGATGCTGCTGGTGTCGGTCACGTTGACCGCGAACCGAAGGATCGCTCCGACGGCAATCAAGAAGATGCTGGTGCCGATTCCCATGTCGACCCTCCTTCCCCGGTTTCGGCCTGCGTATGCCTGCTATGACCTCGGTGTCCGCGGCAAGCCGCAGAGATCATCGACATGATCTCGGGCCTGTTCGGCGGACTCCTTGTCCCCGACCTGTAGGGCCTTGACCCATGCCGTGATCGCAGTTTGTAACTCCCCCGGTGCCAGGGAGGTAGCGATCCCGGACACGCGCAGTTCCAGAGCGTGCGTTTGCCTCGCGACCTCTGCGCTCGGGAGCTTGGCTGCGGCTGCCCTGCTCGCCACCTTTCGGACTGCATCCTGGATTACGGCCACGTTTGTGCAGCCGGCACTGGTCGACATTGACGCCTTCGATTGGCTGGTGGGCGGGGTCGTGCTCGAGGCTCCGGTGGACAGGGTCGTGCTCGAGGCCGCGGTGGACGGCGTTGTGATCGAGGGCTTGGAGGACTCGGAGCTCGTCGAGCATGCTGCGGCAGATATGCACGCTGCAGCGAGGACCACTCCTGAGACAAGAGGTTTACAACGTTCCCGCTTCAAGGCACCCTCCTCAGGACGCGACCCTGGCCGTACGTCGTTTCCTCCTCCCGGCTCAAGGGATGACGGGCGTCGGTCGCCATCGGGCTCGCCGCCAGCGAAGGGACCGCTTTACGTCGTAAGGGAACGGGCCCCCAGAGACCCGTTCCCTTACTGATGATTATGGCGGGCTGCTCCGTTCAGGATCAGTCGTCGTTGATGATGAGGGCAGTGCCGGTGGCGTCCGACAAGGTCGCCCCCACCGGTGCGGACAAGGCCAACGTGAACCTCTCGTTGTACTCCCTGGCCGTGTCCCCGGTGACGTTGACCGTCACCGTCTTGGTGGTCTCCCCCGGGGCGAAGATGACTTCGGTCAAGGGAACGGCGGTGAAGTCGTCCGCCTCGGCGCTGGGGGCCGTCTTCGTCGAGTACTTCACCTTCGTCTCGATGTCGACGTTCCTCGCCCGGGTGATGGTGAAGGTGGCCTCAGTGGTTCCCGAGTTGCCCTCGTTGACATAGGGGTCATTGATCGTCAGGGACGCCGGGACGTCGTCGTTTTGGAGAGTCCAGGTGGCACTGGCATCGGCGATGACCCCACCAGTAGGCGAGGACAATGTCATGTTGAAGGTCTCGTCCGGCTCGACCGTGGTGTCTATCGAGGCGAGATCCCAGAAGGTCAGGAACTGCTGGGTCTCGTCAGGTCCGAAAGTGACCGTGCCCGTCGCCGGGTCGGCCGTGTAGTCGGTGCCTGCCGTGGCGGTGCCGCCACCGATCTTGTACTTCACCGTCGACGTGCCGGTGGTGTCCCCGGTGCGGTTGACAATGAAGTAGGCGAAGCTGGCGTCCTCCGAGAAGGCGTCGCCGTCGACCGAGAAGAACGTGGCCGGGCCCGGGGTGATCGGGCCTTCGTCGTCGACGATCGTGGCCGTACCCGACGCGTCGGCAAGGGTCCCTGCCACCGGCGCGGAGAGCACCAGGTTGAACGTCTCATTCTTCTCGTCCGCCGTGTCACCAGTGACATTCGTGGTCACCGTCTTGGTGTCCTCGCCGGGAGCGAAGGTGACGGAGTTGGGGGCCACGGCGGCGTAGTCGGTGCCGGCAATAGCGGTGCCACCGCTGGTCTTGTAGCTCACGATAGTGGTGGCGTCGAGGTTGTTCGAGCGGTGGATGACGAAGTCGACGGGCGTGGTCGACGTGTTTCCCTCGGCCACCGTGACACTGTCGACCCTTAAGTAGGACGGCCAATCATCGTTGAAGATCGTTCCCACGCCAATGTTGTCGGTGACGTAGGCGTTCTTCGCCCCCGAGAGGACCACGTTGAACGTCTCGTTCTTCTCGTTGACGGAGTCGCCAAGAGCGTTCACCGTGATGGTCTTCAACGTCTCCCCGGGATTGAAGGTCAGCGTCTGAAGCGGAACGGCGGTGTAGTCAGTCCCGGAGGTAGCGCTGCCGCCGCTGGCCTTGTACTGCACCGTCGACACTGACGCCGTGCTTCCGGTGCGGACGACGGTGAAGTCGTAGGCCGTGGTAGTACCGTCCCCGCCTTCCGACGCGCCGGTGGTGCCCCCACCTTCTGTTGGATGCTGGAATACGTCGTCGATGCGTAGCTCCGTCGGCGGCGGAGTGCCGACCGTCAGGGTTACCGTGGCGGTGTCGCTCAGACCCCGGCCGTCATCCACAACATAGGTGAAGGTGTCCGTGCCAAAGTACCCGGGATTGGCGGTGTACGTGAACGACCCGTCAGGGTGGAGGTTGACGCTCCCGTGAGCGGGGGCGCTAGGGGCTCCCAGGGTCAAGGGGTCGTCGTTGCCCTCGGTGTCATTGGCCAATACGCCGGGAGCGATGAACGTCGAAGTGGTGTTGGCCTCGGCCGAGAAGGCGTCGTCATTGGCATTAGGGCCGCCCTCGAAGCCCACGCAGTGCGAGGTGTTGCCGGCCATGTCGGTGACGTCGAACGACCAGTGCATCGGGAGCCTGGCTGCTTCCGCCTCATCTGTGCGAGTGGCGGTCACCTGTAGTGGCCCGGTCTGTCCCGGCACGAACTGCCGGTACGGCAAGAACTCGGGCTCACCGATCTTCACCGTGCCTGTGTCGTCCGCAGGTCCGGGTTCGTTGACCTCGAGGTTGGTGACCGACTGGAGGCCCCGGGCGTCGAACGTGCCGACCAGCTCGGAGCGGGGCGACTGCGGCGTGGGGTCTTCGGGGCCCATGGGCTTGACCACGGGCGTGCCGCAGGATGGCGCCAGGGTGTCGGCGACGGGCGCCGACTGGTCGGTGCCGCAGGTGACCTCACCCCGCCTGACCTCACCGATGGCTACCGGGCCGAACAGGTACATGTGGGTGCCGATGACTGTCAGCGAACCATCCGCGTTGTGGATCTGCTCGTTGTACACGACGGTGAACACGTCGCCCACGTTGGTGATCACGCCGTGTTCCGTGTAGTTCGCCGGGGGGTTGTCGGGAACCGGCTCCTCGTCAAGAGGGGAGCCATCGCCGTCGGTGGAATGGGCCGTCGTGGCCCTGCTGAACGTGGCGGAGCCGCTCACGGCCGAGCCGTTGGCGCTGCACTCGACGTGCATCGAGTCGCCGGAGACCGGGAACGGCCCGTAGCCGCCCCTGTCGGCGCAGTTGGGTCCGTAGCCCCCCGACGGCCCCCCGTAGCAGGGGATCGGGATCGGCGTGGGTCGGAGGTTGATTTCAGCGGCGCTCGTCACCGTGCCCAGCGAGGTAGAACCCTCGGTGCTGGCGTTCTGGGGACCTGACGGCGGGGGACTCGACAGGCAGTTGCCGACATACCCGTCGCCGTTGGGGTCAGTGCCTGGCGCCTCGCACGGCCACAAGCCACCGTGGATCTTGGCGGGGCCGTACACGCCCGAGGCCCCGTTGCTGTCGGAGGCGCTCATCGAGCCGCCCGAACCGTCCGCCGGCAACCTCACATGGGGGCTGTAGCTCGTGTCCGACGGGAAGGGGTCGGTCCCGCCCTGCGGCGCCCGCGGGGTGCCGGAGTTGTCCCCGTTGATGCCCTCGTTGCAGCCGGCCGTGCCTTGGGGGCCGCCGAACAGGCCCACCTTGACCACGTACGAGCAGGCCTCGCCCTTCACGGTCGTGACCGGGTCGGCGGCGGCGGGGCTCTGCCCGACGGCGACAAGTGCGGCCAGCGATGCAGTCGCGACCAGCGCAG
This sequence comes from Acidimicrobiales bacterium, assembly GCA_035525375.1. Classification (GTDB taxonomy): domain Bacteria; phylum Actinomycetota; class Acidimicrobiia; order Acidimicrobiales; family AC-14; genus JALZBN01. The sequence goes on from DATLEI010000087.1 coordinate 5,745, forward strand.
CTAGTAACGAACGACAGCAAACGCGCAGCCTCGAGTGCGTCATAGAAATCTCCTCTGTGGGAATTGTTGGAGGGTCCCGCCCGGTGAGGGCAGTGACACAATCGCATGCGTGCGACGCAGGAACATCGGTCATTTGACCTATATCTGGCGGTAATCGCGGAACACGCACTTGTCACCCGGCGCCGGGACTCCTGCGTCTGTACGGGAGACAGAGGAGATGGAATGGACAACCTAGACAAGCGTTGGGCGACAGTTGCCGCCGTTAGTGCGGCGGTCGTCGCCTTGAGCATCATGGTCGGCGTCGTCCTCGGTGAGCTGCCCGGCGCCTTGTGGTTCCTCGTTGTGCCGGGCGGAATGCTGGGTGGAATCGTCGTATGTGCGGGGTCACTCGCCGTCTTGCTGACGCGCCGGTTAAGCCGCAGTTAACTCAGGTCGCGACAGTCATCGCCGCATGCCTCGGAGTCTCGCGATCCTGGGATGCATGGCCGGCCCCCTGAGGCCTATGAGCTGATATTCGATGTAGTCCATGTCGAGGTCGTCTACCGACTCGGCGACGGCGCGCACGTCGACCCAGTCCTTGTCCCGGCCGAAGGACAGCTTGAACAAAACGAGATCCTCCGCGGAGAGGAATGGGAGCTCGACACCGTTGGGGCCGAAGGGATGGCGAACGCAGCGGCGCTCGATTTCGGCGTACCGCTCGTCGAGTGAAGGGAACACGTCGACAGGGTGAAGGCCACTCTCCTGTCGGAGCCGGATCCCGGCCATCGGCATCCACTCGGTGCGAGGCCTTTCAGCCCGAAGCCCGACTGCGCCGAGAGCGCTCACCGCAACATCTACATCGTCGAACATCGCAAACACGTTGACGTCGATGTCGACAGTGCCTCGAGGTTCGGCGACGTATGCCAGTGCCAGCGCGCCGCCGAAAGCATGCGCGAGGTCGGCGGCATCGAGCTGCCGATGGACTTGGACAGCAAGGTCGACGAGTGTCACGAACGGCGCGCGGCGTCCGCTGCTTCGAGGACTGCAGTTATGGCTCGAACGCGCTCCTCGATGGGCGCGTCGGGACCGACCGCCGGGCGCTCGTCGGGCGGGTCGCCGTCGGCGCGGGGCGGAAGGTCTTCGTCGGGGAACCACCCGGCGCGTGGGAGGGAACAGAAGATTGTCCGACTCCCCGCAACCGCGCTGAGCTCGTAGCCGCACGCGACGATCAGCCGGTTGAGCGTGTCGGCCGACGGCAACCGTCGCCCGCTCTCGATCGCGGAGATGTTCGACTGCCTGACCCCGGAGATCTCCGCGAGCTGGCGCTGCGTGAGCGACCGCGACTCACGGGCGGCGCGAACAAAGGTGCCGTACATGGTTGGGCCAGTATATATCGAGGTCGATAAGTCAGCTCTTGCGATACAGACGCGTGGTCAGCGGGGCGAACACGGCGGTCAGGGCAGCCGCAACTGCAACCACTATGGCGATGTCACCACCCTCTACGTTGCCGTGCATCAATCCGCGCGAAGCGGTGGCCAGAACCGAGATCGGGTTTACGTCGACGAACGCCTGAAGCCAGCCGGGCAGTGTCTTCGGCTCGACGAAAACGTTGGACAAGAAAGTGAGCGGGAAAATCCCCATGAAGCCGGCGTTCAGCACCGCGCTCGGCGAACGCAGCAGCAATCCCAGCGTGGTGAAGACCCAGGAGAGCCCGAAGGCGAAGAGCACCACCAGGGCCAGTGCCGCCAGCGCGCCGCCAGCGCCGGCGTCGGGGCGGAAGCCGAGGATCACACCAACCACGATGATCACCGTGCCGGCAACCAGATACCGCACCGTGTCACCGAGCATTGATCCCAGTAGCGGCGCGGGCCTCCATATCGGCAGCGAACGGAACCGGTCGACGACGCCCTTGGTGAGGTCGGTGTTGAGGGCGACCCCGGAATACACCGTGGTGAAGAGCACCGACATCACGAGGATCCCGGGCAGGAGGTAGTCGAGATAGTCGCCTGTCGAACCCGAGATGGCGCCGCCGAAGATGTAGGTGAACATGACCACGAACATCACGGGCGTGACCGTTACATCGAGAAGCTGCTCGGGAACGTGCTTCACCTTCAGCATGCCGCGCCAGGCGAAGGTCAACGCTGCCGACAGAGCGCTCGGGCTGGGCGGACGCTCCGTTGAGGAAATCGCCCTGCGGACAGCAGCCTGGTCGGCTGTAGTTGTGAGGTCGAGGTCCGTCGCCGGCTTGCTCATCGTGCTTGCTCCTCTTCGAGTGGATCGGTTGCATCGACGGCCTCTTCGGCCGGATGGCCGGTCAGGGCCAAGAAGACCTCGTCGAGGCTCGGCTGGCCCAGAGTGAAGTCGGCAAGGCGTACGCCCGAGCGAGTGAGCTCGGCGACCGCGACCGCGGCCCGATCGGCATCGGCACACGCCGCCGAGAGTGCGGCGGGATCAGGCTCTAGCGTGACCGAACCGAGTTCGATTGCCAGCACCCGTTCGGCTTCGCCCCGCTGTTCGGGGTCCAGCAGACGCACGTGCAGCGCGCCGGATCCCACCGAGGCCTTCAGCTGAGCGGGCGTACCCTCGGCGATGACCTTGCCGTGGTCGATGACAGCGATACCGTCGGCGAGCTGGTCGGCCTCCTCCAAATACTGAGTGCAGAGCAAGATCGTCGTTCCGCCCGCGACGAGCGCTCGGATGATTTCCCACACCTGGTTCCGCGACCGCGGGTCTAGGCCGGTCGTGGGCTCGTCGAGGAACATCAACTCCGGCGTCACGACGATGCTGGCAGCCACGTCGAGCCGGCGCCGCATCCCGCCCGAGTAGTGCTTGACCAGTCGGCCCGCGGCCTCAGTGATCCCGAACGCGTCGAGTAGTTCGGCGGCCCGATCCTTTGCCCCGGCGCGCTTTAGCCCCAGAAGGCGTCCGAGAAGAATGAGGTTCTCACGGCCGGTGAGATCCTCATCGACGGAGGCAAGTTGCCCGGTCAGGCTCACGGCGCGCCTGACGGCGTCTGCCTCGGTTACGACGTCGTGGCCGAAGACCCGGGCGGTGCCCGCGTCCGGACGAATCAGTGTCGCCAGCATCCGGATCGTCGTCGTCTTCCCGGCGCCATTGGGACCAAGCACGCCGTAGACGGAGCTCCGGCGTACGGAAAGGTCGACGCCGTCGACGGCGCGGGTCGTGCCGAAGGACTTGACCAGGCCAGTGGCCTCGATCGCGAGCGGCAAGTTCATCGTCATCTGGCTCCTCGTATGGCAGGGTCTCTTCGCATGTCTATCGACACTGACGGGTTGAGACGCCGAATCTCATCGCGGCGCACCACGCCGACGGCCCGAGGCTGAACGTTCGCTAGGGGTGGGAGGCAGCGGGCGGCGCGCCTTCGAGCTCGAACATGACTTCGTCCACGTAACACCAGAACCAGTCTTCGCCCGGCTCGTAGGATCGAATGATCGGGTGCTCGGTCGAGACATAGTGCTTGGTTCCATGGCGACCCGGCGAGTTGTCACAACAACCAATGTGGCCGCAGGCCTGACACATCCGCAGATGCACCCAGTCCTGGGTTCCGGAGGCGAGACAGTCCTCGCATCCCGACGACGACGGCGCGACGTCTTCAGTCTGGTCCAGATGGTTGCAAATCGCCATAAAGCCTCCTCGTAGCTGCGCGTTCCTATTGTCTGGGCAGTAGACGCCCTGCGGACGCGGTGACGACGAACATCGCGGCTGATAGGAGCACGATGGTCGCGCCGGCCGCCAGTCCCGCCACACGAGCGAGAACCAACCCGGCGACGACGCAACCGACACCCACCGCAACGGCCCACGCAAGAGTCGACCGGAACGAGCGAGCCATCCGCTGGGCGCTGCCGACCGGCAACACCATCAGCGCCGCGACCAACAGCACACCAACGATCCTCATGGCAGCGACGACAGTCACGGCTGCGAGAGCTGCGAGGCCGAGACTCAGGGCATCTACGGGCAAGCCGGAGACCCGCGCCGCGTCCTCATCGAGAATCACGGACAGCAATGGTCGCCATAGCAGGAGGATTACGGCTACAACGGCTACCCCGAGGCCAGCGATCCAGGCGGTGTCAGTATCAGAGACGGTCAGTATGGAGCCAAACAAGTAGGTGAGCACTCCTGCGTTGAGAGAACCAGCCAAACCGGTAAGAACGACCCCCCCGGCGATGCCGGAGTAGAAAAAGACAGCCAGTGCGAGATCGCCGGAAGCCTGATGGCGGAGGCGCAACCACTCGATGCCGATCGCGCCGGCGACAGCCACCAGGAGCGCTGTCCAAAGAGGGCTGACGCCGATCAGTAAGCCACCCGCAACCCCCGCGAACGCAACATGGCCGATGCCGTCGCCCATGAGCGCTAACCGCTTCTGCACGAGGAACGTCCCTACAAGCGGAGCACAAGCGCCGACCATCACACCGGCGGCCAGCGCCAGCTGCATGTACTCGCGGTCGAATGGCCATGGAAGCGGAAGCGCTAGGAGCAACGTTCAGCCCAGACCCTCGAGCCACAGCGGCAAGTCTTCGTGGTGGACGCCAAGACTGACACCCGTTGCCACCATCTCCGCTGGCGTTCCATCGAACACGAGACTGCCCCGGCGCAGGACAAGGAGCCGATCGAGGTCATTCGCGACCGCTCCCAACTCGTGGGATACCAGCAACACCGCGGTGCCGTGGTTACGAACCATGTGTACGAGGGAGGCGCGAAATCGTTCTTGGGACTCAGCGTCAACGCCTGCGACCGGTTCGTCGAGGACCAGGAGGTCGGGTTGGTTGACGAGCGCTCTGGCGATGAAAGCCCGCTGTTGCTGGCCACCGCTCAGCTCGGACAGCTTGGAGTCAGCCAGATGATCAAGGGCGACCGACGCCAGCGCGTGGTCAACCTCTGTGTAGTCGTCTGCTCCCAGTCGCCTCCGCCACCCGCGGCGCGCGACACGTCCAGACGCGACAGCCTCTCTGATCGTGACGGGCACACCTTCGATCACCGGTGGGCGTTGCGGCACGTAACCGATCCGCCATCGCTCGTGCAGCGCCCCGGTTGGGGACCCCAGTATTCGGACGGAACCACTCGCGGGATGCGCTAGGCCCAAGATGACGCGCACCAGCGTCGACTTCCCGGAGCCGTTCGGCCCGGCCAAGGCTACGAACTCACCGGCACCGACCCGTAGTGACACAGCGTCGAGCACTGCCTCCCTGCCGTAGGAGAAGGAGACAGCATCGACGTCAATTGCCGCTGGCTTGGAGTCAGTAGACATCGGATCACTATTCGGAATGAGAACAGTTCCGAGCGTAGTGGGCGGCCTCACTGACATCCGAGTGCCCGGCGAAGGACCTCGAGGTTCCGGCGCATGATCGACACGTAGGTCTCACCCTTCCGCTGCTCGTCCTCGCTTAGTCCCTCGATGGGGTTGAGAACAGCCGTCCGGGTGCCGGCCTCTCGGGCCAAAGTGTCGGCGACTTTTGGCGACACCAGCGACTCCGAAAAGATGGTTGTGACGCCCTCGGCCTTCACCTTGTCCGCAAGGGCGGCGAGCCGCCTCGGGTCGGGCTCCGACTCCGGATCCAGCCCTGCGATTGAATCCTGGATCAGGCCGTAGCGGCGCGCCAGATAGCCGAAGGCAGCGTGAGATGTGACGATGACCTTCCGAACACATTGCGAGAGGCCCTGTTCGTAAGCAGCATCGAGGGCGTCGAGTTCTGAGGCGTAGTTGGCAGCACTCGCTTCGTAGCCGGCACGATTCGCCGGGTCGACAGTTGCCAGCGTGTCCCTAACCTGCTCGACGATTCGCTTCATCAGCGTGGGGTCGAGCCACACATGGGGATCGGTGCCCTTCTCGCCTCCCTCGTTCTCATTATCCTGAATGAGCCCAGACTCGGCATTCAGTACGTCGATCGCTCTTCCTTCGGCTCGGGACGCAGCCTTCGCTACCGCCGGTTGGAAACCCTTGCCGAAGTACAGCACCACCGTTGCTTCCTCGATCTCGTCCACATCTTCCGGGGTGAGCTCGAGGTCATGAGGCTCTGAACCCGCCGCAGTGAGATTCGTAACCGTGATCCGGTCTCCGCCAATCCGGCGGGCCGCTTCGGCCAGGGGATAGAAGCCAGCAATCACCTTTGGTCGGTCGCGATCCGCCGTCGCCGCGCCGTCGCCACCGCACGCCGTTATCGCGAGCACGCCGACAACCATGAGAGCTATTGCCGAGCGCAACGAGCGCCTCCGAGGAGAAATGGGAACGAGTCTTATTATATTGGCGTGGGCGCTCAGGTGTGCTGGCGCGCCGGTATTCGGTCGGCGTACTTCGCTGCCAGTGGTCCGATCAACGCGGTTAGCAATACGTACGCAGCGGCAAGGGCACCCAGCTCCGGTCCGTACTTCAGTGACGCACCGAGACTGGCGATAACGATTGAAAACTCACCATGGGCGATGAGCGTGGCACCCGCTCGGCGCCAGCCTCGCTCACCGACCCCAAGCGATCTGGCGGCGGCCCGCCCCGAGATCAGCTTGCCGGCAATAGTGAGCAGCGCGAGCACTGTCGCTGGAACCACGACCCCAACAAGGTCGGTTGGGTCAATCTGAAACGAGAAGAACAGGAAGAAGGTCGCCGCGAAAAGGTCGCGTAGCGGTTCGATCAGCGGCCCGACCCGCGCCTGCGTCGGCCCGGAAAGGGCCAGGCCGATGAGAAAGGCCCCGATGGCGGCAGACACATGGATCTCTTGGGCGAGGCCGCCAACCAGGAGTGTGAGTCCGAACACCGCCAGCAAGAGGGCCTCGTCGGAGCCTCCCGCCAGCACCCGACTCAGGTGGTGTCCCCAGCGCAGTGCAACCGCGAGTATCAGGGCCACCGCGACAAGCGCAATCGCAACAGTGGTGACTGTCGCACCCAAGTCCTGACCGGCCACAACCGCGGCGACGACCGGAAGGTAGGCAGCCATCGCCAGATCTTCGATCACCAGAAGGTTGAGAATCGCAGGCGTCTCCGGGCATTCGAGGCGATCGAGGTCACTGAGCACCTTTGACGCGACGCCCGAGGAACTGACCCAGGTCACCCCTCCAAGAAGCACCGCAACGGTCGGCCCCCAGCCGAGAATGAGTCCTGCAACGAAGCCGGGACAGAAGTTCACGATGGCATCCACAGCTCCGGGGGTGGCTCCGGACCGGAGGCCCTGGCGCAACTCCTCGGCCGTGTACTCCAAGCCGAGCGTCAGCAGGAGCAACAGCACCCCGATCTCTGAGGCAAGCTCGAGAAAGTCAGCACTGACGTCGAGAGGAGCGATCCCGCCTCTGCCGAAAGCCAGCCCGGCAACCAGGTACAGCGGTATCGCGGTGATTCTGAGGCGTCCCGCCAGCCGGGCCAGGACTGCGAGCATGACCCCAATGGCACCCAGCTCGATGAAGACCAGACCGGCGTTGGTTTGGGCAGCTGCGACCAGGCTCACCGACTCAATATCCCACCGCCGACAAGGCGACGGGTTCCCTCCTGCAGCCGATTTGTTGAGTAACCTGCTCGGTCACCCGGTCACGGTTCACATTCCGTTCACAATCCTGACCTGATTCGGCAATGCCGATGCGGCTGACTAGTAGGGATCCAAGCGCCGGGCGAGCAGAGCTCGGCTTTCGTCCAGGACCAACAAGCCCAAGAGGAGAAACGTGGCGTACAAAGCGGAGTACATCTGGATCGACGGCACCGAGCCGACAGCCAAGATTCGGTCGAAGACCAAGATCCTCGACGACGGTGCAGAGCTGCCCATCTGGGGGTTCGACGGATCGTCGACCAACCAGGCTCCGGGCAGCGCCTCCGACTGTGTTCTCCAGCCCGTGTTCACCTGTCCCGACCCAGTGCGGGGTGGCAACGACGTGCTCGTGCTGTGTGAGGTATTGCTCACCGACATGACGCCGCACCCGACGAATACGCGGGCCGCGCTTCGCGAGGTATCGGACAAGTACGCTGCCCAGGAGCCGTGGTTCGGCATCGAGCAGGAGTACACATTCTTTGACGGGGCCCGCCCGCTCGGTTTCCCGATTGGTGGCTTTCCGGCTCCCCAGGGTGGCTACTACTGCGGCGTCGGCGCGGATGAAATCTTTGGGCGCCCTGCTGTTGAGGAGCACCTCCAGGCGTGCCTCGACGCTGGACTACTCATCTCGGGCATCAACGCCGAGGTCATGCCTGGTCAGTGGGAGTTCCAGATCGGCCCCGGCAGTCCCCTCGACGTCTCCGACCACCTCTGGGTCGCTCGGTGGTTGCTCTACCGCACGGCTGAGAAGTTCAACATCTCGGCGACCCTCGACCCGAAGCCAGTCAAGGGTGACTGGAACGGCGCCGGCGCGCACACCAACTTCTCGACCAAAGCGATGCGAGAGGGCTACGACCCGATCATCGCGGCTTGCGAAGCGCTGGGTGAAAGGTACATGGAACACATCCACCAGTACGGCTTCGGCGTGGAAGCTCGCCTCACCGGACTGCACGAGACCGCTCCGTGGAACGAGTTCACCTACGGCGTCTCCAACCGAGGTGCGTCGGTGCGGATCCCCTGGCAGGTCGAGGTCGACAAGGGTGGCTACATCGAAGATCGCCGGCCGAACGCCAACTGCGACCCGTACCTGGTCACCAAGGCGATCACCGACACGGTCTGCTCCGCCCTCGCGAACAAGTACATGGCCTAAGTAGCCCGCGCGGCGCGCCGTCGCTGCGGCGCGCCGCCGTGCGTGGCTAGTAGTCGGTGGGGGTCTCCCCTACCTGGTGGCCAGGTGCGCCGCAGCGGGCATCTTTGACCACGATGAGATACCGCTCGCCAGCTGGCCTCACAACGTCGTGGTAGACGGGAGTCGAGGCGAATCCGGCTACCTGCAGCTCGGTGATGTCGCCATATTGCTGCGTCATGTCCTGATAGCGGTCTTCAGCCTTCCGCAGGTCTGCCGTCTCGGACTTGCAGGCAGCGGTGATGGCGGAATCGCCCCCGCCTCCGGTGAGGACTTGGAAGGCCAGGAAGGTGACTCCAACGGCCAGGATTCCGGCCAGAACTAGGGCCAGCACGCGCCGATTTCGCCATGGCGACACTGGCGAACCTACCTCGTGTAACGACGACGAAACACCGGGCTGCTAACGATGGGTGTGTGGGGGACCTTCTCGACGACTACCGGCCTTCGACGTTCGACGAGATGTTCGAGGCCCCGAACGTGCCTCGACCGTCGTGCGCCGCGCTCTTCGAGTCTCTGCAATCGCTGTCTGAGCACGACCTCGACGAGCGATGCGCGGCGCGCGACCGCGCCTTTCGTGACCAGGGCATCACCTTCTCGTTCTCGGGTGAGGAACGACCATTTCCCCTGGATCTGGTGCCGCGCATCCTCGATCCCAACGAATGGTCTCTAGTCGAGACGGGCGTGGCCCAACGGGTCCGAGCGCTCGAGGCCTTTCTCGCCGACGTCTACCAGGCGGGGGCGATTCTGCGCGATGGCGTCGTGCCCAACAGCGTGGTCATGACCTCCACCCATTTCCAACGGCCAGCATCAGGCATCAACCCGCCCAACGGCGTACGGATCCATGTCGCGGGCATCGACCTCGTGCGCGGACGCGACGGTCGCTTCTGTGTGCTGGAAGACAACGTGCGCACGCCTTCAGGGATTTCCTATGTCGTGGAGAATCGGCGCACGATGTCGAGGGTCTTTCCGGAACTGTTTGCCAGCCACCGTGTTCGCCCCGTCGACGGGTACCCGGCGCGCCTGCTCGAGGCGTTGCGCGCCGCGGCCCCGCCGGGCGCCGCCGACCCCACCGTGGTCGTCCTCACCCCGGGCGTCTACAACTCGGCGTACTTCGAGCACACGTTCCTCGCCCGCCAGATGGGCGTTGAACTGGTTGAAGGCCGCGATCTCGTCTGCCGCGGCAACGTCGTCTCGATGCGCAGCACCACCGGCGAGCAACGAGTTGACGTTGTCTACCGGCGCGTCGATGACGAGTTCCTCGACCCGCTGCAGTTCAGGTCGCATTCAGCCCTGGGGTGTCCGGGCATTCTCAACGCGGCGCGCGCCGGCAACGTCACCATCGCCAACGCCGTGGGCAACGGCGTGGCCGACGACAAGCTGCTGTACACCTATGTGCCCGCGATGATCGAGTACTACCTCGGCGAGCAACCCCTGCTCCCGAACGTCACCACCTACCGCCTCGACGACCACGACGAACGCGCTCACGCCCTCGACCGCCTCGACCAACTCGTCCTCAAGCCGGTGGATGGGTCGGGGGGCAAGGGGCTGGTGATCGGGCGCCAGGCAACCGACGAAGAGCTGGCCAAGGTCCGGCGCGACCTGCTCGCCAATCCGCGAGGCTGGATCGCACAGGAGGTCGTCGAGCTCTCCACCGCGCCGACTCGTGCCGGCGGGCGGTTGCAGCCCCGGCACCTCGATCTCCGCCCGTTCGCGGTGAACGACGGCGACAGGGTCTGGGTCGTCCCCGGAGGGCTGACCCGAGTGGCGCTCGACGAGGGCAGCCTCATCGTGAACTCGAGTCGCGGCGGTGGGAGCAAGGACACGTGGGTTCTGGCCGGCTCCGGCGACCGCTTGCCCAGACCGCCTGCGGCGCGCCGGGCCCGCGCCGAGTACGCGCCGGAGCCGTCGACGACCGGACCCCGTCCCGAGCCCGGGCCCCCGGTCGCCCAAGCCGCTCAGCAACAGCAACAGCAACAGAACGAGGCGCCGTGCTGAGTCGCATCGCCGAATCGCTGTATTGGGTCGGTCGCTACGTCGAGCGCGCCGAGGACACGGCGCGCATCCTCGACGTTCACGTGCACCGGATTCTCGAAGACCCCAACGTCGAAGAGGAGGCCGAGTGCCGGGCGCTACTGAGTGTCATGGGCGTGCCGGTCCCCGACGGCAACCTCGACGCGACCCGAGTGGTGCAAATTCTGGCCTTCGACGCCGGCGACGCCTGCGCGATCGTTGGCTCGCTCATGGCGGCGCGCGAGAACGCTCGCGGCGCCAGGGAGGCGCTTTCCTCCGAGATGTGGGAGTGCCTAAACGCCACCTACAACGACCTTGGCGCCCAGGCGCGTAACGCGGCCAGCGTCGGCCCGCACCCGTTCTTCCAGTTCGTCAAGGAGCGCGCCGCGATCATGGCCGGGCTGGCCGAGTCGACGATGCCGCGCGACGACGGCTGGCGCTTTCTCGTCCTTGGCCGCAGTCTCGAGCGGGTCGACATGACGGCGCGCCTAGTCCTCACCGCCTTCGGTCACCCTGACGCCTCGCCCGACTGGGTCACGACGCTTCGCAGTTGCTCGGCCCATGAGGCCTTCCTGCGTACGTACCGGCGCGGCGTCGATTCGTCGTCTGCCGCCGAGTTCCTACTCCTTGACCGGCTCTTCCCGCGGTCGGCCTTCTACGCGATCGGCGATGCCGAGCGCTGTCTCGCGGAGTTGGGTCCGAGCGCGGGCCGCTCGGGAACCGAAGACGAAGCGCGCCGCATCCTCGGTCGAGCTCGCAACGAGCTCGAGTTCGCCCATGTCAGCGAACTGCTCGCTGACCTCCCACAGCACCTCCGGGCATTGCAGAAGGCCTGCGCTGAGGCCGGCGAAGCTGTCGGAAGGCGATTCTTCCGCCACACCGCCGCGGTCGAATGGCAGCGGGAGGAGGTGATGGGGGCGTGAGCGACATCAGTTGGCGATTGGAGATTCGCCATACCTCGGGATACCACTACGCAGGCGAGGTCAGCTCGTCGTACAACGAAGCTCGGGTGACGCCACTGTCGACGCACCGGCAGGTGACGTTGGAGACCTCGGTGACGGTCAATCCCGGCGTCCCGACCTACCGCTACTGGGACTACTGGGGAACGCTCGTCGACGCCTTCGACGTGCATGTGCGCCACACCGAGCTGTCCGTCGTCGGCGAGTCCGTGGTGGAGACATTGAGCCCCGAGACCGACCGGCCGGTCGCTTCGTGGGACGACCTCTGCCGCCCCGAGGTCGCCGACAGCTTCTCCGAACTGCTGGCCCCGACAGCTCGCGTCCCCGACTTGTCGCACTACGACGAGATGACTGATCTGCTTCCGCGTCTGGCCGCGCTATCCACACCCCAAGCAGCCGTCGACGGCGCGGTCGAGTGGGTACGTGCCCGGCTGACCTACAAAAAGGGCAGCACCGAGGTAACCAGTACCGCGGCCGATGCCCTCACGGGTGGCACTGGAGTGTGTCAGGACTACACCCATCTCGTACTCGCGGTTTTGCGTGGCATCGGCATTCCGGCGCGCTATGTCTCGGGCTACCTACACCCGTCGTCTGACGCCAGCATCGGCACGACCGCCATTGGGGAGAGCCACGCGTGGGTGGAGGCGTGGGCCGGCGAGTGGTGGGGAGTCGATCCGACTCACGGCCGCCCGGTCGGCGAGCGACACGTCGTCGTCGGGCGCGGCCGCGACTACGGCGACGTGGCTCCGTTGAAGGGCATTTACCACGGCGCGCCGGCGACGACCATGAACGTGTCCGTCGAGCTCACCCGACTGGCCTGATGGAGGTCTTGCCGAGCAGGGCCGCTGATCTGCTTGCGGGAGGCGGAACCGACGAGGACGACTCCGGACCGCTTGCTGCCCTTCTGGCCGAGACCCTTGTGCGCCAGGAAGGTCCGGAGTTGGCCAGTCTCGTCGAACGGGTGCACACCCTCACCGCCGCGGACCGGTCGGCCGAACTCGAGGAGCTACTGGCCCAGATCGACGTGCCGACGGCGACTCGCCTCGTGCGGGCGTTCACCGTCTGGTTCCATCTCGCCAATCTGGGCCAGCAAGTCCGACAGGTGGAAGCCCTCGGTAGGGTCAGTTCTCGAAAGCCCACCTGGCTGCACGAAACCGTCGACCGCATCATCGCCGCCGACGTCGACCCGACACTGCTGACCGCGGTCGTGTCTCGCCTAGAGCTCCGGCCAGTCTTCACTGCGCACCCGACCGAGGCGGTACGGCGATCGCTGCTGAGAACACTTCGTGACGTCGCGGGCCTTCTGCACCGCCGATCTGATCCCCTTCGTTCGTCGGCGGACGAATCCAGGACCAATCGCCGATTAGCCGAGTTCGTCGACGTCTTGTGGCAGACCGACGAGCTGCGCGACGAGGCGCCAGAACCCGAGGAAGAGGCGGGCACGCTTCTATGGCATCTCGACGATCTCGTGACCGAGGTCGTGCCCGACCTGCTCGAAGACCTCGAGCTCGAGCTGGCGCGGCTGGGGATCGAACTTCCGACGACTGCCCGTCCGGTGCGATTCGGAACGTGGGTCGGCGGTGACCGCGACGGCAATCCGAAGGTCACGCCCCGCGTCACGCTCGCCGCGCTCAGCGCACAGCACGAACACGCGCTCGACGACCTGATCGGGGCGGTCGACGGGGTGGCCCGCGTGCTCGCCAGCTCAACCAGGGTTGTTGATGTCTCCATTGGGCTGGCCGAGGGACTGGAGCGCGACCGCTCCCTGCTACCCGAGGTTCACGGCTGGGCTGGCCGCGCCTATGCGACGGAGCCCTACCGCCTCAAGTGCGCCTACATCCGCGCCCGCCTCACGGCCGCCCGCGACGCGGCGCGCGCCGGCATTGCTCCAGCCGGCGAAAAGGCCTACCGGTCATCGGCTGAGCTCCTCTCCGATCTGGCCCAGATGGAGGAGTCGTTGTTCGCCAACCGGGGCGAACTGCTCGCGCGCGGCACATTACGGCGAGCCATACGCATGGCGTCAACCTTTGGTTTCCATCTCGCCACCATGGACGTGCGGGAGCATGCTGCTCGCCTCGACGCCGTCGTGGCATCGCTGGTGGATCACTTCGGGCACGCACCGGCTCCCTACCGCGACCTCAATCCGCAGCGACGTCACGCGGTGCTATCCGCCGAGCTCGTCAGCCGGCGGCCACTGATGGCCCCAGCGGCACGCCTCGACGGGGACGAGGCCGCCGTACTCAGCCTCTTCACGACAGTCGCCGCCGCCCTCGACCGTTTCGGTAACGACGCCGTCGAAAGTTGCATCCTCTCCCACACCGAGAGCGCCGACGACGTGATGGGCGCGGTGGTCTTGGCGCGCGAGGCAGGCCTCGTCGATGTCCCTTTGGGTGTCGCCCGAATCGGGTTTGTCCCCCTTCTCGAGACGATGACAGCCATACGCGCCGCCGGCGAGATCCTCGACGGCCTCTTATCCGACCCCGGCTACAGGCGATTGGTAGCCGTCCGTGACGACCTCCAAGAGGTGATGCTCGGCTACTCCGACTCCAACAAGGACGCTGGCATCACGACGTCGCAATGGGAACTGCACAGGGCTCAGCGCCGGTTGCGTGACGTCGCCCACTCTCATGGCGTGGTGCTGCGCCTGTCCCATGGCCGAGGTGGCACCGCGTCGCGAGGCGGCGGCCCTGCCCACGAAGCGATCCTGGCCCAGCCTTTCGGCACACTCGAAGGCGCCATAAAGGTGACCGAACAGGGTGAAGTGATCTCAGCCAAGTACGGGCTACCGGCGCGCGCGCGCCACAACCTCGAACTGACGCTGGCCGCCGTCCTCGAGGCGTCGGTGCTGCACGTGGTGTCTCGCCAGCCTCTCGAACTGCTCGATGTCTGGGACGCGACGATGGACACCGTCTCGGCCGCGGCTGGCGACGCGTATACCGGCCTGGTGTCGACCCCCGGGCTGGTCGAGTACTTCCATACCTCAACGCCCGTAGATGAACTGGCCGCGCTCAACATCGGGTCCCGACCCGCCTCCCGACCGGGTGGTGACGCGAGCATTGGCGACCTACGCGCCATCCCTTGGGTATTCGGCTGGACCCAGTCACGTCAGATCCTCCCCGGTTGGTTCGGGCTCGGCTCGGGCCTTGCGGCGGCGCGCGCCGCCGGCCATGGCGACACCCTCACCGACATGCGCAAGGAGTGGCACTTCTTCCGCACGTTCCTGTCCAACGTGGAGATGACACTGGCCAAGACCGACCTGTCGATAGCGGCGCGCTACGTCGAGCGCCTCGTCGACCCGTCTCTGCACCATTTCTTCACCACCATCACCAAGGAGTACGAGCGCACGGTTGAGGAGCTTCTACGAGTCACGGGCCAGCGTGAACTGCTCGAGCGCGATCCAGATCTGCGCCATGCACTGGCTGTACGGCGTGACGCCCTCGACCCCCTGTGCCGCCTCCAGGTCGGTTTGCTCGCCCGCCTCCGCAGCTGCGCCGACCCTGATGTTGAACTCCGGCGCGCCCTGCTTCTAACGGTGAACGGGATAGCAGCCGGCCTCCAGAACACCGGCTAAACGCCGGTCGAACCCGCAGCCATCAGTCTTGAAAATCCGAGCAATACCAGTTGGAACCAGGCACCATGACGGCGTGGCTCTCCTGCCTCACCTACGACCATGGACTCTCTCGAACCCCTCCCGTTCTTCGTCCAGCTGGACGAGGCTGACGACCCGGGTGACGTCATCAACACGATGTCCCTCGGGCCTTTCATCGCGGGCAACCAGCCATATGCCCGCTCGCAACGGGTCAATCGGGTAAGGCGCGAAGCCTCGCTCCTCCCGCCCGGGGCCAAGCCGCTTCGCCGTTCTCGCACCAACGGCAGAACCTCCATGCTGGCCACCGGGAAGGGCTGGACCCTGCTCGTGACCCGCTGGAACGACAAGAGCGCCTACCTGACGGTCACCGCCAAGACCGACAAGGTCGCGCGCCGGGTGCTCGCCCAGGCGACGAAAGGGGCGGCGGCACCGCCTCCGGCTGAGGACGAGTCAGTTGCCATGGGCTTCTGGAGCCTCACGGGTCGCGGCTCCAGGCGGTCAGTCCGATCGATCGAGATCGAGCCCTGGGCGTCGATCCGCCGGAACTACTCGTCAGTTGTAGCCGAGGCAGCCGACCGCCTTATGGGCATGGACGGCGAAAACCTGCCCGGTCGTATGGTCCTGCTGCACGGGCCGCCGGGCACGGGCAAGACGACGATCCTTCGCGCCCTCGGCCACGCTTGGCGCCGGTGGTGCACAGTCGACTGCGTCCTCGACCCTGAAAGGCTCTTCCACGACCCCACGTACCTCATGGAGGTCGCGCTGGGCCAAAACGACGACGACCACAAGCCGGGACGTTGGCGCCTCCTGCTCGTCGAAGATTGTGACGAGCTCATTCGGGGCGAGGCCAAAGCGACGGCCGGCCAGTCACTATCGCGCCTCCTCAACCTCACCGATGGCCTCTTGGGCCAAGGTCTCAAGGTGCTGATCGGCATCACGACGAACGAGGACCTCGCGCAGCTCCATCCGGCCGTGACCCGTCCCGGACGGTGCCTGGCGCGCATGGAGGTGGGGCGTCTGCCTCGCAACGAAGCTGCGACCTGGCTCGGACACCTCAACGGGATTGGCCCCGACGGCGCAACACTGGCGGAGCTGTACGCCCTGCGCGGCGAGCTGGAGACGCTCGAACTCGTCGAGCCGGCGCGCGCCGTGGGCCAGTACCTCTAAGTCCCCGGGCACCAGCCCAACTGGTTGTTTGCACTCAAACTGTTGTGATCCTGGCAACTTCCGCTCAGATCACGACACTCTGAGCGCAACGAATCGGCTAGTTAGGTCAGTTTGGGGGTGCGCGCCGCTTCGATCTGGAGATCGGAGCGCACCATCATGTCGACCAGCTCGGGGAAGCTGACCTTGGGATCCCAGCCCATGACCTTGCGCGCCTTGGTGGCGTCGCCGGTGAGTATGTCGACCTCCGCCGGTCGCTCGAAACGCTCGTCGTGCTTAACCAGGTCCTTCCAGTCATCGATGCCTGCGGCGGCGAATGACAGCTCGAGCAACTCTCGGATCGTATGGGTCTCGCCCGTCGCAATCACGTAGTCGTCGGGCTCGTCCTGCTGCAGCATCATCCACATCGCCTCGGTGAAGTCGCCGGCGTAACCCCAGTCGCGGGCCGCGTCGAGATTGCCGAGCGTCACATTGTCCTGCAGCCCCAGCTTGATCCGCGCCACGGCGTTGGTGATCTTGCGGCTCACGAATTCCAAGCCCCGGCGCGGACTCTCGTGGTTGAAGCAGATCCCGGACACCGCGTAGAGGCCATAGGCCTCGCGGTAGTTCACGGTCGTGTAGTGGCCGAACACCTTGGCCGCGCCATAGGGCGAGCGAGGGTGGAATGGTGTGCTCTCGGTCTGCGGTGTCTCCCGCACCTTGCCGAACATCTCCGAAGATGAGGCCTGGTAGAAGCGGATCCGGTTGTCCTGGGTACCGCCCACGACCCGGATCGCTTCCAGGATGCGAAGCACGCCAAGGCCGGTGATGTCAGCGGTCAGCTCGGGCTGGCGGAACGAGAGGGCGACAAAGCTGATCGCCCCGAGGTTGTAGACCTCGTCAGGCTGAACCTGCTCGACGACACCGATCATCGACGACAGGTCTTGAAGGTCGCCCTCGATGATCTCCAGCTGCGGCGTCTCCTCCTGCACCATCTGGATCTTGGGGTTGGCCTGGCCCCGCACCATGCCGAAGACGTCATAGCCCTTGTCGACAAGGAGCTGGGCCATGTAACGGCCGTCTTGGCCGGTAATTCCGGTGATCAAGGCTCTGGGCATCCCGAGAAGGTAGCCGGGACGCGCCGTGGGTCCGTAGCTGAGCGTCGTGCCGTAACCTCGTGCCGTGCTCGACGCCGACGTTGCCGTCGTGGGCGGCGGCCCGGCCGGTGCCGCCGCCGCCATCACCCTGGCCCGGGCTGGACGCGATGTCGTCGTCCTCGACAAGGCTCGATTTCCTCGCGACAAGTGTTGCGGCGATGGACTTACCGCTGCCGCCCTCCGTCACCTGGAAAGGCTTGGCCTCCGACCCGACGGCGTCCCGTCATGGCAGCCGGTCGACGACGTGTGGGTGCGGGGCCCATCAGGCCACTCGGTGCGGTTTCCGCTTCCCGGGCCAGGCGTTTTCGCCGCAATCGCCACGAGAACCGAACTCGACGCGGCCCTGCTCGACGTGGCTCGGGCTGAGGGGGCCAAGGTGCTCGACGGCCACGCGCTCACCGGCGCGACCCCCATCGCTGAAGGGAGCGCCGTCCAGCTCGACGTCGACGGGATGGAGCCGATCGTTGCTCCGTACGCCATCGGCGCTGACGGCGCCTGGTCGCCGCTTCGACATGCCCTGGGTGCCAACCAGCCGGGCTACCTCGGCGATTGGCACGCCTTCCGCCAGTACTTCTCCGGCGTCGGCCCTCTGGCATCGAGCATGTGGGTGTGGTTCGACGCCGACCTACTCCCGGGCTATGCGTGGTCGTTCCCGCTACCGGGCGGCCGGGCCAACGTCGGCTTCGGCATTTTGAGGTCGGCCGGAATTCCGGTTCGAGAGATGAAGGCGATGTGGCCCGACCTGCTGGCCCGGTCCCATATACGGGACGTCCTCGGCCCCGGCGCCCACCCGGAGGCGCCGCACAAGGCCTGGCCCATCCCGGCGCGTATCGACAGCGTGCCGCTGACGGCTGCCGGCGGGAGGGCGCTGTTCGTAGGCGATGCCGCCTGCGCCACCGACGCGCTCACCGGCGAGGGAATCGCCCAGGCCCTCTTGACCGGCGAGCGTGCCGCCGAGGCCATCATTGCTGCCGGGCCCGCCAGGGCGACCGGCGCGGCCAGCCGCTACGAGAACGCGGTCCGGCGCGAGCTGTTTGCCGACCATCGGATGTCAGTGCTGCTCGGGCGGGCCCTGAGTCACCGCAAAGGTGCCCGCGTCGCGATCCGGGTGGCGGGCGCCACCCGGTGGACCCGGCACAATTTCGCGCGCTGGCTGTTCGAGGACTACCCCCGGGCATTGGCGGTGACCCCAGAGCGATGGCATCGCGGCGCGCTCAGCACACCAGGCGCATACGCAAGTGGCTGACCCGAGCAGCCCACCGACGACGTTGGCACCAACGATTGACATCGACGGCGCAAAAGTGCGGGTCGGCACCTGCTCGTGGACCGACGCCACCTTGGTCAAGGAGACCGATTGGTACCCGCGCCGGTCGATGACCGCGGCTGAGCGTCTGGCTCATTACGCAAGCCAGTTCCCGCTCGTCGAGACCGACAGCACGTACTACTTCCCACCCACGCCCGAACTAGCGACGTCGTGGGTCGAGCGCACACCTTCGGGCTTCACGATGAACGTCAAGGCCTACTCCCTCTTGACTGGCCACCCGACGTTTCCCCACTCGCTGTGGCCCGACTTGCAAAACGAGGTGAGCCCCGAACATCGCGACAAGCGGCGCCTCTATCCCAAGCACCTCAGCGCCGGCGCGCTGGACGAGGTGTGGGATCGGTTCCGCCATGCCCTGATGCCGCTGCAGTCGGCGGGGAAGCTCGGCGCCATACTTCTCCAGTACCCGAGATGGTTCGGGCCCAAGGAGGCGAACCGCGAGCAGCTTCGAGAGGCCCGCCAGCGGTTGCCGGATTTCTCGCTCTGCGTGGAGTTCCGCAACGGACGATGGCTCGAGGGCGACGAGTGTGAACGCACCTTCGAATTCCTCGAGTCCCAGGACTTGGCCTTCGTCTGTGTCGACGAGCCCGCTGGCTTCCCCTCGTCCGTTCCTCCAGTCGTCGCGGTTACGTCCGAGCTTGCCGTCGTGCGCTTCCACGGCCGCAACTCCGAGACGTGGGAACAGAACACCCCGACCGCGGCGCTCCGATTCCGCTACCTCTACAGCCGGACCGAGCTCGAGGAGTGGGTGCCGAAGATCGGGGAGCTGGCCGCGTCCGCCAGGGAAGTCCATGTCCTGATGAACAACTGCTACCGCGATCAGGCCGTCATCAACGGCGCGCAGCTGGCGGCCCTCTTGCAGGGAGCGGAGCCTCCGACCGAAGAGGAAGATTTGCTGAGACCAAGTCCCGAGCCTCGCCAGGAACGGCTGGAGCTGGACCGCGAATGATGCTCGTCCCGTCTACGGACGGAGTCGTCGTTGCCCTCCACGATCTTGGTGGCACTGGTCCCCCGCTATTGCTGGCCCATGCGACCGGTTTTCACGGTCGAGTATTCGCGCCGCTGGCGGAGCACCTGAGGGAACGTTTCCACTCCTGGGCCATCGACTTCAGGGGTCACGGCGAGTCGCGGACGCCGCTCGACATCGACTTCCAATGGTCGGGACTCGCTGATGACGTGATCGCGGCCGTGGCCTTCGGCGACGCCCCGGTCTACGGATTCGGCCATTCGTCCGGGGGGGCGGCCCTGCTGATGGCCGCAGCGCGAAGCCCTGAACTCCTCCAGTCCGCATTTTGCTTCGAGCCGATTCTCTGGCCCGATCCCGGCGCGGCCCGACCGCGGGCCCAACAGCTGGCCGAAGGCGCCCGGCGCCGGCGCGCCACGTTCCCCACCCGCGCCGACGCTTACGACAACTACGCGTCAAAACCTCCCTTCTCGTGGCTCGACGACAGCGTCTTGCGGGCATACGTCGTTGACGGATTCGCCATCCGAGACGACGGCACCGTCGGCCTGCGCTGTGCGCCGGAGGTTGAGGCCCAGATCTACCTGCAAGGCGCCGCGAACGACGCCTTCGGAGGGCTCGGCCGCGTCACCTGCCCGGTCGCGGTCGCGCGCGGTACCGAGCGGGGGGCGCTCGAGCGCGAGATCGTCGAAGCTCAGGCGGCGGCCCTGCCGAAGGGCTCGCTGGCGGAGTTTCCCGGCTTAGGCCACTTCGGTCCGCTCGAAGACCCGAGAACAGTTGCCGACGCCGTGCTTCGAGCGTTCGGTCCCTGACAGTGTCATACCACCCTTGTAATTTGTCGGAGATGGCACTTCCACTCCCGACCACGCTCTCGCCGTCGAAGGTGTCGTCATTCAAAGACTGTGGGCTGGCATTCCGACTCTCAGCGATCGACAGGCTTCCCGAACCTCCGTCACCGCCTGCAACCAAGGGCACCCTCGTCCACCGGGCGCTGGAACTGTTGTTTTGCGCCCCGCCCGAGCGCCGCACGATGACTGACGCCCTCGCGTGCCTCGACCGGGCTCGTGACGAAATGCAGTTAGACACCG
Source organism: Acidimicrobiales bacterium (assembly GCA_035525375.1). Taxonomy (GTDB): domain Bacteria; phylum Actinomycetota; class Acidimicrobiia; order Acidimicrobiales; family AC-14; genus JALZBN01. Next base: position 26,661 of record DATLEI010000087.1, read on the forward strand.
AGTTCATCGACCTGGGGCTCGATGCAGCCGCCGAGGCCGAGTTCGCAGCCGACGCCGAGTCTCTTCTCCGCAACTACTTCAGACTCGAAAACCCTGCGGCCATCAACCCCATCGGCCTGGAGCTGATGATGGAAGCCAGGGTCGGCACGCTCCGGCTACGAGGTGTGATCGACCGTCTCGAACTCGACGCCGACGGCGGGCTTGTGATCACCGACTACAAGACGGGGTCGGTTCCGGGGGTCGCCTACGAACAGGGCCGGCTGGGCGGCGTGCACTTCTACGCCTTTCTGTGCGAGCAGGTGCTCGGCGTGCGCCCGGCCAAGATCCAATTGCTCTATCTCAGCGAGCCAGTGGCGATCATCGCTCAACCGTCCGACCAGTCCATCAGGGGCCTTCGGCAACGAGCACTGGCGATCTGGTCGGCAGTAGAGCGGGCCTGTGAACAGGAAGACTTCCGTCCCCGACCATCCCGACTGTGCGATTGGTGCGCTTTTCACGCCTACTGTCCCGCCTTCGGCGGGAAGCCGCCCTCGAGCCCGGCGGAGCTGACAGCATCCCTGGCGTGAAGGAGCAAATCCGAGACTTCGACCGCTTCGTCGACATCAAGTTCGACAGGCTCCGCGGCCGCCCCGTGGCGGATCGCATCTTCTACACCGCTTCGGAGCTGGGCGAGTTCGGGCTCATCTGGATGCTGTTCGCCGCCCTACGTGCCGTACGATCCCGACAGGGCCAAGGTGTTGCGCGCCGGGTCGTCACCGGCATGGCCATCGAATCCGTCCTCATCAATGGCGTCGTGAAGTCGTTGTTTCGCCGGCGCCGCCCTGTCTGGCAAACCGAGCACCCGTTGCCGCTACGCCGTCCCCGCACCAGCAGCTTTCCGAGCGGCCACGCGACGTCGGCTTTCACCGGCGCGATGCTGCTGTCAGAGAATGACCCGCTTTGGCCGGTGTACTTCGTCGTGGCGCCCGTCGTGGCCTTTAGTCGAGTGTACGTCCGAGCTCACCACGCATCCGACGTCGTCGCCGGGATCGCCATCGGCGTCGGCCTAGGAATAGTCGGTCGACGCGTCCTACCTCTGTCGCCAGTCAGCAGCAGCGAGAACGAGGTTTAGCGGACGGCTTCCTGCAGCTCGTCGGCTGGGTCGGCCTCGGTGGACAGGAGGGAGCGCATGTCGAGCAGGATGTCGGACATCTCCGCCGCCGAGACAAGCTCCCGCTGGTGGAGCGTGCCCAGACTCCTGTCGATAATCTCCAAGGCCTGGTTGATCGGGTCCTGCACGGGCTGATCCGCATCGATCGGGTCAATCGTGTCGCTGTCGAGAATCTCAGTCATCACATTCTCCAACGCCGAGTCGGCCGGGCCTGTTCCCTCACTACCCTTCAGAAGAACCATCGTCACCTGAACGAGAACCTTTTAGAACTTTCTTTCGCCACCCTAGCGAATCCTGCTCCGTAGCGGCGTCAGTTACCCCACGGGAACATGGCATTTATGTCACACCGCCCTGTCATCCTGGTGGCGTGGAACAGTTAGCGCTTCTCGACACCTCGGCCGGCGCCGGCGCGCCTGAGGCCCAGCCAGAACCCTGGCGCCTCGACGAGCGCACGCGCGCCCTGGGCCGCCAAGGCCTAGAACAAGCTCGTCGTGCCCTTTCGGGCCCTTCCACACAGCAAGCGGCATGACTGATCTCCTACAATTGGGCATCACTCGCGGCTGAGGCCGCCACTCTCCTCTCCTGCTATCTCGTTTTGGAGGTGCGCGTGCGTCGCCGTCGTTCACTCTGTCTGTCGTTCGTCATACCCCTGGTCGTCGCCGCTATGACTGCTGGGTGTGCCGCCCCGCCAGCTGCTCCGCGTCGCGAGGGCGCGAACCCAGGCGAACAGGAGCTCAAGGTTGTGCGGATCGTCGACGGCGACACCATCGTGGTGCTCATCAGCGGCAGGAACGAGCGCGTACGGCTGATCGGGATCGACACGCCAGAATCCGTCAAGCCCAACACGCCGGTGGAGTGTTTCGCGCTCGAGGCCTCGGCACGCATGAAAACGCTGCTCCCCCCCGGCTCGGGCGTGAAGCTCGTTCGCGACGTGGAGTTGCGCGATCGCTACGGACGGTTGCTCGCCTACGTCTACAGGGCCTCCGACAACCTCTTTGTCAACCTTTCCCTCGTCAACGATGGCTACGCCTCTGCCTATACGTATCCGCCCAACGTCGCCCACACCGCCGAGTTCGTCGGCGCGGCCGCTGAAGCGAGAGATGCCGGCCGAGGACTTTGGAGCCGCTGCCCCGGTCGCTGATGCCCGCACGCTACGGTCGGGCCTGTGACGTCGGTGGTGGAACGGCTGGGGTATTCGCCCGATGCCCGGTTGCTCATCGTGAACTGCGACGACCTGGGCTCGAGCCACTCTGCGAATGTCGGCATCTACGAAGCGTTGCGAGACGGCGTGGCCACCAGCGCCAGCCTCATGGTTCCCTGTCCGTGGGCCCGCGAAGCCGCGGCGCGCTACCTCGGTGAAGACGTCGGAGTGCACCTCACGCTCAACGCAGAACACGAGTTGTACCGCTGGGGCCCGATCACCCACGCGCCGTCACTTCTCGATGGCGACGGTGGGTTCCCGCGCACCATCCAAGATCTGTGGGATCACGCCGACATCGACGAGGTCCGGCGGGAGTGCAGGGCCCAGATCGAGCGCGCCATCTTGTGGGGATTCGACGTCAGCCACCTCGATTCGCATATGGGCCCACTCGAGCTTCGCCCCGAGTTCTTCGACGTCTACCTCGAGATGGCGGTCGATTTCGGGCTCCCGTTGCGCCTGGGTTCGGCATCATCGGAACGCACGGTTGGGTTTCCCTTCCGGCAGCTAGCAGGAGAGGAGGGGGTTCTTTTTCCTGACCACGTCGTCCGCATGACCCATGTGGGCAGCCGCCGCACAGTCGAGCGGGCTCTCAGCGAGCTGCCTCCGGGCGTGAGCGAGGTGCGGGTCCATCCGGCCGTTGACACGCCCGAACTGCGGGCGCTTGCTCCGGACTGGGCGGCGAGAGTCGACGACCACGATCTCGTTACGGGGCACACGACGCTACGTTCCCTGGCCCAGCGAGCCGGCGTCAGCCTCGTCGGCTACCGCGCCCTCCGCGAGCTCCAACGCGCTAGCTGAGGCGGCCGACCACCACAGGGGACTGGTCGGAGGCGACGACGCCACCTGCGGCCTCCTCAGTGATCGCAAACGCCGACACGTCGCCGGCGGCCTTGAATCCGGTGGGGCCCGGATCGGGTCCGAGAACTCCGACCGAAATCTTGCTGTCGCCCACTACGGCCCACAATTGGTAGGTGTGCCGGGCGTCGAGTGCAGGCAGGTTGTTCTTCACCACGTAGCCCGTGCCGTCTGGAAGGACGACAGCCTGGGCCGACACGTCGTCTCCGGATGACCGCAGGTCAACGAGGCGAGCTCTCGGATCGGCCAGCGCTGCGCTCGTCGCTCGGTTGAGCTGGGTGCCGTAGGTGCCACCGGCCATCTGGTCGATGCGGCGTGAATCGTCCGACACCTTGAGGCCGAGAACCCCGATCACGGCAACCGCAGCAATGGCCGCGGCGGCCGCGGCGAACGTGGTGATCTTCCCGCCGGACCGGCGTCCGCTACCGAGCTGGCGGACATTGGAGAGCTCCAGGGGCGGCGGGGCCTCCTCCAGGGACTCTGCGATCTGGTCCCACAGGCGTTCGGGGGCGGCGCTCGTGGCGGGCGCCAGAAATGCGGCAACCTCGCGGTGCTCGGCCACCTCGATTTGGCACTGAAGGCAGTTCCGAAGGTGGGCGAGGACCGCCGCACTCTCGGCTGCGTCGACTGCGTCGAGGGCGTAGACGCCCAGCAATTCGGTGACCTCGGCGTGGCTTAGTTCTCCGCCCATGACACTCCCATCCCGTTCTGCCCACCGGGGCTCAGGCCGGCGGCGACGAGGCCATCGCGCATCCGGCGCAGGCCGGACCGGATCCGGCTCTTCACGGTGCCTTCGGGCTCATCCAGCATGACTGCGACCTGACGGTAGGTGTGGCCGCCGAAGTAGGCCAGTTCAATGGCGCGCCGCTCATCGACCGGCAAAGTGGCCACGACGTCCTTGACCTGTTCGGACATCGACAGCTCGATGACCTCCCGTTCGATGTCGATCACGCTCTCGGCCCGTTCACGTGCATCCCGCTCCTCGCGCCGTCGGCGGGAAGTCTCGGAGCGCAGCATGTCGACGGAGCGGCCATGCGTCTGGGCCAGCAGGTAGGCACGCAAGGATCCTCGTTCAGGGTCAAAGCGATCGGGCTGGTTCCACAGTCGGAGGAAGACCTCCTGGAGAACCTCCTCGGCCATCTGCCGATCGACGAGCAGGCGCCGTGACAGCGCGAACACGGCTCCGGCATGGCGCCGGTAGGCCTCCGCAAGGGCCTCCTCGCGCCAGCGGCCGATGGCGACCACAAGGGCGCCGTCGCTCGCGTCGCGGAGATCGGTCACAGGCACTGCATCTACTTCGTGGCTGCTGTACGAAGCGGATGAGCGGGAAGGCTCAGGCTAGTACTCAGTGACCGCATTCACTTTCTGCATGATCGCCCGGTACTCGGGCGCCTGGGTGAGCGGCAAGAGGCTCATCAGCTTGCCCATGTTGCCGCCGACCTTCATCCGGCCCTGCATGAAGGCGGCATTGGCGCCCAGCTCGCCTTTTTGGATCTTGACGCTGTCCTCGTAGGTGAGGGTGAGGGTGAACTCGGCGTCGGGGTCCTCGCCCAGCGTCGATTCCAACAGCTTGCCATCCTCGACGACCCAGAAGTACTTCACATCACCCTCAGGAGCGCCGGTCACGTGGTACTGCATTCGCGCCGTCGCGCCAGGACGCTCCGGAAACTCCGTAGCCAGCTCACGGCCCTCGTCGAGCCACTCCTGAGTCAGATACTTCGCCATCACTGCTCCTCCGAGTTGGTGCCAGCGCGGTCGGGGCCGGCAGAGGATCGTACGCGCTCGCGCACTCCGGCAAACAGGTCTTCCTCTGGGGTCGGGGCGTCGACCAGGCTCCGGGCCCGGATGTAGTCGTCGGTTCCGTACACGACCTTGTCGGGGGGAAGGCTGAAGCCCCAGAACGGTGACTCAGGATCGATCTGGGTCGCATGAGCGAGTAGCGCAGCGCGCCGGATGCTGTCGAGGTCGGACACGTCGATCCGGGTAGTGATGCGGTCGTCCATGTGGGGTCGGTCAAACCATTTCTCATCGAACGGCGATTCCATTCCCAATTCGAGAAATGTCTCGTGCATGGCGAGAAGGCGGGCCCGCGACCAAGCCGAGTAGTACAGCTTCGAGGCCTGCCACGGCCCCCCCGCGTCCGGATAGACATCAGGATCGCCGGCGGCATCGAAGGCCACGACGCTGATGTCGTGCACCCTGAGGTGGTCAGGGTGCGGGTAGCCCTCCTGGTCGTCGGCGTAGGTGATGATCACCTGCGGCCGCGCGCGCCGGATGACCTCCACCAGCCGCCCCACGGCCTCCGAGAGGTCTGCGCGTGCGAAGCAGGCAGGGTCGTCGTTCTCGGGTGTGTCGGGCATACCCGAGTCTCGGTAGCCGAGCATGACGACGTCGTCGTACCCGATGACCTCAGTCGACCGCTTGAGCTCTTCCATTCGCACTTCGTGCAGGTTCTCGCGGATCTCCGGACGGTCCATGGCCGGGTTGAGAATCTCTCCCGCCTCCCCGCCGGTGCAGCAGACGAGCACCGTGTGCACACCCTCGGAGTGGTAGCGATGCACGGTCGCGGCACCCTTCGACGCCTCGTCGTCAGGGTGCGCGTGGACGGCCAGCAAGCACAACCTTTCCCTCGGCAATGACATGGTCCTCAACCTATCCGCCCAGGGCGGGCAGACTGTCCCGCGTGAAAATCGCTTTCGTAGGTTCATTTTCGACCGGCAAGACGACATTGGCCAACCTGTTCGCGCGGGAATGGGACTATCCGTTGCTTCCTGAGGTGGCACGGGAGGTGGTCGAGCTCGGGTTTCCGCTCGACCAGACTGCGACCGCGGAGACGGAGACGCTCATCTTCCTCAAGCAGTGGCGGGCCGAGCAGGTGCACGAGCGGTTCGTGGCCGATCGGTCGATCTATGACGTGCTCGCCTACGCCGACTGGGTGATGGAGCACAACGACACCGAGCGCAAGGAGAATCATCTCTGGCGGGAATCCCGAGAGATTGCGGTCCTCGATCTGCGGGCGCGTTACGACAGTGTCTTCTACCTGCCGGTCGAGTTTCCGATCGTGCTCGACGGCCTACGGCCCGACGACACCGATTTCCAGGCCGACATCGACCGGCGGATCGTCGGCTTGCTGGAGACCCAAGACGTCGCGTACGAGACCCTCACCGGCAGCGTCGCCGAACGCCAGGATCAGGTGCGGCGCGCGGTGGGGACGCTCACGCCGTGATCACGGCGCGGCTGTACCGCGGCGCTGAGATCAGTGACGTCGACAGCAACGACATCTCCGGCTCTGTCCCGAACAGTCCCGATCAGGTGCTCTGGGTCGATGTCGCCGATCCCACCGAAGAGGAATTGCAATGCCTCCAAGAGCAGTTCGCTCTCCATCCGCTCGCCATTGAAGACGTCGTGAAGCGCCACCAGCGACCGAAGCTCGACGGGTACGGCGATCACTCATTCCTCGTTGCCCATGACACTTCAGGTGAGGAGATCGACTTCTTCGCGGCCCCGAACTGGCTCATTACTGTGCGCGAGAGTGATGACAGGGGTCCGGCTTGGTCGATCGACAGCGGTCGAAGTCGTTTTGACCAGGCTCGTCCTGAACAACACACAAGTGGCTTCCTGCTCTATGTGCTGCTCGACAAGATCGTCGACGAGTACCTCGAAACCATCGATCGTTGGGAGGACGAACTGGAGGTTCTCGAGGAGGACGTCTTTACGGAGGGCATCCGCGACGAACGGAAGATGCACCAGGAGCTCTTCGCGCAGCAACGAAAGATGCTGGGGCTCCGCCGATCGGTCAGCCCACTCCGAGACGTGTTGACCCGCCTGCACGAGAACCGCTTGGAGTGGATCGACGACGAGGCGAAAACCCACCTTCAGGATGTGTACGACCACGTGCAGCGGGCATATGACTCGCTCGACAGCCAGCGAGAGATCCTCTCCAACATCGTCTCCGCTCATTTCGCCATGGTCTCGAACAACATGAACCGGGTCATGAAGAAGATGACGTCGTGGGGCGCGATTCTCCTGGGCTCCGCGCTCGTCGCCGGCGTCTATGGCATGAACTTCAAGCACATGCCCGAACTCGACTGGCAGTACGGCTACGTGTACGCGCTCGGCCTGATGGTCGTGATCGCGCTCCTCGGCTACGGGTACTTCAAGCGAAAGGGCTGGCTGTGATAGGCGCGCCGTCAGCGGCGCGCTGAAGCCGACGGAACGAGTTCGTCCTCGCCGGTCTCCTCGTCCTCGATGAGCCTGTACCCACAGAGCTCGGCCAGCAGGCGGTGTCCCTCGTCGGGGCCGGTGGCGATCAACTCGTCGTCGCGCTGCAGTACGACAGTCGGGCGCGGCCGGTAGAGGTAACGCCCACCTCGACGGATCGCCAGGAGGTAGAAGCCAGTCTCGGTTTCGACCCGCAACTCGGCCAGGGAACCGCCTTCGGCAGGTGATCCCGGCGCCACTGGCACTCGCACGACGACTTCCTCGGCGTCGCCGAGCGCGATCGCCAGGATCGGGTGCAGCTCCTCCTGCTCCTCGACCAGCCAGACCATCTGCTGGGCGGCGTCGCCGATCTCCTCGGCCGCCTGGGCGAGATGCATGAGTCCTCGCAGGGGCGAAGGGTCGAGATGCTCCTGAGCGGCGCGCAGCACCCAGAGTTCCAGCCGCTCCTTCATCTCGTCGAGGCGATCCTCGAGATGACTCACCTCGGCGGCCAGCCCTTGGTCACGCAGCACGAGAGCTGAGTACGCCAGACCTACAGCCACCTCGGAGATGTTCTTCATCTCCACCAGTACGTCGATCGCCCGATCGAGGTCGGAGACCTCGACTTCTTCAGCCGGTTCGGGCGGTGACCACTCCGGCGCGCCCGCCAATGCCCGGAGCTCAGCGACGCCGGCCGGCGCGCCTTGCAAGAAGAGAACGTCGCCGGGGAGCAACACCTCGTCGCCCTCCACCTCGTTGATCCACTCACGGTCACGGCGAATAGCGACGACGGTCATGCCCACTTCGACAGGCAGCTCGAGGTCGGCCAGCGCTCGATGGGCCATTTGCGAGCCCTCGCGCACGCGGACACGGTGCGAAATCTCCTCCGCTTTGGAGAGGTCGGCAATCAGCGACCGGGGAATTCCAAGACGGTGGGTGACAATGCGGCCGATGTCGACGGCCGCGTAGCCGATGCGCTCGATCGCCCCAACCACCTGTAGTACCGACGCCATGGCGTCGGCATCGCGTGGCGACCGGGCCGCCAACACGCACACGGCGCGCATGTCATGACCGAGCTCGGCAAGCTTCTCCTCGAGCTCGTACACCTCTTCGGCCATGGCGGCGTCGCCGAAGTAGACGGCGGCATAACCAAGGTCGACCATCAACTCGGCCGTGTCCTTGGCCTCCGAGAGCATCGTCTTCAGGTTCCGGGGCCTGGCTTCCATCGAACGTCCCACCCTACCGGTCCTCCAGGCCGGGCTGCTCAGGATGCCGCCTCACGGGAGTCCCACAAGGACGACGGCGAGGATCAGAGCAAAGGCCCCAATCAAGTCCATCGAGGAAGTAATCAGCGGGATGCCGTGGTTGTCGGGATCGAGGCCGAGTCGGACCGCGAGTACCGCGCCGTAATAGGCGATACCGATAGCGAACGTCGTGGCGAGGAGCCCCCCGATCATGGAGATGGCGACCATTCGCCAGAGACCCGGCGTCGCCAGCCCAACAACTGTCGCCGCGATGTCAGATGAGACCGCT
>DATLEI010000105.1:0-22627 GCA_035525375.1 Acidimicrobiales bacterium
CCAGCCCCGTACCGGCGGACCGAGAGGGTTGGCGAGCGTGGCGTCGTCTGCCCGAGAATAGAGCCGCTTCTTCGGCTCGGGATCTCCCTTGGCGAACGCCGCTAACGCTTCGTGGTCGTCTTCGATCACCTTGAGCAGTTCAGGCGACAACGCTTCTCCTCCCCTCATCGCACGCCACTCGATTCATTAGCGTCTGCGGGTTGGCAGTGACGGCGTCGTCATGATTCGGTCCCTGCGCAATCCCGGTGCCCGACGGCCTGATCCGGTCCCCCCGCATGGTCATCGTCCTGCCTTGTTACCAGGAGTAGCGCCGCTACGTCGGCGCCGGCGTCGGGCTGCCGTTGCCATCTCACGCGGGGGAAGGACCCGACGCCGCCACGCAGTCCGTGGGCCGGCGTTTGAGGGACGGTCCACCCATGGACGATCAACTGGTGGGCGAGACCCTCGAGATAAGGTCGCCCACAGAACTCTCGCAGCTGCGTCTACGACCTCCGCTCGGGCGACGGCCCAAGGGCGCCGCCCGAGCCGCACCGAATGGGCCCCGCCAACGCGAGTATCGACCTTCTCACCGTGCAATTCACCGTCCGCGGTGTCGTCGTCAGCGCGCAGACGAACCTGCCAACCGAAGAGGCGTTAACCGCCCTTGCGACAGTCGCCCCGCTCGACCTGGCGTCCCAACCGATCGAGCCGAGCGTGCCGCCCCGTTAGGTTTCACCAGTTCGGGGTTCGGGGGGGCGGAGGTCGATCCGCAGCGTGAGGACGCCGTCGTCTACCGCGCCGGTGGCGTCGCCGAGCATGGCGAAGTCCTGAAAATCGAGCTGCATGCGTTCGATGAAGCGGCGGCGGTCGGCACCTTCGATGGGCGGCATCCCCCGTTTCTTCACCGCCTGGGCCCGTTCTCGGAACCGCTCGATCATGGCGTTGACGTCGAGGTCGTCTCCCATGTTCGAGAACCGTAGTCAGGTACACTCGCCTCGTCAGTCGGAACCAGGAGTACCCACGTGAAGAAGGGACGCCACCGCCGCTTCGAAGAAGCGCGTGCGCTCAAGCGCAACAACGAGGTCGCGGCTGAGCCGTGTGCCGAGTGCGGTGCCGCGCCGGACGACGAGCACGCATCGTGGTGCCTGGCGGTTGAGGACGAAGCCTCAACCGAGGAAGAGGAAGAGACCTCTTAGCGTTTCCGCACCACAGGATGCGGTAGCAGCTGGCGCTGGCTCATCTTGATCTCGAGGTAGGCGACCAGCCGGGCGTAGACGTCGGCGCCGACCAGTCCGATGAGCTCGGCGCCCATCGACCGATAGACAGGGTCGGCGCCAATGAAAGCCTCCGGCGCTTCCGTGCACCACCAGTGGAACTCCTCGCCGCCCCCGCCCCAGTGCTGGCGGCCCCACTCGGTCACCGTCGAGGTGACATGCCCCTCTGCATCGTCGCGATCGTCGCGCCGTAGCGGCAGTTGCCAGCACACGTTTGGCTTCAGATCCATGGGCTGGACATCGCGCCGGAGGGCGGCGCGATGCAACGCGCACCCCGCGCCGCCCTCGAACTCCGGGCGGTTCAGAAAGACGCACGCGCCCTGCACGAGCCGGGTGACCGTTTCACCGCTGCGGAGCTTCTTCACGACGCCGCGGCTGCGACCCTCGCGCCGGAACTGCCAGTCGGTTGCGTCGAGGGTGTCCGCGGCGGCCAAGACTCGCTCCACGTCATCGGCCTCGGTGAAGTGGGCGCCGTAGGAGCAGCATCCCTGCACCAGCTCCGGGGCCGGACCGGTGAGCACGCCCTGGCAACCGGCGCCGAAGATGCATGACCAGCGACTGGTGAGAAAGGTCACGTCGAAGACCCAGGTGCGGTGCTCGACGGCGTCCTCGAAGGACACCCATTCGCGCTCGGGCGCCTCGGGTACGACGGTGGACACTGAACGTAGGCTACCGGCCATGTCCGAGCAGCTCGATGACATCCGATCGCGACTTGAAACGATCTCCGAGGAACTGGCCGACCTGGCCCTGGTGCATCTTCGCGAAGCGGTCGATGCCGGTGAGGACGGCGCGGGCGCGGCCGCGACGGAGCGTCGGTTGACGAGGGCCCGGCGCTCCATCGACAAAGCGGCCGCTGTCCTCGGAGGCGACACTTCCTGATCCGATCCGCTGGGGGCGCGCCGGGCTGAGATAAGCTGCCAATCCGTGGCGAAGCACATCTTCGTGACGGGCGGGGTGGCCAGCTCATTGGGCAAGGGCCTCACCGCCTCGTCCCTGGGCCGACTGCTGAAGAGCAGGGGACTCCGGGTCACGATGCAGAAGCTCGACCCCTATATCAACGTCGACCCCGGCACGATGAACCCCTTCCAGCACGGCGAGGTGTTCGTCACCGAGGACGGCGGGGAGACCGATCTCGACCTCGGGCACTACGAGCGCTTCATCGACGAGAACCTGAAGCGCGACTCCAACGCCACGACGGGGTCGATCTACTCGTCGGTGCTGAAGAAGGAGCGCCGGGGCCTCTACAACGGTGGCACGGTGCAGGTGATCCCCCACATCACCAACGAGATCAAAGAACGCATCCTGCGGGTGGCGACCGAAGACGTCGATGTCGTCATCACCGAGGTGGGCGGCACCGTCGGCGACATCGAGATCCTCCCGTTCCTCGAGGCCATCCGCCAGTTCCGCAAGGACGTCGGTCGTGACAACGTCTGCTACCTCCACGTCACTTTGGTGCCGTTCATCGGACCGTCGGGAGAGCAGAAGACCAAGCCCACACAGCACTCGGTCACCGAGTTGCGCAGCCGGGGCATTCAGCCCGACGTCATCGTGTGCCGCAGCGACCGTCCGTTGTCGGAAGGCTTGAAGACGAAGATCTCGAATCTCTGCGACGTACCCGAAGAGGCGGTCGTCAGCGCGGTCGACGCCCGTAACCTCTACGAGATTCCCCTCGTCCTCCACGACGAAGGACTCGATCGGTACGTCTGCCGGCTACTCCGATTCGACGAGGCGTCGCATGAGCCCGACCTGCGTGTCTGGCAGGCGATGATCGACCGCATCGAAGCCGCCGACCGACGCGTCCGCATCGGCATCATCGGCAAGTACGTCGTCCTACCCGACGCGTACCTGTCCGTTGTCGAAGCCCTTCGCCACGGCGGGTTCGATCACGGCGCCAAGATCGATATCGACTGGGTCCAAGCCGAGGACGTCGAGGGGCTGCTGGCCGAGGGCCGCCTCCACGAAATCGACGGTCTGGTGATCCCGGGCGGGTTCGGGCTGCGGGGCATCGAAGGGAAGATCGCGGCCGCCGGGTACGCCCGTGAGCATGGCATTCCCTGTTTCGGACTGTGCCTGGGGCTGCAGACAATGGTCATCGACTTCGCTCGCAATGTGTTGGGCCTCGCCGGCGCCAACTCTTCGGAGTTCGACAGCCAGACGCCCCATCCGGTGATCGACCTGATGGATGAACAGCGTGAGGTCGTCGACATTGGAGGCACCATGCGATTGGGCGTTTATCCGGCGCGCCTTCGGCCCGACAGCCTTGTCGCCAAGGCCTACGACGAGACCATTGTGTACGAACGCCACCGCCACCGCTACGAGTTCAACCCCCGCTACCGGCGGCGCCTCGACGACGCCGGCCTGCGCGCCGTGGGTACCTCACCCGACGACCGCCTAGTCGAGTTCGTCGAGCTCGATGGCCACCCGTTCTGGGTCGGCACCCAGGCCCACCCCGAGTTCAAGAGCCGGCCCGACCGTCCTCATCCATTATTCCGTCAGTTCGTCGGCGCCGCGCTCGACCATGCCGAGCGGCGGGTGCCTCGGCTACTCGACGTGCCGCCACTACACGCGCCCCGGGTGTCCGAGCCCGTCACCGAGCCCGCGCCGGCGCGACCCTGAACGGAGGCGGCCCGAGCGGCCGAGAGCGGGAGATATTTCGCAAGCTCGACGAGCGCGCCGTCTTCGAGGGCGCGCTGATCACGGTTGCCGAAGCGACGTTCGCCGACCCTTCCGGTGAGACGTTCGAGCGCGACATCGTCCACCATCCCGGCGCGGTGTCGGTGGTGCCAGTGGTCGACAACGGCACGACCGTCATCATGGTGCGCCAGTACCGCGCCGCCGTCGACCGTGAGCTGCTCGAGATTCCGGCCGGCAAGCGCGATGTGGAAGGTGAGGACGTAGAGACCTTGGCGCGCCGGGAGCTCGAAGAGGAGATCGGCATGCGCGCCGGCAAGCTCGTCAAGCTGGCCGAGTTCTACAACTCACCCGGCTTCTGCGACGAGCATTCCTTCGTCTTCATGGGCCTCGACCTCAGCGAGACGGCGAGGGCGGCCCAGGGCATCGAGGAACAACACATGGCTATCGAGCGGATCGCTCTCGCCGACGTACCCGGCCTCATCACCACCGGAGCGCTAATCGACGCCAAGTCCATCATCGGTCTCAGCCTCGCCCGTGACATGCTGCGCGCGTGATTGTCGGGGTTCCAACTGAGACGAAGAAGGGTGAGCACCGGGTCGCCCTGACTCCTGACGGCGCGCGGGAACTGGTTGCCCATGAACATGACGTGCTGGTGGAGCGGGGCGCCGGTGATGACTCCTCGATCCACGACGACGAGTACGCCGCAGTCGGGGCCCGCGTCGTCGATGCCGCCGGAGCGTGGAGCGCCCATCTCGTCGTCAAGGTGAAGGAGCCGCAGGCCGCCGAGTTCGCCTACCTACGTTCCGACCAGGTCTTGTTCACCTATCTCCATTTGGCCGCCTACCCGGCCGTGGCGCATGCACTTCTCGCCGCCGGCACTGCGGGGATCGCCTACGAAACTGTCCAGACCGACGACGGAGGCCTCCCGTTGCTCGCGCCGATGAGCGAGGTAGCCGGCCGCATGGCGCCCCAGATCGGCGCCCACTTTCTCGAACGAGAGCAAGGTGGCAGGGGAGTCCTGCTCGGCGGCGCGCCGGGTGTCCGGCCGGCCAGAGTCGTCGTGCTTGGCGCCGGCAACGTCGGTTGGAACGCAGCCTGGATCGCCCAAGGTATGGAGGCCGAGGTGCTGCTTTTCGACAAGAACCTCGACCGCCTTCGCTTCGTCGACCAGATTCACAAGGGTCGGATCATGACCCTCGCCTCGAACCGCGGCGCCATCGAGCGCGCCGTGGCCGAGGCCGACCTGGTGATCGGCGCGGTCCTGGTCGCCGGCGGTCGCGCGCCGGTGCTCGTCACTGAGGCCATGGTGCGAACGATGAAGCGCGGCGCGGTCGTCGTTGACCTCGCCGTCGACCAGGGCGGCTGCGTCGAGACGGTGCATGAGACGAGCCACGCCGACCCCGTCTATGAGCGCTACGGCGTGCTGCACTACGCGGTCGGCAACGTGCCCGGCGCGGTGCCCCACACGTCGACGTACGCCCTCACCGCGGCGACGCTCCCCTACGTGGTTGAGCTGGCGGAGCACAGCGTGCCGGGCGCTGTTGTCCGGGACCCAGCACTACTGCGTGGCGTCAACACCGCCCGTCGCCAGCTGACGAGCAGCGCGGTCGCCGAGGCGCTCGGCATGGGGTTCACCGACCCGCTCGTTGCGTTGCGCGATTGAGCCACCGCGCTGAGCGACCTGCGACGCCCGTGGAGGTCGAGGAGCTCCTGTCGTGGCTGGCAGTCGAAAAAGGACGCTCGCCCAACACCCTCGCCGCCTACCGGCGCGACCTGGCCAGCTACGTCGAGTTCCTCACCGGGCGCGGGTTGGCGATCAACGACGTCACCGAGCGGGTGGTCGAGGACTACCTGGCCTTCCTGCGCGCCGCCGGTCGCGCGCCGGCGTCGGTAGCCCGTGCCCTCGTATCAGTCCGAGCGCTGCATGGCTTCCTCGAGGACGAAGGCCAGGCCACCAGCAACCCGGCCGGCGATGTCGGCCGCCCCCGGGTACCGGCAGGGCTCCCCAAGGCCTTGAGTGAGGAGCAGGTCGAGGAACTGCTGGGCGCAGTGAACGGCGACGATGCCGCGGCGCGCCGCGACCGCGCCATCCTCGAGGTGCTCTACGGATGCGGGCTCCGGGTGTCCGAGCTCGTGGGGCTCTCGCTCGCAGATGTGGATCTCGACGCCGGCGCGCTACGAGCCTTCGGGAAGGGATCCAAGGAGCGGGTAGTACCCGTCGGGCGTATGGCGCGCCGGGCCCTGAAGGAATGGTTGGCACCGGCCGGGCGCGCCGCCATGGCTCCCACCCGCTGGGCCCGGCGAGGCGACGCCGAGGCCCTCTTCCTCAATGCCAGGGGCGGACGGCTGTCGCGCCAGGGCGCGTGGCGCATCGTTCACGGCTACGGGGCGAAGGTTGGGCTGGCCGAGGTCCTGACGCCGCACGTGCTCCGACACTCGTGCGCGACCCACATGCTCGACCACGGTGCCGACATCCGAGTGGTGCAGGAACTCCTCGGCCATGCCTCCATTTCGACGACGCAGATCTACACGAGGGTTTCGACGGAGCGGCTCCGGCGCGTCTACGAAGACGCTCATCCGCGAGCCAGAGGGCGCGGACACGGGTAGGGTGACCCGGGTGAAAAGCGATTCGGCCCTGGCTGATCTGCGCGCCGCCCTCGAAGATGAGCAGGCGAAGCTGGTCCAACAACTCTCTGAGTTGGGGTTCGGCGACGCCGCTTCACTGTCGTTCGATCACAACTTTGCGGATACCAGCCAGGTGACCGCCGAGCGGGGCGAGGCCGAGGTCTTGGGTCAATCCCTTCAGGAATCGCTCGACGAGGTGCGCGCCGCGCTCGCAAAGCTCGAGAGTGGCACCTACGGCGAGTGTGAGGAGTGCCACCAAGCGATCACGGTTGCCCGGCTGGAGGCCAAGCCGGCCGCGCCGCTGTGCATCGACTGCGCCTCGAAGCGCTAGCGACTGCGCCTCGAAGCGCGCTCGCGACTATTCTTGGCGGCCGGCCAGCCGAGTGAGTACCGGAAGCTTGCGCCCGCAGGGGCACCTGTCGCCAACCTCGGCCAGGTCGCCGACCTCGTAGCGCAACAGCGGCATCGCGAAGTTGTGGAGCGTGCTGACGACGACCCGCCCTACCTCGCCCGGCGCGCAGGCCCGGCCGTTGTCGTCGAGCACTTCGACGTACACAGACTCGGACTGCACGTGATAGCTCTCGCCCTTGGGGCACTGCAGCGCGATGTAGCCAACCTCCTGGGCGCTGTACATGTCGACGACCTCGGCGCCCCAGGTGTCCCGGCACGCGGCGCGCACCTCGGGATCGAGAACCTCCCCGTAGCTGGTCACGCCCCGGAGGCTGCCGAGCTTGAGTCCCTGGGACCGGAAATGGTCGGCCAGGGCGAGCAGGTTCGACGGATAGCTGAGCAGGTAGTCGGGATCGTGGCGCACGAGCCAATCAGCTTGGGTCTGAATGTCTTGGCCGATGCTCAGAAGCGCACAAGGGCCGGTGTCGTAGACAAGATCGGTGGCCGCACCCCAGCCGGGTAGGTCGACGCCCTCGGGCGGGATTGTGTCACCAGCTTCGGCGCGGATGGCGGCGAGCTTGCCGGTGACGTCTCGGGGGTGCCAGGACAGGTCGCGAAGCGTGATCGCTTGCCACAGGGTCGACGTGACGCGGGTGCCGATGATGTGGACAGGTGCACCGGTGGTTCCCGAGGTGACGGTTTCATACAGCGGCGCGTGGTCGGCGGGGGCCGCCCGGCTTCCAAGCGTGCGGCCGGCCTCGAGCACGTCGGCGCGAGTCAGAATGGGAAACTGCGACCACGTTTCTGGCGTCAGCGGCGCGCCGGTCGAAATCTCACCGTAGGCGCCGTGCTCTCCGTAGTACGGCACCGTGGTCACCGCGTGGACGAGGAGCCGCTGGAGCGCCTCGAACTGCATCTCCTCGAGCTGGGGAGCAGGCCACCGCTCGCTTTTTGCGAGCTGGTATTGCAGAGCGAGCAGGAGCGCGCCGGCAGGTGCGGGCAGTGCCGGCCAGGCGATACCTGACACTGCCGACCGGGGGATCAGGCGCGGCGGCCCGGCGGCCTGCGGTGGAAGTTTGATGATCGGGCTATCAGTAGCGGAGGTAGACGCCGGACGTCCACGGCGTTGTGACTTGCGAGGCATGGTCGGCACATTACTGGCCGGGGCGGCTTCGCTCCCGACCACATCCAGCCCGCCTAGATTGGAGTGCGTGATGTCGCAGAGGGTGGCCGAGCACGTGATGCGGCCCTCGCGCTTCGGGTCGAAGGTGCTGTTGCGGATCGACCTCCACGGCGTTTCGCGATTCGGGCCGGGCGACCATCGCACGCTCATTCGCTGGGAATGGATCGAGAGCATCGACGTCAATTCCGGTGTGGTGGTCCGTTCGGCTGACGAGGAAGTGCTCTTGCCGTCGGGGGCGTTCGGCCTGGACCCCGACGCCCTCGCCGCCGAGCTGGAGACTGCCCGGGGCATACAAGACCGACCGGAGATCATCGGCCGGCTGGCCACAGGCTGAGTTCTGTCCGCCTCCCCGTTCCGCGCGACTTCTCGAAGCCGGCAGCTGTGCCAGGTCGTCGCATTGGCCGGAGTAGTCATCGCTGTCGTGGTGATGTTCCTGCCGATAAACGCCAGCTTTGGTGACGACCCGCTACTACGCCTCCAAGGTTTCGGCCGCCAGGCGGGCCCGGCGCCGACAGCTGCCCATTGCGGGTCGGCCATCTCCAACCTCGGCGCGCCTGATGGCGGGGGCACGCTCTACGAAGTAGCCCGTGATCGGGCATGCCACGACGCGTCGCGTCGGCGCGCCGCGAGCGCGTTCGCGGGCGGCCTCGTGCTGGTGCTACTAGGTGTCGCCGGGCTTGTGCACGGCGGCCTCATCGAGCCGTCCCTGACGACGCCACGCCATCGCGGTACCGACGAGGGTGGCCGCGTTGAGGGCGGCAGAGATGCGCCGGCGTCGAAGCAGTAGCCCGGCAACGACGCAGGCAGTGCCAGCCTCGAAGAAGACGAACTCGCGGGCCTGGCGCTCGCGAATGGCGGCAACGATGTGCACGCCTGAGGCGGTCGCGGCGGCATAGCCCACCGCGAGCAATCCCGTGCTGAGGCGGCGCTTGTTCATCCCGGAGGGAGGAGGCCGACCGAATCGCGAGCCCGAGACAGCGTCAATGACGCCACCCCGCGTGCCTTGTCCGCGCCCAAGGCGAGCATGGCCTCGACCGCGTCGGGATCGGCAGCCAGCTCGGTGTAGCGCTCTCGGAGTGGTCGCAGCAGTTCGATCACGGCTTGCGCCGCATCCTCCTTGAGCGGACCGTACTGGCTGTAGTTGTCGACTAAATCTTCGGGCTTCTGATCGGTGGCGGCAGCGAGGATCTGCAGCAGGTTGGACACACCGGGCTTGTGGACGGGATCGAAACGCACCGATGCCCCCGGGTCGGTGACGGCGCGCCGGAACTTGCGAGCGATGGCGTCAGGCTCGTCGAGGAGCAGGACCGTTCCCTTGGGCGACGCCGCCGACTTCGACATCTTGTCGTCCGGACTCTGCAGGTCCATGACCCTGGCGGCGACCGTCGGCACTGCGGCCTCCGGCTCGACGAATGTCTGGCCGTACCGTTGGTTGAACCGCTGTGCCAGATCACGAGCGAGCTCGAGGTGTTGCTTCTGCTCGTCACCGACCGGCACCCGATCGGCGTCGTATAGCAAAATGTCGGCCGCCTGCAGCACTGGATAGGTGAACAGGCCGACGCGCGCCGACTCCTCGCCGGCCTTGGCCTTTTCCTTGAACTGGGTCATCCGCCGCAGCTCGCCCATGCTCGCGACGCATTCCAGGAGCCACGACAGCCCGGTGTGCTCGGCGACGTGGCTCTGCACGAACAGGGTGCAGAGGTCGGGGTCGATGCCGGCGGCAACAAGCACCAGAGTCGTCTCGAGTGTGCGGGCCCGTAACTCGCCCGGGTCACGCGGCACGGTGAGGGCGTGGAGGTCAACGACGCAGAAATAGGAATCATGCTCGTGTTGATCCGCGACCCACTGGCGCACGGCACCGAGGTAGTTGCCGAGATGGAGGTCGCCAGTTGGTTGGATTCCGGAGAGCACGCGCGCCACGGGCATGACTGTAAAGGCTGCGGGGGCATACGCCAGTCGGGTCATCCCCGCCAGTAGTCTCGTTGTGTGGGGCATGAGGTGCAGACGGCTGTCTTCGAGGGGCCGTTCGACCTCCTGCTGCATCTGATCACCCGTGACGAGGTCGACCTCTGGGAAATCTCCCTCACGGGCATCGTCGATGCGTATGTGGCTGAGGTAGAAGCCATGGCCGTTGTCGACCTCGACGCCGCCACTGAGTTCCTGCTGATCGCAGCCATCCTCGTTGAACTCAAGGCCAAGCGCCTGCTTCCGGGTCGCGACGAGGCTGACATCGACGAGGAGTTCGCGCTCTACGAGGAGCGCGACCTCCTCCTGGCCAAACTGCTCGAGTGCAAGACCTTTCGTGATGCGGGAGATGCGCTGGCCCGGATGGCGTCAGCGGCGTCGATGTCGTCCCCCCGCACTGCTGGACTGGAACCCCGGTTCCTCGGCCTTGTGCCCGACCTGCTCGCCGGGGTCTCGGTGGCCGACGTGCACGGCGCTTTCATCCGGGCGTCGACACCCAAGCCAGTTCCGACCGTCGACCTCGACCACGTCGCGCCCATCCGCATCAGCGTCGGTGAGGTGGTCGATGAGCTTTCGGCTTCGCTACCGGCGCGAGGACCGATCACGTTTCGGGCGCTCACCGAAGGCCTGGCGAACCGCATCGATGTGGTGGTGCGCTTCCTCGCCATCCTCGAGCTCTACAAGAGCGGGCTGGTCGACCTGGGCCAGTCGGAGAACTTCGGTGACCTCGAGATTCGCTGGTGCGCCGATGCGACCGACACGGCCACGATTGGGGCCGGTGCCTGATGGCAGGCGAGGCGCAGCGCGCCATCGAAGCCATCTTGATGGTGGCCGACGAACCGGTCGCCCCCCAGCTGCTGGCTCAATTGCTCGAGCTCAGCCCCGATCGCATCGAGGAGCTGTGCGACGAGCTGGCCGGCGCGTACGCGGCGGAAGACCGGGGCTTCGTGCTCTTGCGCGTCGCCGGTGGTTACCGCTTTCAGAGCCATCCTGATCTGGCGCCCTACGTCGAGCGGTTCGTCCTCGAGGGTCAGTCGGCGCGGCTCTCCGCCGCCGCCCTGGAGACGCTCGCGATCGTCGCCTACAAGCAGCCAGTGTCGAGAGCCCAGATGGCCGCAATTCGCGGCGTCAACGTCGACGCCGTAGCTCGCACCCTCCAGCAGCGTGGTTTCATCGAGGAGGTCGCTCGCGACCCGGGTCCGGGCCAAGCCATCCTGTACGGCACGACCCGGTTGTTCCTCGAACGCTTGGGTCTCGACTCGCTGAGCCAGCTGCCGCCGCTGGCCGACTTCGTTCCCGGCCGCGAGGTCGTGGAGACGCTAGAACGAGGCCTGGGTGTCGATACCTCCGCCGCTTCGGCCGGAGCGGCCGACAGCGGGATAGTCGACGGGAGTGAGTGACGGCGCGCTGAGCATGGGCGAGCGCCTGCAGAAGGTGCTGGCCGCGGCGGGGTACGGCAGCCGGCGCGTCTGTGAAGAGCTCATTGCCGAAGGACGGGTCACTGTCGACGGAGAGGTCGCGGTGCTTGGGCGCAGGGTCGATCTCGAGACGGCGAAGGTCGCAGTCGACGGCGTCCCGGTGTCGGTGCGGCCGGGCCTCGTTTACTACCTCCTCAACAAGCCGGCGGGTGTGGTGGCCACGGCCAGCGACCCGCAGGGCCGTCCCACTGTCGTCGGGTTGGTTCCGTCCGAGCCCCGGGTGTTCTCCGTCGGCCGCCTCGACGCCGACACCGAGGGTCTGCTGCTGCTCACCAACGACGGCGATCTGGCTCACCGGCTCTCCCATCCGTCATTCGGTGTCGAGAAGGAGTACTTGGCCGAGGTCGAGGGCAAGGTGACCGCCGGTGAGGTGCGCCGGCTCCGTGAGGGGGTTGATCTGGAAGACGGCCTGACCGCGCCGGCCAAGGTCACGCTGGTGCAGCCCGGTGTGCTGCGCCTCGCCATCCACGAGGGTCGCAACCGCCAGGTGCGCCGGATGTGTGCGGCCGTCGGGCACCCGGTGGCGCGCCTGGTGCGCACACGAATCGGGCCGCTCGCGGACAGGCGGCTGGCGCCGGGGGAGTGGCGCGAGCTCACCGACTCCGAGGTCCAGGGACTGCAGAAGGCAGTCGCTCCGGCGAAGTCCTGAAGTTTCGAACTGCACATAGCGTCGTGACCACGGCCGGAAGGGGCCGGCACGATCACAGCTCTACCTGCTGTTCCAAACGCGAGCACAGCAGGCGCCCAGCGGGTTCACAGACGTGGGTTGCATGATGAGGGCGACATCCCCGAAGGCGAGGAGGTAGCTGAGGATGGGTGACCGACGCATGACCCGGCGCGACGCACTCGGCTTGCTCGGCGCGGCCGGTGCCGCCGCCGTGGCCGCAGCGTGCTCGAGCAACTCGTCCAAAGCGGGGAATTCGACGTCGACCACGGCCACCTCGCTCCCAGGACGGCCGACGACCACGATGACCTCGGTGACCGATGGCGTCACCGCTGCGCCGGCCTGCGTCCTTACGCCCGAGATGACCGAAGGCCCCTTCTACATCGCCAAGGAGGCGGTGCGGAGCGACATCACCGAGGGCAAGCCTGGGACACCGCTCCACCTCGTGCTCACCGTTGTTGACGCCGGCAGCTGCCAGCCGCTTTCCGGCGCGGCGGTTGACATCTGGCATGCGGACGCGACGGGGGAGTACTCGGGGTTCGGTGCTGCCTCATCCAATAGAACGTTTCTACGGGGCCTCCAGGTTGCCGGCGCGGACGGCAAGGTCGACTTCCGCACCATCTATCCGGGCTGGTATCAGGGCCGGGTCGAGCACATTCACGTAAAGGTCCACACCGGGGGTTCGGTGGTGCACACCGGACAGCTCTTCTTCGATCCGGCTGTTTCCGATGCCGTGTACTCGGCGGCGCCGTACAACACCCACACTGGCCAGCGGACGACGAACGCTCAAGACGGCATCTACCGCATCGGCGGTTCTCATTCGACGTTGAAACTCGCCAAGGAAGGCGATGGCTACCTCGGCACCCTCACCATGGGCGTGCAGAGCCAAGCAGCCGCATCGCAGACCTAGCGGGCCGCAGTAGATTCCGTTCGTGCCCCCTGCAGTACGAGCGTTGCGCGGCGCGACCACGGTCGAGTCGGACTCCAAGGAACAGCTGAACGACCGCGTCCAGGCGCTGGTTCAGGAGATGCTGGCGCGCAACGACGTCGACAAGGACGACATCATCAGCATCATCTTCACTGCCACTGAAGACCTGACGTCAATGTTCCCGGCCTCCGCGGCACGCGCCGCTGGCTTCGGCGACATTCCATTGTTGTGCGCACGGGAGTTGTCGATTGACGGCGGCACGCCGCGCTGCATCCGAGTGTTGCTGCATATGAACACGACCAAGAGTCGGTCCGACCTTCGCCATGTGTACCTGGAAGGGGCCCAAGGGCTTCGCGATGACCTCCCCGGCTGAGCCGCGCCCAGCGGGCCGGGCGAACATCGTCGGGGTGGGCCTGATCGGTGGGTCGATCGGGCTGGCTCTCCGTGACGTCGGGTGGCACGTGAACGGAACGGATCTTGACCCGGTGCGCGCCGCCAAGGCACTCGAGCTCGGCGCGCTCGACGACATCGGAACCGACCTTGATGCCGACATCACCTTCATTGCCACGTCGGTCGGGGCGATCGCCGGCGCGGCGCGCACGGCGCTGGCGGCGAGTGGTGGGGCGGTGACCGACGTCGGCAGCGTGAAGGCACCGGTCATCGCCGAGGTCAACGATCCCCGGTTCGTCGGGGGCCACCCGATGGCGGGTTCTGAACAGGAGGGTGTCGAGGGTGCTCAGGTCGACCTGTTCGACGGCGCGACCTGGGTGCTCACTCCGACGCTCGAAACCGACGCCGAGGCGTACACCACGGTGCGATCGGTTGTGCGTTCGCTGGGCGCGGAAGTCGTCGCCCTCCCACCCGAACGCCACGATGCCCTTGTTGCCCTTGTGTCCCACGTTCCCCACCTCGTCGCCGCCAACCTCATGGCGTTGGCATCGGAGGGAGCCGAAGAACACGCCGCCGTGCTGCGCTTGGCCGCAGGAGGTTTCCGGGACATGACCAGGGTCGCAGCCGGGAATCCGGGGATCTGGCTCGATATCTGTGCGGAGAACCGAGAGGCCATCGTGGGTGCGCTCGACCGGCTGCTGGCCGTCATCGGCGCGACACGTGACATGGTCGACAAGAGCGACCGTGATGGCCTTCTGGCTGCGCTCGAGAGCGCCCGGGTCGGGCGATCCAACTTGCCTGATCAGGTCAGCCACACTGGTGACCTGGTCGAGGTGCGGGTACCGGTGCCTGACCGTCCCGGTGTCCTGTCAGAGGTGACGACCCTCCTCGGGGAAATGGACGTCAACATTGTCGACCTCGAGATCGCCCATTCGCCCGAAGGCGGAAGAGGTGTGGTTGTCTTTCTCGTGCAAGCGACGGCGGGTGAGCGGGTTCACGAGGCCTTGACGGCGCGCCGTTACCGTCCGAGCATCAGGCCCCTCGAGCAGTGACGAGCTTGAGAGTCACCGGGGGGCGTCCGTTGCGGGGGCGGTTGCGCGTACCCGGCGACAAATCGATCTCCCACCGGGCGTTGCTGCTCGCCGCGCGCGCCGAAGGGACATCGGTGCTACGCGGGCTCTCGTCGGGCGACGACGTGTCCAGAACAGGTGCCGCCATCGAGTCGCTCGGTGCGGCGATCGACCGCGCGCCGGGGACCCACGGCGGGGGCGCAACCACCACGGTCACCGGCGGCGTCTCGCTTCTGCACGAGCCCGGCGGGGTCATCGACGTTGGCAACTCGGGCACGACGATCCGGTTGCTTTCGGGGCTCGTGGCCGCCTTCGATTGGCGGACCGAATTGTGTGGCGACGCCTCGATCGCGACCCGCCCCATGGATCGGGTGGCCAAGCCGCTGCGGCTCATGGGTGCGCAGGTTGCAGGACGAGAGGGCGGTCGCTTTCCTCCGCTCATCATCGACGGGGGCGGACTGCACGGCATCGACTACACACCACCGGTGGCCAGCGCGCAGGCCAAGTCGGCCGTGCTGCTCGCCGGGCTCGGCGCCGATGGCGACACGATCATCCGTGAGCCGGTGCCGACCCGAGCTCACACCGAGGAACTGCTGGCGGACTGCGGAGCCGACATCGTCGTCGACGCCCAGGCCCACACGGTCCGGGTACGCCGGTCGCGGTTGGAGCCGTTCGAGCTCGATGTCCCAGGCGATCCTTCTCAGGCTGCGTTTTGGGCGGTCGCGGCGTGCATCGTTCCCGACAGCGAGATCGTCATCGAGGACGTCTACGTGGGGCCGGCGCGCACCGGCTTCGTCGCCGTGCTGCAACGCATGGGCGCGGCGGTGGAGATTGACCCGACCGGGCCGCAACGGGCCAACATCATTGCTCGCTCGTCGCTGGACACATTGCGGGGGACTGAGGTTGCCGGCGACGAGATCGCGGGCCTGATCGACGAAGTCCCGATCCTCGCGGTAGCCGCGGCCGTCGCTGACGGCCCGACGCTGTTCCGTGAGGTGGGGGAGCTGCGAGTCAAGGAGAGCGACCGCATCGACACCATGACCCGGGAGCTGTCCGCGTTGGGAGCAACAGTCCGAGAACCGGGGCCGGGACTCATGGAGGTCCGGCGCGGGCCACTTGCCGGCGCAACGGTGCGATCCCATGGCGACCACCGGGTGGCGATGTCGCTTGCTATCGCGGCGTTGGCGGCGGAAGGAACGACGACAATCGAGGGATGGGACGCGGTCGCCACGAGCTATCCGTCATTCGAGGATGACCTCCGCGCATGCTGGTCATAGCCATCGATGGTCCTGTCGGCTCGGGTAAGTCGACTGTGGCCGAAGCGGTCGCGGCGCGCCTCGAACTCGAGCATCTCGACAGCGGCGCCATGTACCGCGCCGTCGCGCTGGCAGCCCTACGGCGCGGCCTCGATGTCGAGCAGGCGCCACCGAGCCAGATGGCTGAGGTCGCCGGCGATGCAATCGTCGATCAGGACGATCCCGATCTCAGGATGCCGGCGGTAGGCCAGGTCGTGAGCATTGTGGCCGCGGTGCCAGCAGTACGAGCGGTCTTGGTGCAGCGCCAGCGTGATTGGATCGCGGCGCACGGTGGCGGGGTCGTCGACGGTCGCGACATCGGCACTGTGGTCTTCCCCGACGCCGACGTGAAGGTGTATCTCACGGCCAGCGAGGACGAGCGGGCGCGCCGGCGCGAGCGCGACGAGACCGCAGCCGATGTGGCCCGGCGCGACCGGCTGGACTCAACGCGCGCCGTGTCCCCATTGGTTGTGGCCGAGGGCGCGGTCGTAATCGACACAACTAGCCGAACCGTCGACGACATCGTCGATGAGATCGTCGGGCTCCTCGGCTCGACCGAACGCCAGAGCGGGCATCGTTGATCCTCTACCGCATCTGCCGCGGCGCCATCCTGATCGTGTGTCGCCTCTATTGGCGCGTCACCTACGAGGGACTCGAGAACCTTCCTTCGTCCGGCGCGTATGTGGTGGCGCCCGTCCATAGGTCCTTCATCGACTTCGGTCTCGTGGCCGGGATGACGCGCCGGCGGCTCCGCTACATGGGCAAGGACTCCTTGTGGAAGTACGGCCTTCCCGGCCGGCTGTGGTCGGCGCTCGGCGCGTTCCCTGTGCATCGCGGCGCGGCCGACCGGGAGGCGCTACGGCGCTGCATCGAGGTCATCGCGGAAGGTGAGCCGTTGGTCCTGTTTCCGGAGGGCACCCGTCGGAGCGGACCGGTAGTCGAGGAGCTGTTCGAGGGGACGGCGTATGTCGCGGCGCGCACTGGAGTTCCCATCGTCCCCATCGGGATCGGCGGCTCGGAGCGCGCCCTGCAGAAGGGCAAACGCCTGCCGCGTCCGGTGAAGGTGCACGTCATCATCGGCGCGCCGATCGAGGCGCCGCCGCTGAAGGAAGGGCGTCGCAGTCCCGGTCGGTCCACGTTGCGCGAACTCTCGGAGCGCCTCCAAAAGGAAGTTCAGAGGCTCTTCGACGACGCCGAGACCAGGGCCCGAGCCGCCTCCTGAGCGGAAGTCTTGCGTCAGGAGTTGAGCGCGTCGAGCACTTCGCTGGCTGCCTTCTGGCGATCGTCGACGAATGCGCCGTCGTCGCTGGGCGGCGCGCCAAGAGCCAGTCCCACCAGGGCCCCGAGCACGGAGAAGAACTCGCGCAGTTCCCGCGGCGGGGGGAAGTACTCGTCCTCGTCGGTCACCGATATGAGTTCGATGCCGTAGGCCGGCGCGAGCCGCTCGACGACCTCGCGTACGAGTTCCTCCGGCGCGGACGCGCCGGCCGTCACCCCAACCACGCCGGACAGGTCGTCGGGTAGCTCGTCGGCCCGGTTCACCCGGTAGACGGCGTCACAGCCGGCCGAGCGGGCCACCTTCTCCAGGGCCACCGTGTTCGAAGAGTTGGCCGAGCCGATGACGACGATAGCGTCAGCGGTTTTGGCGATCTCGGTGAGGGCTGACTGGCGGTTGGTGGTGGCGAAGCAGAGGTCACTGCGCCCCGGCATCCACACTTCGGGAAAGCGCTCCCGCGTTGCCGCCAGCACGCCCGACCAGTCCTGGTGACTGAGCGTCGTCTGGGCCAGGAGGGCGACCGGTCCATCCGGGGCTGGAAGGTTTTCCACGTCGGCTTCCGACTCCACCAAATGGATGGATTCGGGCGCCACCGCCATCGTGCCGACCGCCTCGTCGTGGCCCTCATGGCCGACGTAGACGATCGAGTACCCCTTGCCGGCGCGCACTTTGACCTCGTGGTGCACCTTGGTCACCAGCGGGCAGACGGCGTCGACGACGAAGCCGCCACTCGCCCGCGCCGCGGCCACGACCTCTGGCGCGGAACCGTGGGCGCTCAGCATCAACGGCGCACCGGGAGGCACCTCGTCGATGCTGTCGACGAAGACAACCCCGAGGCGGCGAAACCTGTCGACGACGAGGCGGTTATGAACGATCTCGTGGTAGCAGTACACGGGCGGCTCGAAAACCTTCACCATCCAGGCCAAGGCTTTGATGGCCATCTCGACGCCGGCACAGAAGCCCCGCGGCGACGCCAGTAGCACCCGATCCACGCCCTCACCAACGTTCTGGCGTGTAGAACCGGTCGTTACCGCCCCATTTGACACGCCAGAACCCTACTGACGCCCTGCGCCCTATCCTTGACGGATGCCGTCAACCGTGGTCGTTGCCGTCGCGCCCGGGTCGCCGGCGGAGTCGTCAGGCCTCCAGCCCGGCGATGAGATCCTCACCCTCAACGGCCGTGTGCCCCGCGACGTCATCGAGTGGAGCCTGCTAGTTGACGAGCCCGACCTTTCTCTCGAGATACGCCGGGGCGGGCTCGACTTCGATGTGGCGGTCGAAAAGGGCGAGGGCCAGCCCTTCGGGGCCGAGGTGCAATCCGCCCTTTTCGACCAGGTACGCACGTGTGACAACCATTGCGAGTTCTGCTTCATCCACCAGCTTCCTCCCGGCCTGCGCAGGAGCCTCTACGTCAAGGATGACGACTACCGGCTCTCATTCCTCTACGGCAACTACACAACGCTCACCCGATTCACTGAGCTCGACCTCGAGCGAGTCGTCACCGAACGGCTCAGCCCTATCAACGTGAGCATTCACGCCACTGATCCCGATGTTCGAGCTGGCATGTTGCGCAACCGGCGCGGCGCGACCAGCCTGCGGTGGTTGCGCGCCCTCCTCGACAACGGCATCGAGGTCCATGGCCAGGTCGTGGTGTGCCCCGGCGTAAACGACGGCGCGGTGCTCGAGGACACCCTGGCCGGCATCCTCGACGAGTACCCCGAGCTGGCCACGGCTTGCGTCGTGCCCCTCGGTGTCAGCCGTCACTCCCGCGAGACCGCCATGCGGCCGCATACGCGCGCCGAGGCGGAGGCGGTTGTTGACACCGTCGAGAACTGGCAGCGCACGTTCGACCGGCTCGTTGGGCGGCGCCTGGCCTTCGCAGGCGACGAGTACTACCTCCTCGCCGGTCGTGAGTTCCCCGGCGCGAAGGCGTATGAGGGATTTCCTATGCACGAAGACGGGATCGGAATGGCACGCGCCTTTGAGCAGGAACTCACGGGCGCAACCGAAACGGCCGTCGGCGCGCAGCCCGGGTTCTTCGCCTGGGTCGATGGCGCGCCGGCCGAGGGCTACCGAGCCCCTCGCCCTCAATCGCGCGAGAAGAAGGGTCACCCGGCAGGGGTCAGCGGCGCAGACTGCTCCATCGTCACGGGTGAGTACGGGGCGCGGGTGCTCGAGCCACTGCTGGCTCAAGTTGGACGCGCCGACGTACGCGTCCTCGCCGTAGAGAACCGCTTCTTTGGAGGCAACATTGCGGTCACCGGGCTCCTCGTCGGCGAAGACATCGCCCGGGTGCTCGCCGGGCAGCCCTCCGGCGGGCGGTACCTCCTGCCAGACGTGTGCCTGTCCGGGGGGAAGTTCCTCGACGGCATGTCGGTCGCTGATCTGCCGCGCGAGGTGGAGGTGCTGGCCACCGACGGTCTCGCCCTGCGCCGAGCCCTTGGCGCGCCGGCGATGAGCACGTGAAGCTTCCCCTCGTCGCCGTCGTCGGACGCCCCAACGTCGGAAAGTCGACCCTTGTCAACCGCATCGTCGGTCGGCGCGAGGCGATCGTCGAAGAGCGCGCCGGCGTCACTCGTGATCGCAAGGTCATGAAGGCCGAGTGGGCCGGACGCCAGTTCCAGATCGTCGACACCGGGGGGTGGCTGGCCGCCAGCGGGAACCTCGATGCCAAGGTGAGTCGCCAGGCCGAGAAAGCGATAAGTGACGCCGACGTCGTGTTATTCGTGGTCGACGTGGGCGTGGGCGTGACCGATGAGGACGCCCGGGTGGCCCGAATCCTGCAACAGGCGGACGTGCCGGTCGTGATGGCCGCCAACAAGGTCGACTCCGAGCAACGGGAAGTCGATGTCTGGGCTTTCGACCGCCTCGGATTGGGCGAGCCCTTGCCTGTCAGCGCGCTCCACGGACGCCAGAGCGGTGACCTGCTCGACGTAGTCGTCAAGGCGCTCCCGCCGGTCGATGAGTCCGAACAAGACGACGAGGGCGACGGCCTGTCAAATGAGATCGGTGTGGCGATCGTGGGGCGGCCCAACGTGGGTAAGTCGACGCTCTTCAACCGGCTCATCGGCGACGAACGATCGATCGTGCACGACCAGCCAGGAACGACGCGCGACACGATCGACACCGTTGTCGAGACGCCGGAGGGTCCGGTGCGCTTCATCGACACCGCGGGCATGCGCCGCAAGAGCCGCGTCGATGACGCGCCGGAGTACTACTCCCTCGTCCGGGCCCTGCAGGCGATCGATAGCGCCAACGCCGCCCTCCTGGTGATCGATGCGACAGAGGGAGTCACCCATCAAGACCAACGGCTCGCCGAGCGCATCGACGCTGCTGGAAGCCCGGTGATCATCGTCCTCAACAAGTGGGACCTCCTGCCCGCCGATGCGCGCGCTGATGTGCTGATCGACGTGGAAGACCGGCTCCACTTCCTCGCCTACGCGCCGGTGCTGAAGATGAGCGCTCTGAGCGGTCGTGGCGTGCACAAACTCCTGCCTGCCATCGACGCGGCCGTCGAGGCTTACCAGCGGCGCGTCCCGACGCGGGAGCTCAATGAGGTCGTGCAGGCCGCGCAAGCAGCCCATCAGGCCCCGGGGGCCAAGGTGCTCTATTGCACTCAGGGCGCGGTCGAGCCGCCGACGTTCACGCTATTCGCCAACCGCACGCTGCCGCCGACGTATCTCCGGTTTTTAGAGCGGCGCATACGCGAGCACTTCGGGTTCGGGCCGACACCGTTGAAACTGCGCGTCCGGCGCCGTTCGAGTTGAGCGAGCCGGTTTCTCAGCAGACACCTCCGCAGAGGCCTACCATTTGGACCGTATGAGCGAGAAGCCGGTCCTTCTCCTCGTCTCCTTCGGCTGCCTGGTCGCGTGCGCAATCTGGGGCCGGTCAGCGCTGCGCCTGGAGCGGTCGTGGCGGCGGATCAACGAGGCGAGCGGCGAAGGCGGGTCAGACGCAGCCGACCTGGCCCACTCGGCGTACCGCAAGGAGGTGCACAACACCCTCCTCTACGGCATCGCCGCCCTGACGGCCGCGCTCGGCGCGGCGTCGAACACGGTCTGGTTCAAGATCCCCGCCTTGCTCTTCGCCCTCCCGATCATCATGACTGTCGTCTACGGCCGAAAGTTCCTGGAGGAAGCGGGGCTCATCGAGGAGCGGGCCAGCCTCGAACGGCGCGCCGAGGAGGTCCTGTCACAGGATCAGTTGGCGCCCAAGCAGTGGGCGGCGCGCCTTGCCCCGCAGGACCTGCCCGTGTTCGAGGGCTTCGAGGTCGGACGCGTGTACGAGGCGGGCACCGGTCTGATGGCCGGCGACTTCTATGACATGTGCTCGCTCGGCGGCGGACGCTTGGCGTCGGTCATCGGTGATGTCTCGGGCCACGGCATCGAACCGTCGATTACCGCATTCCAAGTCAAGTACCTGTTACGGGTGTTCCTCCGTCAGTACCGCGACCCCGCTCAGGCGCTCGAGGAACTGAACAACCAGATCGCGGCCCAGACCCGCCAGGAGGAGTTCGTCTCCCTTTGCCTGGTGGTCTTCGACCAGGCCGCCGGCACGCTTCGCTATGCCTCCGCCGGCCACCCACCGGCGTGGTTGTGGCACGACGGCGAGGTGCGGCCCTTGCGCTCGACCGGCCCTCTGCTCACCCTGGAGAAGAAGGCCTCGTACTACAGCCGTGAGGTCGATCTCGATCAAGGTGACCTCCTGCTGCTCTACACCGACGGGTTGACGGAGGCCCGATCGGGCGAGCAGCTCTTCGGCGAAGACCGGATCGCCTCAGCCATGCGCAGAGATCCGGGCGTTTCGGCCGATGTGCTGTGCAAGTCGTTGCTGGCCGCGGCGCGGGACTTCGCGTCCGCGCCGCTCACGGACGACGTCGCCATCCTCGCCATCCGCAAGGTGTAGCCGCCGGCGCCGTGCCGTGGTGCGACACCTGTAGCGAGTACCGCCCGTCGAACACGCTGACCGAATCCGGCGCGTGCCCAGACTGCGACGCGGTCCTCGGCGAGCCGCCCAAGATCCCCTGGCACTTCAAGCTGCTGGTGCTGGCGATCATCGTGTACCTCGGATGGCGCGCCGCCCAAGGCGTCGCCTGGCTCGCCGGCTACCTCTGATCACTCTCTGGACGGTTGACCACCTGACGGGTAGTAAACGGTCCACAGAACGAGCGGCACACAGGTTCCGACGCTCTACACTGAGGGCTTCGGGCTGTGGCGCAGCTTGGTTAGCGCGCTTGACTGGGGGTCAAGAGGTCGGGAGTTCAAATCTCCCCAGCCCGACCACGAGAGTGCTGGTCAGGACGTTGCGGAGCGGGAACGGTTCTCACTTCGCAACTCCTGCACCACATCTGCACCACGGGAGCTTGAGATTTCTGTGGTGCGGGCCTCGTCCAGCACGGCCGCCGCGCCCCGCATGTCGCCCGGGTAAAGGTGGGCGTATGTGCGCAGAAACATGGCCGGATCGTGGCCCATGATGG
>DATLEI010000106.1:0-14785 GCA_035525375.1 Acidimicrobiales bacterium
TGAGATCCACGACGTCCACGCGTCCTTCCAGAGCTCGCTGGGCCAGAGCGGCCCCCCAGAGCGGGGCTATTGCCACAGGCAGGTTTCCTGGCTCCCGGATCGACGCTCGCCCCGGCCTTCCCGCCCTCTCGAGCCGTGGCCGTGCTGGGGTTCGCTCCCCGATGACAGTTGCGGGACAGCCCCGGACTCACACCGGATTCCCTGCGCTGCGAGGCCGACAGTAGCCTGCGGGTCGTGACTCGTGCCGACTCGTTGGTCATCGTCAACACAGGTCACGGGAAGGGGAAGTCCTCCGCCGCGTTCGGAGTGATGGGACGTGGTTGGGCCCGGGGGTGGACGGTCGGCGTCGTGCAGTTCATCAAGAGCCCGAAATGGAAGACCGGCGAACGCAAGCTCGCCGAGCATCTGGGCATCGAGTGGCACACCATGGGTGACGGGTTCACCTGGGAATCCGACGATCTCGATGAAAGCGCGGCCAAGGGCCGTCACGCATGGTCACTGGCGCAGGAGAAGCTCACGTCGGGTGACTACGACCTGGTCATTCTCGACGAGCTCACCTACGCGGTGTCTTACGGATGGGTCCCCGTTGGTGACGTCGTCGACGCCATCACGAACCGGTCACCGAAGACCAACGTGGTGATAACCGGCCGCGACGCGCCGGATGCGATCGTCGAAGCAGCCGACACCGTCACCGAGATGCGCAAGATCAAGCACGCCTTCGACAAGGGCATCACGGCCAAGAAGGGCATCGAGTACTGACAATCTCAACCAACGCAGCGACGACCGTGGCGACCGCGCTCGTCGACAACGTCGCCTCCGTCGTACTGGGTAAGCGGGATCAGATTCTGCTCGTGGTGGCCGGGCTCTTCGCGGCCGGCCATGTCCTGGTCGAGGACGTCCCCGGCGTGGGCAAGACGCTGCTCGCCAAGAGCCTCGCCCGTTCCATCGGCGGGACGGCGGGACGGGTCCAAGGCACCTCCGACCTGCTGCCAGCCGACATCACCGGCGTGACCATCTTCGATCGCGAGAGCCACACGTGGGACTTCCGCCCCGGGCCCGTGTTCCACAACGTCGTGCTGTTCGACGAGATCAACCGAGCGACGCCCCGAGCCCAGTCGGCGTTGCTCGAGGCCATGGGTGAAGGCCAGGTCACCGTCGACGGCGACGCTCATCTTCTACCGACGCCCTTCTTTGTCATTGCCACCCAGAACCCGTACGGCGACGTCGGGACATTCCCGCTCGTGGAAGGTCAGGCCGACCGCTTTGCGATTGTCCTGTCACTCGGTCTTCCCGGACGGGACGCGGAACGCGCCGTGCTCCAGGGCGACGGCGGTCCGGACACGCTCGAGGAGCTGCGGCCTGTCGTCGACGGCGCCGGTCTCGTCGCGGCCATGGAAGAAGTCGACCGGATGCACGTCGCCGGCGCGATTGCTGACTACGTCCTCGACATCGTCGAGGCGACCCGGGTGAATCCCCAGATACAGCATGGGGCGAGTCCCCGAGCGGCACGCACGTTGCTCCAGGTCGCCAAGGCGCACGGGGTCATCGCCGGCCGTGACTACGTCGCACCCGATGACGTCAAGGCGGTAGCCATCCCTGTGCTCGCCCACCGCCTGGGGGTGGTGTCAAAACAGGGTACCGAGCAGGGACGGACCCTAGTAGCCGGGATTCTGAAGACAGTTCCGGCGCCCGCTGTGTGAAAGGCCACGTTCGCGCCGGTAGCGCCACGGTGCTGGCCGCACTGGTCGCAGTGTTCGCGGCCATGAAATGGGTGCAGAGTGGCTCGAGCATCGTCGTGTTCGTCGGTGGTGCTGTTGTAGCGGCGATGGTGCTCGACGCATCCATCGCGAGGGCCGTCGTGGTCCGGGCACGACTGGCCGCGTCCAGTAGCTCCTACGACGCTGTCGTCGGTGACATCCTGACCATTCGGGTGTCCGCCACCGGATCGGCGCGGCCGATCGCGGTGCGAGGGGCCGGCGTCGACCGTGGCTTGGCGACCGTTCGTGTCCTCCCACCCGCCACCGCCAAGATGCCGTGCACAGTCGGCCCACGCGGGGTATTCACGCGACTCGAGGTCGAGGTATCGAGCACTGGCTTGTGCGATCTCCTCGGGTGGGGTGGCGACGTGCGCGTGCCCTTCTCCGAGGCGATCTACGTCGGAGCGAGACCTGTCGATCCCGGAGCACCGCTTCCCGAGCTCGCCTTCACCGCGCCGGAGGGAGCGCCCCGGCCGTCAGTGAGCGGCGACATCGTGCGGGGCGTGCGGCCCTATGTGCGTGGCGACGCCCTTCGTCGAGTGCACTGGCCCGCGACGGCGCGCACCGGAGACCTCATGGTCATGGAAGTCGAGGAGCCGGTTGCCCCTCGGCTGCTGATAGTGCTGAGCCTCGGCGCGAATGGTTACGCGGCCGAACAAGCCGCGGGGCGCGCCGCGTGGTATGCCCGTGAGGCGCTCCGGCGCGATTACGACGTGCGTCTCGCGACCGTCGAGGCGGCCGGCCCGGTGGTCGGCCTCGTAGCTTCTGCGAGCGACGTGAACCGGCGTCTGGCCACGGCAATCAATGGCCCTCTCAAGGTTGCCAGCGGCCCCGAGGGCATCACCGCAACTGTCCAGGTGACCGAGGCGGGCGACACGTGGGGTTCCTAGCCGCACTTGCGGTTGCACTCAGCGCCACTTGTGCCGCGGCGGCCGCCGGCGGCATGACCGTTGCCGATGTGCACGTGCCCACGTGGGCCTATTCGCTCGCCCTGCTCCCGGGCCTCGGCGTGGCCATTACCCGGCGGGGGTCATGGGTTCGACCGCGAAGTAAGAGCCACGACCTTCTCTTCAGCATCATCCTGATCGCATCGGGACTGCTCATCGTCTCCGGCTTCTCCGCCAACGCCGGAAGCTTGACCTCCGCTCCCGCTGCCGCTGGTGCGGTCCTCCTCCTGAGCCTGTACTGGCCCGATCCCCCGGCGCTAGGCGTGGGCATTCTGTCCAGCTTCGTGTATCTCGTGACCGCTCCGCACGGCAGCGGGGCAACCGCCTGGACGGTGGCAGCTGTGGCCGCGGGCGCGTACGCAGCCGTTGCGACGGCGCGCCTGTACCGGTCGCAGTTCCCGACCTTTGGTCGGGCCAACTCCGGGTGGCGTCAGACGGCGCAGGATGGGGCTGTCGTCCTCATCATCGCCGGCCTGTTCGGAGCAGTTCTGGCCGCGGTGGTCCCGTCCCCGCCACGGAACGACGCCAATCGTCGCTTTGGTGGCGGCGCGCCGGAGGATGGCGCGGGCACCCTCAGCCCGATGGGACTCGCGCCGGGACTCAACCTCGCGGAAGCAAGGACGAAAGGAAGGAACACCGTCGTCCTCCGGGTTGCCGCGAGCGAGCCCGACGCGTGGCGCGCCGGCACCTATGAGACCTGGACCGGACGGCGGTGGGAGTTCTCGGCGGTCCCCGAGGAGGAGGAGGATCCGGTGGGCAGCCGGGACTTCCTGGTGCCCCCCCAACCGGGTGAGGTAATCAGCTCCGGCACTCGGTTCGTACAACGGGTAACCATCGAAACCGACTATGCCCAAGTCCTCGTGGGCGCGCCGGTGCCGACGCGGATCGTCGCCCCGGAAGGGTCCTACGTCCTGAGCTACGCAGGCGTACTTGTCGAGGGCCCCGTGATGGAACGGCACTCGTCCTACGTCGTCGAGAGCGCCCGGTCCTTTCCGACCGCTGAGCAACTCCGGGCGATCGGTTCCGAGACCGGCGAGACCCCTCCTGAACTGGCCGGATATCGGGCGACGCCCCCGGCCGACGCCCGTGTGAATGATCTCGCACGCCAGATCACCGCCGGCGCGCCAACCACCTACGACAAGGTCATCGCCGTCAGGAACTGGCTGGCAACGAACACCGAGCTTCGAGATTCCGATGATGCGGTGCCACGGGGGAACGATGTCGTCGCCCATTTCCTTTTCGTGGAGCGGGGAGGACGGGTCGAGCGCTCGGCGACGGCCATGGCCGTCATGCTGCGCACGCTTGGGATCTCCACCCGGCTGGCGGTGGGATTCGCCCCCGGTGAGCGAGCCGCGCCGGGGGGGCGATTCACGGTTCGAGCAAGTGACGCCACGGCCTGGCCCGAGGTCTGGTTCCCGGGCGCCGGATGGCAGCGGTTCGACCCGGCAGGCCCACTCGTCGTCCGCCCCGCCCCGAAGGCCCAAAGCTTCTGGCAGCAGATACGGGACCTCGTGAAGCGATTGTGGCCCCTCCTCTTCGTCATCCTCCTCGGGTTGGCGGGCTGGGTCCTTTTCCGCCGGAAGCACTCCCGACAGCTAGAAACTTTGCCATGGGCGACCCGGTTCTACGCCCGTCTCCTCGACGCAGGCAAGAAGCGGGAGCGACCGCTGAAGCCCTACGAGACTCCGCTCGAGTACACGTCGATACTGGCCGAATCCGCTCTTCCCGACCCCCGGTTGGTTGAGGTTGGCGCGCTCATCACTTCGGCCGCCTATTCCGGGCGGGAACCAAGCCTCGAGGAGTCGGAGTGGGCCGAGGCGGTTCTGGCCGAGGCCACCGCCGCGACACCGCCACCATCGAAGCGCTAGCCCGACGGAAGCCCTTTGGCGCGAGCCAAAAGCCGCTCCAACTCGGCGCGCTCTACCCCGCCGATGATCTTCGACACGACGATGCCGTCTGGGCTGACGAGGAAGGACTCGGGAATACCCGACACGCCGAAGTCGAGCGCGATCCGTCCATTCGAATCAGTGAGCATGGGCCAGGTTCCGCCCTTGTCAGCGCGGAACTTCTTCACTCCTCCTACCGAGTCGGAATAGACCACGCCCAGTACCGCCGCGTCACCTGTCTGTTCGTGAACCGCGGAGAAGTTCACCAGATCGGGGTGCTCCTCGATGCACGGCACGCACCAAGTGGCAAAAAAGTTGACCAGTACCCATTTCCCGCGGAGATCGCTGAGGCGCACCAGAGTGCCGTCGATCGTTTCCCCACTGACGTCGGGGGCGGGCTCTGAGAGCAGCGGCGAGTCGGCGGCGCGGGTCACCGCCGGGTCTCGTGTTGCCAGGATGGCAACGAGGATCGCCAGCGGAACTGCCACCGCGACGGCAACCCACAGAACGACGCGAGCCCGCCGGAGGACCTTCACTGCCGGCGGCGCCGGCGGGTTTTCGGTTGTCACGCGCAGCAGGTGTCCTCCAGCGCGTCGGCGCGCCAGGTGTTCACCGCTTCCTTGGCCGCGAGCGCGCCCACGACGATGCCCGCCACCGGGTCGGCCCACCACCATCCGAACACGGCGTTGAGGCCGAGGCCCACGAGGACGACGGCCGACAAGGCCGCGCACAACATGGTCTGGTTCGCTTCCGACGACTGGGCCCGTGACCCGAGCACCGGAGCCAGCCGGCGCTTGGCCCGTGCCAGTAGCGGCATGGTGATGACCGACAAGGTGACGAGCACGAGCCCCGGAACACTCACGTCGGGGTGAGAGGCGTCGATCAACGTGCGAACGGCGTCGAACCACACGTAGCCGGCAACGGCCAGGAAGCTTATGGCGATGGCTCGGGTGGCACGCCGGTCGTCGTCAGCCATGCAACCCCCGCGCCGCTCCCGGTGCAGGCGCCAAGCCAGGATGCACGAGGCCGAAACCTCGATCACCGAGTCGAGACCGAAGCCGATGAGGCTGACCGACCCGGCGGTGACCCCAGCCGCGACCGCGACGACGGCTTCGATGACGTTCCAACCGATGGTCAGGCGGTTCAACCCCCTCGCCTGCCCGAGGGCGACCGCCCTGGTCGGTGGTTGTGCCCGGCGGCCGGACGGATCGAGTGGCCGAGAGCCGAGATCCCCGGGTGCAGCCGTGTCGGTCACGCCTCCAGGATACCTCCGGCCTACCGCGGACCCGCCTCAGGACCCCACCGACGACGCGGCATGACGTACGAATACGATGCCGTACCCATGCCGTCGCTCGGACCACGCGCGGTGATTGCCGGCACGCATTCGGGCGCCGGCAAGACCACAGTCGCGACGGGGCTGATGGCGGCGTTACGGCGGCGCGAACTCGTCGTTGGCCCGGCCAAAGTAGGCCCCGACTTCATCGATCCCGGCTACCACGCGCTCGCAACCGGCCGCCCGGGCCGGAACCTCGATCCGTGGATGTGCGGGGTCGACGCGATCGGTCCCCTCGCCTGGCGCGCCGGCGAAGGCTGCGACGTGACCGTCGTGGAGGGTGTCATGGGGCTGTTCGACGGGTCCGCCGACCCCAATGGCCCGTCAGCCAGTACAGCCGAGGTCGCCTCGCTGCTCCGCGCGCCCGTGATCCTCGTCGTAGACGCGTCATCGATGAGCGGATCGGTGGCCGCCGTTGTTCACGGTTACGGATCTCTTGATCCGAACGTGCGGATCGGTGGAGTCGTGCTCAATCGAGTGGGTAGCGATAGCCATGAGTCGATGCTCCGGGAGGCGCTCCGTCCCCTTGACGTTCCGGTGCTCGGCTGTCTCCGGCGCGATCCGGCATTGGAGTGGGGTGAGCGTCATCTCGGACTCGTTCCAGTCGCCGAGCACGGCTCCGCCGTCAGAGAGTCCATCGGGCGACTCGCGTCAGTCATCGAGGCGTCCTGCGATGTCGACGGGGTTCTCGCGCTTGCACGGTCGGCGCCGAGAATCACCGTCGAACAACCCCTACAGGCACGGCTCGGGGCCCGAGTTCGGATCGCCATCGCCGCCGGCCCCGCATTCAGTTTCCAGTACCCCGACAACATGGAGCTTCTTGCTCAAGCGGGGGCTGAGCTCGTCCCCTTCGACCCCTGCATCGAAGCCGCCTTGCCGGAAGCCATCGACGCCATCTATGCCGGTGGCGGCTTTCCCGAGGTATTTGCCTCCGAGCTGGCCCAGAACGCGCCCATGCTCGACGCAGTACGGCAACGCGCCGCGACCGGCACCCACATCTGGGCTGAGTGCGGTGGACTGCTGTGGCTGGCCCGGTCCCTGGACGGAAACCCGATGGCGAGCGTGATCGCCGCCGACGGAGGCATGACCGACAGGTTGA
The DNA here is from genome assembly GCA_035525375.1 of Acidimicrobiales bacterium. Lineage (GTDB taxonomy): Bacteria > Actinomycetota > Acidimicrobiia > Acidimicrobiales > AC-14 > JALZBN01. The sequence goes on from DATLEI010000106.1 coordinate 7,023, forward strand.
CACTCGGCTACCGGCGCGCCCAGCTCCGAGTCGACTCCTTCCTCGGGCCCGCTGGCGCGGAACTCCGGGGCCACGAGTTCCACTATTCCGCTTTGCTGCCTGCTGGTGACGCGATCGACTGGTCTGGGCGCGCCGGTAGCGGACGGTTCGGCTTCGTGACACCCAGCCTGGTGGCGTCGTACCTCCACCTCCATCTCGGCGCGACACCGGAGTTGGCGGAGCGCTTCGTAGCGGCGGCGGCGGCTACAGTGCCGTTGCCGCGGTGACGGAAATCCGGTGTGAGTCCGGAGCGGTATCGCCACTGTGACCGGGGAGCTCGTCTCGATCGTTTGAGCCAAGCGCTGATCCGGCAGCCAGGAACCGGCCGCGAGCACGCCACTTCTTGTCGTCCCAGGCAACGGCCCGGGGAGCGGGGATTTCAGACAGGATGAGGATGTTGATCGGCGTCGGCGTGGGCCCTGGAGACCCCGAGCTCGTCACGGGTCGCGCCGTGCGGGTACTGACCGAGGCCGACCGGGTGATGGCGCCGTCGACGGCGGCTGACGCCGTGGGCCGGGCGGAGTCGATCGTGCGCCAGGCGTGCCCCAGCGTGGCCGTCGAGCGCCTCGTCTTCGAGATGGCCCCGGGCAGCGCCGAGCGCTCCGCCGCCCTTGACGCCGCAGCGGAGCGGGTGGCCGAGTGTCTCGATGCCGGTGAGCAGGTCGCCTTTGTCACGCTCGGCGATCCCAACATCTACAGCACCTTCTCGTCGCTGGCCGACTGCGTACAGCGACGTCGGCCCGGCGCGCCCGTTGAGACCGTCCCGGGAATCATGGCTTTCCAGGAACTGGCGGCGCGCTCGGGCACCGGCCTGTTGCGTGGCACCGAGCGTCTCTCGCTGGTGACCGCGCTCGACGGCGCCGACGTGCTCGATGAGGTCCTCGGTGATCCAGAACAGGCGGTTGTCGTCTACAAGGGCGGACGTCACCTTCCTGCGGTGGCCAAGCGCCTGGCTGATGCCGGCCGCCTCGACGACGCAGTTGCCGGCGAGCTGCTTGGTCTACCCGGCGAACGAATCGCGGCGGCGTCCGACATGGCCGAAGGGCCCGCGACCTACCTGATGACAGTCATCGTTCCACCCCGGGCCCGAGCCGGCGGCGACGGTGGTGGCGGCAGCGGATGATCTCGTTCGTGGGCGCCGGGCCCGGCGCGCCTGACCTGATCACGCTTCGGGGACGCGATCGCTTGGCCGCGGCTGACATCGTCATCTGGGCCTCGTCGCTCGTGCCAGCGGAGCTGCTCGGCCATGCCCGTCTCGACGTCGTGGTGCACGACTCCGCCGGAATGACCCTGGAAGACGTGCTTGCGGTGTATGCCGCCAATCGTGACGCAGTGATCGTCCGCCTCCACTCCGGCGACCCTTCGCTCTACGGCGCCATCCAGGAACAGATCGACTGGTGCATCACCGAAGGGCTGCCCTACGACGTCGTCCCGGGTGTCAGCTCGCTCGGAGCGGCGGCCGCTGTGCTCGGCCGGGAGCTGACCGTCCCCCAAATTGCGCAGAGCGTCGTACTCACCCGGCTCGCCGGTCGCACCGCGAGCTCGATGCCGACAGGGCAGACGGTCGCCGACTACGCGGCGCACGGCGCGACGCTCGCCGCTTTCTTGTCGGGCGCCCGGCCGGCCGAGCTACAAGCGGAGCTTCTCGGTGCGAGCAGCGCGTACACGGTCGAGACGCCGGCCGCGATCGTGGTTCGGGCCACGTGGTCCGACCAGCAGGTCGTGCGGACAACGGTCGGGAACCTGGCGGATGCGCTCGAGGCAACCGGCGCGCGAACAACCGCGCTTGTGCTCGTAGGTCCTGCCCTCGCCGAAGGCCCCGTCGCCCGCAGCCAGCTCTACTCACCGTCGTTTGCCCACGGTCGCCGGCGCGTTTCGCGCCCCGGCACGACCTCGGGAAGGCCTGCGTGACGGCGGGCGGTTTGCGCACCGGCTGGACCACGGGCACCTGCGCCGCCGCGGCGGCAAAGGCAGCGACCACCGGCCTCTTGACGGGCGAGGTACCGGCCTTCGTCGAGGTCACCCTCCCCAGCGGTGACCGGGTCGGGTTCGCGGTCGAGCCGGAGGGCGACAGCCGCGCCGTTGTCGTCAAGGACGCGGGTGATGACCCCGACTGTACGGACGGCGCGCGCGTGACGGCCGAAGCCACCTTCGCCGACGAATCGCCCGCCCCTCTCGCTCCAACTGGGGACACTTCATTCCCCTATAGGCAATTGAGTGTCCCCAGTTCGTGTCGTTTGGTGGCTGGGCCTGGTGTCGGTACGGTCACCAAGCCCGGATTGGGGCTGGCCGTGGGCGCGCCGGCGATCAACCCCGTCCCCCAGCGGATGATTCGCGCCGCACTGACCGAGATCGCGGGGGTCGATGACCGGCAGTTCGACGACCGACACCTCGTGATCATGTTCTCGGTGCCGCGCGGCAAGGCGATGGCCGAGAAGACCACGAACGCCCGGCTGGGCATCGTCGGCGGGATCTCGATCCTGGGGACGACAGGCATCGTCAGGCCATTCTCGACGGCGGCCTACCGGGCGTCGGTTGTGCAGCAGATCGATGTGGCTGGTGCTCAGGGTGAGGACAGTGTCGTACTGGCAACCGGCAGCCGGTCGCAGAAGGCGGCGACGCAGCTGCTGCCCGACCTCGATCCGGTCTGCTTCGTGGAGGTGGGCGACTTCACCGGCGTGGCCCTCCGGCGCGCCGCCAACGCTGGGATCCGGCGCGCCACCTTCGTCGGTATGGCCGGCAAGATCACCAAGCTGGCGGCCGGCGTCGTCATGACCCACTTTCACCGGTCGAAGGTTGACGGCGACGTGCTGGCCGCAGCAGCCCGGGCAGCCGGCGCGCCTGCCGATGTCGTATCTGCGGCGACCGAGACGGCCACGGCGCGCCATTTCTTCGAGACGTGTGTCTCTCTCGGAGCGACGGCGCCGCTCGATCGACTCTGCGCGCTGGCCCGGGCCACATGCGAGGCGCACACCGACGGTGCTGTCGCTGTTGACGTGGTCATGGTCGACTTCGACGGCGCTGGGGTTGTGGCCCGTGGCTGAGCCGATGCAGAGCCGGATCGCCGTCGTTGGCGTCTCCGGCGACACCCTTTCGACGCAGGGCGGACAGCTCGTCGACGGCGCGAACTTGGTTGTCGGCGGCGATCGCCTGCTCGACGGTTTCGCTCCCCCGGGCCGGAGGCGCCTGGTCTTGAACGGTGATCTGAAGTCGGCGCTCGACCGGCTCGAGGATGAGCCTGGCCCGGTGTGCGTCCTGGCTTCCGGTGATCCCGGCTTCTTCGGAATCGTGCGAGTCCTCACGGAACGGTTCGGCTCCGAGCGTCTCGACGTCCACCCCGCGCCGTCGTCGGTGTCGATCGCCTTCGCCCGCCTCGGCCTTCCTTGGGACGACGCCGTCGTCGTCTCCGCCCACGGCCGGCCCCTTGTGGACGCGGCGCGCACCGCCGTCGCCGGCGCGCCCAAGGTGGCCGTACTGACGTCCCCGGAATCGCCCCCGGAAGCGCTCGGGCAGTCTTTGCTCGACCTCGGGGCCAGCTTCAGCCGAGTGGCAGTGTGCAGCCAACTCGGCGGCGCACAGGAGCGTGTGCACGACATCAGCCTCACCATCCTCGCCGCCGGCCGCTGGGATCCACTTTCGGTTGTCGTCCTTCTCAACGGCAAAGGAGTGGCGGCTGAGGCGACGCTGGCGTGGGGACTCCCCGAGGCGTCGTTCGATCACCGGGGCGGAATGGTGACCAAGGCAGAGGTCCGTGCCGTAGCACTCGGCAAGCTCGCCATTCCGTCCACCGGAGTTCTCTGGGACGTTGGTGCGGGCAGCGCGAGCGTGGCCATCGAGTGCGCCCGCCTGGCTCCTCGATTGGAGGTCTTCGCCATCGAGCGGCGCCCTGACGACGTGGAGCGGGCACGAGCCAACGCCGCGACTCACGGGGTCGTCATCAGCGTCATCGACGGTGCCGCGCCGGCCGCGCTCGAAAGCCTTCCCTCACCCGATCGCGCCTTCGTCGGTGGCGGGGGCCTGCCGATCCTCGATGCCGTCCTCGCAAGGCTCGTGCCGGGCGGTCGGGTCGTCGGCACCTACTCGGCCCTCGACCGCGCCGCCGCGGCATTCCAACGACTCGGCCACATGGCCCAAGTCACAGTCAACCGGGCTTGCGGCCTTCCCGACGGTGGCGTACGGCTGGCCGCGGAGAATCCGGTGTTCGTCGCGTGGGGCCCACCGGAATGACCGCTCGCCATCTTTCCGTCTCGGTGACCGAGAGGGGCCGTTCAATGGCCGCGCAGCTCCCTTTCGAGACAGTTCATGGGCGCGCCGGTGACGTCGTACGCGAGCGGTGGCGCGACATCAGCGGTTTCGTACTCTTCCTCGCCGTCGGAGCCGCGACTCGCATCGTCGCCCCCTTGCTGGGTGACAAAGCCACTGACCCGGCAGTGGTGTGCGTCGACGAAGCGGGCAGGTTTGCCGTCGCCGTCTGCGGCGGGCATGCGGCCGGCGCGAACGACCTCGCCCTTCAGGTTGCCGAGATACTCGGCGCCGAACCTGTCATTACCACCGCAACCGACGCCACTGGGCTTCCGGCCCTCGACCGTCTTCCCGGGCTTACGGTGCGTGGCGACGTGGCGGGTGTCACCGCGGCCTGGCTCAACGGCGCGCTTCCGACTGCCGCCAATCCGCTCGGCTGGCCCGCGCCGGCATGGCTCGGCAATGACCTATCCGGCTCGACCGCAGTGACGATTACCGACCGAGTGGCCGCACCAGCGAAGGGCCATGTCACGCTGCACCCGCCATCGCTCGTCGCTGGCATCGGTGCGTCCGCAGGCGCGCCGGCGCCCGAGGTGGCCGGCCTGTTGGCCCAAGCGCTGGCCGACGCCGGCCTCGCGCCGGAGTCGCTCGCTGAGGTCGCAACCCTTGACCGTAAGGCCGCCGAGCCGGCCATCACCGCGTTGGGACTACCCGTCCGTAGCTTCGTTGCCGGTGCGCTTGCTGCGGTCGATGTGCCGTCCCCGAGCGCCATCGTTGCGGCCGCCGTGGGGACGCCCAGCGTCTGTGAGGCTGCCGCCCTTCTCGCTGCCGGCGAAGGAGCCGAACTCGTGGTCGCCAAGCGTGCCAGCGCCCACGGCACCGTCGCGATCGCGCGCCGTCGCCGTCCTCGGGGCCACATCTCGTTGGTCGGCCTCGGGCCCGGCACGCCGATCCATCGCACCCCGGCAGCCGCGATGGCGATTCGCCGGGCTGACGTGGTGGTTGGCTATGCCCCTTACCTGGCACAGTGCGCGGACCTGATCAACGCGGCCCAGGAATCCGTCACGAGTCCGATCGGCGACGAGGTCGTACGGGCCAAGCAAGCGGTGACTGAGGCAAGTACCGGCCGCCGCGTTGCGGTTGTTTGCTCTGGCGACTCCGGCGTCTATGGGATGGCATCGATCGCCTTCGAGGTCGCGGCAACAGAGGCCGCGCCGGTTGATATCGAAGTAGTGCCCGGAGTCACCGCCGCGCTCGCCACCGCCGCACTCCTCGGCGCGCCGCTGGGGCATGACCACGCGATCATCAGCCTCTCTGACCTATTGACCCCGTGGATCTCGATCGTGCGCCGGCTGCGCGCCGCGGCTGAGGCCGACCTCGTGATTGCGATGTACAACCCCCGCTCGAACGGGCGCCAATGGCAGCTCCCTGCCGCCTGCTCCATCCTCCTCGAACACCGCGTCCCGTCGACGCCGGTCGGCATCGTCACCGCGGCCGGACGTCCCGACGAGAACGTGACGATCACCACCCTCGGCGACTTCGATCCCACGACTGTCGGAATGACGACCTGCGTCATCATTGGTTCCTCGACCACCCGAATCCTCGCCGGCCACATGGTCACGCCTCGGGGCTACGACCCATGATGACGGCCGTAGAAATCGACGAGCAGTGCACCTCCTGCGGCGCGTGCCTGATGACCTGCCCCGAGCGGGCGCTCGTGGCATCGCCGCGCCGGCCATTGGTCGTTATGGACCGATGCACCTCCTGCCTCGCGTGCATCGAGGTCTGCCCCCGCGACGCCGTCTCACTGGTTGCCGTCAGCCGATGACAGTCACCGGCGCGGCCATCGAGGCCGAGAGCTTTCGAATACTCGCCGACAGAGTCGACTTGTCGAACTTCGACCGCACGGCGCGCCTCGTGGTCGCCCGTGTCATCCACGCCAGCGCCGACATCGAGTACGCGTCGACGCTCGTCGTCGATGCCGATGCAGTCCAGGCCGGTGTAGACGCCATCGTGGCGGGCGCGCCGGTCATTACCGACGTCGAGATGACCCGTCACGGGATCAGCGGCGTCGCCACCGAGTGCTTCCTGGCCCGGGCCTCAGCGGCCGAGAGCGGCGACCGGGCCTCAGCGGCCGAGAGCGGAGACCGGGCCTCAGCGGCCGAGAGCGGCACGCGCAGTGCCATTGGGATCACCCTTGCCGCCGAGCGGCACCCACGGGGCGCCATTGTCGTCATCGGCTGCGCGCCGACCGCTCTCGCAGAAGTTGTCCGCCTTTACCGCGCCGGCGCGTTCAATCCGGCGCTCGTGATCGGGCTTCCGGTCGGGTTCGTGGGCGCCAAGGAGTCGAAACAGTCCCTGCGGTCCACCAACCTTGCCTCCATCAGCAACGTCGGGGAAAAGGGCGGAAGCGCAGTCGCCGCAGCCGCACTTAATGCGATCGTGAGGTTCGCCAGCAATGCCGATGCCTGACCGTCCGTCCCTTCTGATCGTCGGCCACGGCAGCCGCTCAGCCGCCGGCGTGGCCGAGTACTGGGATTTCGCCGACGTGGTCAAGAACGAGGACCCGAGTCTCGTGGTCGGATGCGGCTTCATCGAACTGGCCGAGCCCAACCTTGACGCCGCCATCGACAACCTTGTCGGCGCGGGCGCGACCTCGGTCGTCGCCACGCCACTCGTCCTGCTGGGTGCAGGTCACATGAAGAACGATGGGCCCGATGCCCTCCATCGCGCCCGCCACCGTCACCCGACCGTCTCCTTCAGCTATGCCCGCCACCTCGGCATCCACCCTGACGTTCTGGAGGTAGCCGAGGAACGCATCAAGGATGCACTGGGCGCCGGTGACCTCGGTGAGGCCGCGGTTGTGCTCGTGAGCCGGGGCTCCTCCGATCCCGATGCCAACGCCGACCTCTACAAGGTGGCGCGCCTTCTGTGGGACTCCAGAGGCCTCGGGTTCGTCGAGCCCGCGTTCGTCTCGCTGGCCGCACCGGATGTGCCCAGCGCGCTGGATCGCTGCCGGTGCCTGGGAGCACGGCGAATTGCCGTGGTGCCCTACTTCCTGTTCACCGGCGTTCTGGTCGACCGGATCCATGAACAGGCGCACACGTGGGCCCAGAAGCATCCCGACGTCGACGTGGTGTCCGGGCCTCACCTCGGCCCCGACCGCAGGATCGCACGGCTCCTACTCGAGCGTTATGGAGAGTCACTCACGGGCGACGTCCGCATGAACTGCGATCTCTGCGTCTACCGTGTCCAGCTTCCTGGCTATCCAGCATCTCGACCGCACGCGCACGCACACGCGCACGAGCACGGTGGAGGGAGGTGATGACTTTGGACACGATCGACGAAGCACAGGTCGCCGAGCCGCTACGGGTTCCCGTATGGGCCTGGCTGGTGGTGGCATTCGCCCTGTTCGCCATCTACGCCTTGACGATGGAGAACGGCGCCACCCTGAAGGCGGCCGCGAGCACGATCCACGAACT
>DATLEI010000110.1:0-10446 GCA_035525375.1 Acidimicrobiales bacterium
TCAGGACGCGCCGTGAACCACCGAGTAGATCATGAGGTAGTGGCATACACAGGCGACGATGACGAGGACGTGCCACACCTCGTGGTAGCCGAAGATGCTGGGATACGGGTTCGGCCAGTTTGTGCCCAGCACGACGGCGCCAACCGTGTAGGTGACGCCGCCCGCGACGAGGAGAGCGAACCCGGCGGCGCTGAGTTGACGAGTCAGCTCGGGCAAGGCGATGACGAGAATCCAGCCGAGGCCTATGTAACAGGCCAATCCGAAGACCGGCTTTTCCGCCAAGCCCGTGATAGCGAGACCGAGGCCGATAGCGGCGCCCACCCAGGCGCCAATGAGCAATCCACCACTCGCCGGTCCATGTAGGGCAAGGAGACACAAGGGTGTGTAACAGCCGGCGATCATCACGAAGATGGTGCCGTGGTCGACCCGTCTCATACGCCGGCGGCCGTCAGGCGTCCAGACTCGTCGGTGGTAAATGGAACTGACCGCGAAGAGGGTCGACAGGGCCACCGCGTAGATCAGGGCCGCAATGCGGGCACGGGTCGACGAGGCGCTGGCTACGACGAGAATGCCGGCGGGCACTGAAAGGATGAAGGCCACCAGGTGGAACCACCCACGCAGTAGCGGCGGCGACGGTTCAACGGCGGGCGCAACGACCGGGGGCGCGTCCAGCGCGCCAACCAGGTGCCGTACGGCTGTCTGAGAGTCTTCGATCAGCGCGGTGAACCGCCGCTTCTTGACGGGGAGGAACACCAAACGTAACGGAGCGCGCCTCGTTGACACCAACGAGGATTGCCATGAAACGGTCAGGCGAGCTGAGTGGGTCCGGTTGAGTGCGTTTGCCGGGACCGGTGCGCTAGGCGCATGTGCGCCGCGATCGCAACACTGCTGATCGCCGCCCAGGCGCACCACAGTGACGTGTTCGCGTCACTTGCCAACCAGAGCAGCACCGCCACCGCCGCCAGGTTGACCGTGCCGAACAAGGCGACATGCCGGTGACTCGAAATGAGGAGCAGGCCACAGGTCGCCACCATGTAAAGCGCATTGACGATGCCGTTTTCACCGAGGTGAATCGAGTACACGACGGTGTTCCCGTCGATCCTGGCGCCGACCGGCTCGCGCATCATGGCGACCACGTAGATGATCGCCACCATTACACCCACGGCCGTGAGGGCGACCATGAACCTGCGGCGGCTGGGGTTGGGCTCCACGGTGAGGACGGCCAGAGGGACCAAGACCGGCACGACAACGAAGGCGAATGCTAGGTAGATCCAGACTGCCGTGCCACCGACTGACCACGAGACCTGGTCACTTAGCCCCCACCACACAAAGGCCTCGATGAGCTGGTGGATACCGAAGAGGAGCGGCAACGATGCCAGCATCCGCTCCTTCTGGAACCGGACGTGACGCAACGCATCGATACCGACCAGTCCGGCGAACACTCCCCCGGCGACGTCAGCTTGAGCTGAGAAACACACCGGCGCGGATGCCTTTCCTCGCAGGGACTGATCCCTGTGGACTCAAGGAGGCTGCGCACATATTACAACCCAGGACGCATTTCAGGCTTGCAAATCGCCGGGGAGGGAATGAGGAGTACGAGACGGCCGAAGAGGGAGACAGGCGATGAGGTTTCGGAGAGATGCACAGCTCGACCCATCGCAGGTCTCCGATCGTCGGGGCATGGGGCCCATGGCCATAGGTGGAGGCGGACTACTAGGCGTGATCGTCCTCATCGTGACGCTTCTCAATGGTGGCGGTGGTGGCTCGGGTCTCTCCAGTGGACCGCTGGGAGGGCTCGACTCCGACCTCTCGGCTGAGTGTCGCACCGGCCAGGACGCGAACCAGAAAGATGACTGCCGAATCGTGGGCGTGGTCAACAGCGTGCAGGCCTACTGGGGGTCCAAGCTCGACGGGTATCAGCCCGCAGAAACTGTCTTCTTCCGGGGTGGGACCACCACCGGCTGCGGATCGGCAACGTCGAGTGTCGGGCCGTTCTACTGCCCTCTCGACAGCAACGTCTACATCGATCTCGGTTTCTACGAGGACCTGCGTACCCGCTTCGGCGCCCAAGGTGGGCCATTCGCCGAGGCGTACGTGATTGCCCATGAGTACGGTCACCACGTACAAAATCTCCGTGGAGTGCTCGAACGGTCCCAGGATGGCAGCACCGGCCCTGCGAGCAGCAGCGTGAGGGTCGAACTGATGGCCGATTGCTTCGCCGGAATGTGGGCTCGCGGCGCGGTTGACACTGGCTACATCGAGGAGCTGACCGAAGCCGACATAAGTGACGGACTCGACGCAGCCGCCGCTGTCGGTGACGACCGCATCCAGGAGAGCGCGCAGGGACGGGTCGATCCCGAGGCCTGGACCCACGGCTCGGCCGAACGCCGCCAGCACTGGTTCACCACGGGGTACCGCAATGGTGACTCGGCGGCGTGCGACACCTTCGCCGTTTCCACGCCCTGACCGCGATTTCCCACCGTCGTGGGATCCTTCAGTCGCGATGGGAGCCGACGCCCGCGGGGCTGCAGCGAAGAGCGCGTTGGAGTCGATCGTCTCCCAGCTGCCAGGCGGTGAGCGCCGGGATGGCCAACTCGAGATGTGTGAGGCCGTTGCCGATGCCCTCGACAAAGGCGAGCATCTCGTCGTCGAAGCCGGCACCGGGGTTGGCAAGTCGCTTGCCTATTTAGTCGCTGCGGTACTTTCGGGCCGACGAGTGGTCGTAGCCACGGCGCGCAAGCCGCTGCAGGATCAGCTGATCAACAAGGACATCCCGTTCATCGCTGCAGCGTTGCCCGGCGTTGTCGACGCAGCCGTTCTGAAGGGACGGAGCAATTACCTGTGCTTGGCCAAGCTGGCGGAAGCGAACAGTGCTCAGGGGCAGCTCGCGGTTGATACGGCGCGTGAGCCACTCAACGCCCTAGCGGAATGGGCGCGGGCATCGGATTCCGGCGACCTCGCCGGTGCGCCGATTCCCGTCGATCGAAACCTACGGACTCTGGTGACCGTCGGTGCCCAAGAGTGTCCCGGCGGACGGCAGTGTGCACACGGTGACGACTGCCTCGCCGAGCGCGCCCTGGAGCGTGCTCGTGACGCCCAACTGGTCGTGACGAACATCGATCTCTACTGCCTGGATGTGGCGATCGGGGGTGGTTTGCTCGGTGAACACGATGCTGTCGTTATCGATGAGGCTCACGAGCTGGAGCCGATCTCCAGCCGCACTCTTGGCCTGGAGCTGGGGCGACGGCGCTTGAACTGGCTCGCATCCCAGTTGCGAGGGCTCCTCGTCGCAGACGCGCCGGAGCCGCGACGCATCGACCAAGCGGGAGACGCCCTCGCCGGCGCGCTCGCTTCGTTCGGTGGTCGGCGGGTCGACATGGACGATCAGGCACTGGCGGATGCCCTCGCCGTGGCCGATACCGCCCTCAGCCACGTCGTAGAGGTACTGCGGAAGGTGCCGGAATCGAGCGGCGCGGAGCGCGACGGCCGTCGACCTCGTTGCCTTCAGGCCGCGTCGTCCCTGCTCGAGGATGTGCGCGCCGCCCGGGTGCCTCGTTCCGGCGATGTCGCGTGGGTGCCGGATGGGTCCGAGGCGGTCCTGCACATCGCTCCCGTCGACGTCGGTCCGGTCCTGTCGTCCCTGATCCATTCGAAGCGTACGACCATCCTGACGAGTGCGACCCTCAGCGTCGGCGGGTCTCTCGACCCGGTGGCAAGCCGGCTGGGGTTGGGCCGCGATGTCCGCAAACTCCGAGTCGCGAGTCCGTTTGACTACTCGAGACAGTCGCAGCTCTACTGCGCTGCCCACCTGCCCGATCCGCGCCGGGCCGCGAGGGAGTTCGATACTGCCGCACTGGCAGAGCTGGCCACTCTTGTCGAGGCGGCCGGCGGACGAACGCTCGCGCTGTTCACCACACATCGGATGCTGCGCCTAGCGGCCGAGACGCTGCGCGAACGGTTCGAATGGCCGGTCCTCGTTCAGGATGGTCCTCCGGAACCGGGACTGATTGAACGCTTCCGCGACGACGAGCAGGCGTGCCTGTTGGCCACGATGGGTTACTGGCAGGGTGTCGATATCGCCGGCCCCTCCCTGAGTTTGGTCGTCATCGACCGGCTGCCCTTCCCTCCCCTTCGCGACCCGCTGCTCGAAGCCCGGCGCGACGCGGCACGCGCCGCGGGCGGCAATCCCTTCGAGGTCATCGACTTGCCGGTGGCCGCGACCTTGCTCGCGCAAGGCGCTGGGCGCCTGATCCGCTCGACGGCGGACCGGGGCGTCGTCGCCGTCCTCGACCGGCGCCTGGCCACTGCCGGTTACCGCCGCACAATTCTCGACTCGCTCCCGCCGATGCGACGGATGGTGGACGGTGATGCCGTTCGGGAGTTCCTTACTGAGCTCCGCCGCTAGCTGTCGTAGACCTCAGGACCCGGGCCGTGAGCCCACATCGTCACTACCCCTCAGTGGGCGATTGTCGCCAGATGCTCGTGCACCGAACGCACCGCGCTCGAGCCTTCGCCGACGGCCGCGGCGACGCGCTTCAGTGAGCCGCTGCGCACGTCGCCCACCGCAAACACGCCAGGCACCGACGTCTCGAACGGCAGCGGGGGGCGGGTGGCGAATCTGTCGCCGCTGATGACCGAGGGTGGTAGCGAGTTGTCGGTGAGGATGAATCCTCCCGGGTCGAGCTCGAGGACGCCGTCAAGCCAGGCCGTCGCCGGCTCGGCTCCGATGAAACAGAACAACCCCGAGCACTGCAGGGTCTGGCGCTCGCTTGTCGGTGTGTGCTCGAGCGTCACATGGCCAAGATGGCCTTCCCCGGCCAGAGCGCACACCTCGGTATTGATGAATACCTCGATGCGTTCATCCGCCTCGATCCGCTCAATGAGATAGTGGGACATGCTGTGGGCGAGGTCGCCACCGCGAATGACGATCGATACCCGACTGCCGTGTTGGGCGAGGTAGATCGCGGCCTGGCCCGCCGAATTGCCACCACCTACAACGATCACCGGAGAGCCGCTGCAGATACGCACTTCCAGGTCGGTGGCCGCGTAGTACACGCCGGCGCCTTCGAACCGTTCAAGATCGTCGACCGCGAGTCGTTGGTAGCGCGCGCCGGACGCGACGATCACTGTGCGCGCCGGCACCTCGCTGCCATCGGCCAACACAACGACATGAAATCCCTCCTCGACCCGGAGGCCGGCTACTTCGCAGGGCGCGTTCAGGCGCGCGCCGAGCCGCTGTGCCTGTATCGCGGCGCGCGACGTGAGCTCTTCACCTGAGATGCCGTTCGGAAAGCCGACGTAGTTCTCGATGCGCGTACTGGCACTGGCTTGTCCGCCGGCCGAGAGCGCGTCGAGCGACACCGTGTGAAGGCCCTCCGACGCGCCATACACCGCAGACGACAAACCGGCAGGACCGCTCCCGACCACAACGAGGTCGAACGTGTAGCCCGGCACGCGCCGGAAGGTGAGGCCGAGGTGTTCCGCGAACTCCCCCGGCGAAGGGTGACGTAAGACCGCCATCGGAGTAACTACGACGGGCGTGTCGCTGCGCTCGAAACCCATGCCTTGAAGCAGGGCCTCGACATCATTCGCGGCCTCGATGTCGATCCACGTGTGGGGAAGGCGGGACCTAGCCGCAAAGGCGCGCAACGCCATTGCCTCGGGTGAGTAACGGGATCCGATGATCCGAATAGCACGCGCACCCTCACCCGACCGCAGGATCTCCCGGCGCGCAACGAACGCAGAGAAGATCGTGTCGGCGAGGTCGGGCCTACTGCTCATGAGCCGTCGGAAATCATCCAACGGAATGGCAACCACCCGTCCGGGCTCACTGACGCGTGCGGTCAGGTACAACCGCTGTCCTGTCAGCAGGTTCAGCTCGCCGAGGAAGCGGCCCGCGACGTGCGTGGTGATCAGCGTCTCGCCGGCTCCGTCGGGCCGGATGATATCGACCGCGCCCTCTAGGATCACGAGAAACTCGGAGGACTCGTCGCCGGCGCGGAACAAGATGTCGCCGACTTCGACAGGCCGCTCCTGGCCGAACGGCGCGAGCTCCGCAAGCGCCCGATCGTCCAAGGTCGGGGACGCGGCAGCGGGCAACTCAGGCACGACTAGAACCGAGGAAGCTCCGGAGCTCGTCGGCGTCTTCGTCCGCCTGACGTTGGCCCATCTCGATGGCGAGCGGAACGGCTTTCGGGTCCATCAGCGTGAACGGGTCGACGTCTCGGGGCACGCGCCGGAACACGCTCGTCCCCGTGGCTTCCAAGGCTGCATGCTCCTTCTCGGTCTCGCCCGGGCCGGTCGTCATGATCCCTTCGACGATGCCGGTGCCATCGGTCAACGCCAGTACCACGACGCGCCCGCTGCCGGCGAGCAGGTCGAGATGAGTCCCGCTCCCGCTTACGGCGCCGTCCATGCACCGGCGATCGCCGATGGGCTGCGGCGCGAACAATCCTGGGACCGCACTGCTCGCGGCCACGGCGCGCCCGATGCCAATGTTGGCCGCTTCGGTGATCACGCACCGCTCGCCCGAGTAGGCATCCGTACAGGTGAGGTCGAGGGAAGACGACGGCCACTTTCTCATGGCGAGCACCAAGCCGATTGTGCGCGCCATCACCGGGGTCGGCGGTGTCCGGGCCGCGAGCGCGGCGTGACCGATCGCTCGGACAGTTTCAGGATGAGCATCACCGGCCGCCCGGAACAGCTCGAGGGCGCGCACCTGGCTGGGGTGGAGGTCGTCGGACGGCGCCAGCGCGCCGATCACCTTCGGCGCCTTGGCCAACACCGTCAGCTCCCGGTACAGCAAGCTCAGCCGGTCGGCAGTAACCGCCGAAGCCACCAGAGCGCCCGCGGATGTGCCCACTACCCGGTCCGCGACCGACAGGTCGATACCTCGCTCGGCCATCTCGTGCAGATACGACAGTTGCCAGGCGACGAAGAACAGCCCGCCGCCCCCGAGGCACAACCCCAGCTGGATGCCATCGCCATATCGGGCGTCGAAGTCGCGGGGCCGCGCCAGACAATCCGGCGGTGGCGCGCTTGCTGTCACCTAGGCGAGACCCCGATGGCCGCCGATCGGCCGACCGAGAAACTCAGGCAGCAGCAACCGCCACGTCGGTGACATGAATAATCGGTAGGCCGAAGGCGCGCTCCAAGCGATGGGGTAGATCTTGCCTCATCCAGCGCGAGATACCGGGCGGCAACGTCGAAAGCACAATGGCGTCGAAATGTGGACCGGCGAGGATGGCGTCGCGGACAGCGTCCGCCGGTCGTTCATCGCCAACGTGTCCTTCGACCTCAGCACCGAGGGCTCGCAGACGAACGAGCGCTCCGCCGAGCCGGCGCGTCGCGATCGCCGTGGCACCGCCCTCCGTCCACGTTGCGTGGTGGTGGGGATGGGTCGCAGGAACAACTAAGTAAAACTGGCACGGACCAGTGCCCATCAACTCACGGACCTTGGCGGCTAGTGGCTCGCCGACGAGGGTCTGGTTGGCTACGACGAGGTAACGGCGCATGGGCCTCACCTCTTTCTCCTAGATGCCCAGTCTACGCCTGTTCTGTCATTAAGCCGTTGCGGAAACGACTGGTACCGTGCCCCGATGCGATCGACTCAGGGCATCGTTCAAGGCCGGACGCGGCGCGCCCTGGGGGCGTTCATCGCCATGTCCTTTTTCCTGTTGTTGGTCGCTGCCTGCAGCAGCGATTCCAATGGGTACAAGAAGATCCAAATCACGGTCATCTCCGAGCCGAGCGCGCCGAACGTCGTCGACAACCCGCCGTCGGGGCCGAGTCAGGGTGACAGCTACGCGTTCATGCAGCAGCTAGTCGACGAGGCTGGCAAGCCCGCCGGACGAATCGAAGGGTTCAGCGTTACCACCGACGTGGGTTCACGAGGTGGGCAGGACGCGGAATACCGCCAATCGGTGACGCAGTTCACACTCGACAACGGCACCATCCTTGTCAGTGGCGTCTACTTCGTCGAGCCCCGTGGTGGCGCGCCGATAACCGAAGGTGTCCGCCGTCCCGTCGTTGGTGGAACCGGCGCGTACCTTGGTGCCCGAGGGCAGGTCTTCCAGACGCCGCTGTCAGAGGGACGATTCAAAAACGTTATCGAGATAGAGATACCCACTTAGCCTCGGAGGGCCGCGACCACTTCATTAAGCCACGTGCATCTGACTATGGCGGCGGCCCTCGCTCCGATCCCTTGTTTCGGTTGTGGAACCCGCACCCGGGCTGGCCGTTGGCTTGGTTGGTGAGACCACCTTCGGAGTAGGGCACGATGTGATCGACGTCGCAGTACTCGGCCCGTTCCTCGCAGTAGCGATGGAAGCACTCACGGTCTCGCAGCTGCACGGCCTCGCGGGTGGCGCCCCGGAACAGGCGCCGCCGCTCGCCGATGTCGAGAATGCGGCTGGGGCCTTCCCACACCACCCGCTCGATCCAGGCCTGGTCGAGCCAGGGAACCAAAGAACCAGGGCTCACGACAGTGCCCGACGCCAACTCGCTGATGCGCTTGGTCGTGTCGGGGTGGTCGACGAAGGCCACGAAGAGGGGATCGGGAAGGCGGGACCCGGGGGCCATGGCCATGGCGCGCCGGGCCATCTCCACCACCGCATCGGCCCGGCGTTGGGGAGTCGTGCGCGGCAGATCGGTGGCGCACACCGACTCGCCTACGCGGGACTTCGCCTCGGCCCAGTCGCCGACGAAGAGCTCGTCTTCGATCTTGCCTAGCGCGGTGGAGAGGATCTCGCCCCCTATGGGGTCGAAGACACCGTCGAGGAACCACATGTGTCCGAAGCTCTGGGACAGGCTGGCGCGCCGGGAGTCGTGCTGCTTCTTGGCGTTGCGCTCGTCACCGTCGGGATCGGCCCGCTGTATCCAGTAGGCCAACACCTGGGCGAAGTGGCGGAAGCGCAGGCCCTTCGCCCAATCGACCAGATCCTCCTCGACGGAGGCGAACTCCTTGGGCGCCCGGAACTGGGCCATGGCCAACAACCCCACCTGGAAGTCGTTGATCTCACCGCAGAGCCACGCGTCCTCGGTCGCAGGGAGGTGCCGCAGGGCCCGAGCCAGCCGAACCCGCCGCCGCGCCGTCGATGACGGCAGGCGGCACTCGACACTCATCCACGCCGCTGCGCTGCGGGCACCGGTCGACTCCCAGGCCCGGCTGGCATCGAAGGAACCAACGGCGCGGGTTGCAACTGCGTCCAACCGGGCCAACTCCCGGTGTAGATCTACGACGGACTCACCGTCGCCGAGTTGGGTCGGATCAAGCGCGGCCAGCGCATCGATCGCTTGAGTCAAAAGGCTCGTTGCAGCTTCCACTTCGTGCTCCGAGAACTGGACACCGGACTAACGGGGAAGTGACGCCACGATCAAATATATCACGAATATCCGTTCCGTACATGGACTTTGGTGAGTTCTTGCCCCAACTATTTAGACGAGGGAGTCAGCGCCCCATGCCGCGCACGCGCCGAAGTCGAGAGCTACCCTCAGTCGCTGACATCCGCTGACCGGGGGGTAGTGATGGAAGGCTTACTGGAACACGCCAAGAGGAAAGCTCGCAACATCGTCCTACTGGCATGTGTGCTCTCCCTCGTGGCTGCGTGTGTAGACGACGACGCAAAGGTTGCGACACCGGCGGGTTCCGGCGCCGACACGACCGCTCGGGCAACGATCCCGTCGTCGGATCCGGCCAAGGCCAACGCCGTACGCAAGGTCGTGCAGGACGAGATGAAGGCGCGCCACCTGCGAGCAGTCATCGTGAAGGTGACAGTCGACGGCAAGGAGATCATCACCGAGGCCTATGGCGAGTCGATGGCCGGCGTGCCCGCCACGACCGACATGCACTTCCGCAACGGCGCGGTGGCCATCTCCTACGTCTCCACCCTGCTGCTCCAGTTGGTGGACGAGAAGAAGGTGAGCCTTGACGACAAGATCTCGAAGTGGGTTCCCGAGATCCCCCACAGCGACGAGGTAACCCTCGGCCAGCTGGCCCAGATGACCTCCGGCTATGTCGACTTCGTGCTCGGCAGTACCGACGCTCCCACGCTGCTCTATACCAACCCGTTTCGGCAGTGGACACCCGAGGAGATCCTTCCCACCGTGACGTCCAAGCCGCTCTACTATGCCCCCGGCACGAACTGGAACTACGCCCACACCAACTACCTGATCCTCGGCTTGGCGCTCGAGAAGATCACTGGGAAGCCGGTGGCCGACTTGATGCAGGAGAAGGTGCTCGGCCCGCTCGGGCTGAAGAACACGTCGGGAAACAGCAGCACACCGGCGATCCCCGAGCCGGCGCTTCACGCCTTCACCTCCGAGCGCAAGTCCTTCCTGGGCATCCCCGCGGGCACGCGGTTCTACGAAGAGTCCACCTTCTGGAACCCGTCGTGGACCATCACCCACGGCGCCATCCAGACGACGAACATCTTCGACCTCGACACG
>DATLEI010000114.1:0-16137 GCA_035525375.1 Acidimicrobiales bacterium
CGTGCGCACACTTCTCTCTGAGGGCCGCGAGGCAACCGGCGGTCGGGCCATCGAGCGTGTGGGCACCGGGCAGTACCTCTAGGGCCCTCCAGCAGGGGTAGGTTGCCCTGTGGCCATAACCAAGGTCTGCGGTATCGAGACCGAGTTCGGCATCGCCCTGCGGGGGGCCGATGAGTCGAACCCCATTACCACGTCATCGCTACTGATCAACGCCTATGTGGCTCGGCTTCAGCGCAAGGTGGGATGGGACTTCGAGGACGAGTCGCCCGGTCGAGACGCCCGCGGCTTCGCCCGGGAAGGGGCGATGGCGCCCGAGATCGAGACCCACCTGGTGAACGCAGTTCTCACCAACGGCGCGCGCTACTACGTCGACCATGCCCATCCGGAGTATTCGACGCCCGAGTGCGCGGACGCGCTCGAACTGGTTCGCTTCGACAAGGCCGGCGAGCGCATCTTGGCGCTGTCAGTCGAGGCCGCGTCGGAGATGCTGCTGCCCGGTCAGGAGATCGGGGTCTACAAGAACAACTCTGACCGCAAAGGCAACTCCTACGGCACCCATGAGAACTACCTGATAGATCGCGCCGTTCCGTTTGCCCGGATCGCACAACAAGTCACCCCTCATTTCGTGACTCGGCAGATCTACACCGGCGCCGGAAAGGTTGGTTCCGAAGCGCCGGGCATGAGCAGTACCGAGGTGCCGTTTCAGATAAGTCAGCGGGCCGACTTCTTCGAGGAGGAAGTTGGACTCGAGACGACCCTGAAGCGTCCGATCGTGAACACTCGTGACGAGCCGCACGCCGACCCGCAAAAATATCGCCGCTTCCACGTAATCATCGGCGATGCCAACCTCGCCGAGGTCTCGACCTATCTCAAGGTCGGCGTGACATCGATTGTGCTGGCGATGATCGAGGACAATTGGTTGACCGGCGCGCGTGATCTCACCTTGGAAGCCCCAGTGGCCTCATTGCGCCGGATCTCCTACGACCTCGACCTGGCTGCGACTCTCGTGCTGGCCGACGGCTCCACCATGACGGCGCTGGAGATGCAGTGGGAGCTGCTGGATATGGCCCGCAAGTATGCCAACGACCGGGGCCTGGAATGTGTGGGGGCCGAAGTCGGTGCCGATGTGCTCAGCCGCTGGGAGCACACGCTGACCGCGCTCGAGGTCGACTCCATGAGCCTGTCGACCCAGCTCGACTGGGTCGCCAAGCGGAAGCTGGTCGAGGCCTACCGCGACCGCCATGGCCTTGGATGGAACGACCCCAAGCTTGCGGCCCTCGACCTGCAGTATCACGACGTCCGCCAAGGCCGTTCGTTGTTTGCCCGGTTGCCGATGGAGCGGTTGGTCTCCGAGGAGTCAGTTGTCGAGGCGATGACCGAGCCTCCTCGTGACACCCGGGCCTACTTCCGGGGACGATGCCTTCAGCGGTGGGCATCATCGATTGCCGCCGCTAATTGGGACTCCCTGGTGTTCGATCTGGGGGAAGATCCGCTGCGGCGCGTGCCGATGATGGAACCGTTAAGGGGAACGTCTGCGCATGTCGATACGTTGTTCCAAGAGTGTGAGACCCCGGGCGAGCTGCTCGAGGCTCTGGGGTCTACGTAGGAGGCTGTGATGGCAGAGAGAGAACAGAAGAAGCGCCAAGCTCCCACCCGCAAGGAGGAGGTCGTCGAGGAAGCCCCGGCGCAGTCTGCCCAGGGCGAGAAACTGAAGGAAGAGCTCGACGAGCTATTGGACGAAATCGACGAGGTGTTAGAGACCAATGCAGAGGACTTTGTTAGGTCGTACATCCAGAAAGGCGGCGAATAGGCCCGGGCTCATATGTTCAATTCGGCACATCTTATTTTAACTCATTGTCTATTACTGTCAATACCCCCACAGTACATTTGGGGCGATGAAGCAATGTACGAAGTGCGGTGAGTCGAAGCCCCTGGCAGACTTCTATGAGGCGGCTGGCATGCGAGACGGCCACAGGAACGACTGCATTCCCTGCAACAAGGGGGTACAGCGGACTCGGTACAAGGCTGATCCGGCGACCGCGATAGCCAAGGTGAAGTTCAAGGAGCGTATCGCCGAGCGGGTTGCCGAACTCATGCGCATGCGGGACAACCGGCTCTTTGCTTGACGCTGTGAAATTCGAGCGCGCCATCCCGATCTTGCGGATCTTCGACGTCGCGATGGCCAAGGCGTTCTATGTTCACTACCTCGGCTTGCACGTCGATTTCGAGCATCGCTTCGAGCCCACACTTCCCTTGTACATGGGAGTTTCAAGGGGCGAGCTAGTACTTCACCTGTCTGAGCACCACGGCGACGGCACGCCGGGTACGAGCGTCTACGTCGAGACCGCTGGCGTACAGGAGCTCTTCGAGGAGCTGACAGCGAAGGACTACCCCAATCTGCGGCCGGGCCTTTCGACCGACGAGATCGGTACCTCCTTGGAGCTTCTCGATCCGTTCGGCAACACGCTCCGGTTCAACGAACGGCCCGAGACGGCCGATTCAGACTAGGAAGCGGAAGGCGGGGGAGCCGGGAGGGACCCGCTCGATGTGGAGAGGGCTCTTCTCCATCCGATCCAGCAACGAGTCGAGGTCGGCCGTCTGAGCCAACTCGATGCCGACAAGCGCCGGGCCGGTCTCGCGGTTGTTCTTCTTCACGTACTCGAAGAGGGTTATGTCGTCGTTCGCGCCGAGCACGTTGTCGAGAAACCCCCTTAACGCGCCGGGCTCCTGGGGGAAGTCCACAAGGAAGTAGTGCTTGAGGCCCTCGTGCACCAAGGACCGTTCGACGATCTCGCCGTAGCGGCTGACGTCGTTGTTGCCACCGGAGACGATGCAGACCACGGACTTGGCCGCGCCGATGTCGAGCCCGTTCACCAACGCGGCCACCGCGAGCGCGCCGGCGGGCTCGGCGATGATGCCGTCCCGCTGATACAGCTCGAGCATCGTCGTGCACACGCTGCCTTCTGCCACAGTCACGACTTCGGTCACCAGTGCCTGAACAAGGTCGAAGGTGAACCTGCCTACTCGCCGCACGGCCGCGCCGTCGACGAAGCTGTCGATAGCCGGGAGAGTGACCGGCTCACCGGCGTCGAGGGCGGCGCGCATGCTGGCCGCGCCGGCGGGTTCGACGCCGACCACCCGAGGTGAGGGTGTCGCCGCCGCCGCAACGACAGAGATTCCCGCGACGAGACCGCCGCCACCGACGGGCACGACGATGAGATCCGGCCGGGCGCCGAGCTGCTCGATGATCTCGAGGCCAACGGTTGCCTGGCCGGCAATGACGCGCGGGTCGTCGAACGGCGGCACCAGGACAGTTCCGTCGCGCTCAGCCAAAGCCAGGGCGGCCTCATGGGCCTCGTCGTAGGTATGACCCGCAACCACGATCGTGGTCACCGCGCCACCGAGGGCGGCGATCTGCTCCCGCTTCTGACGGGGAGTGGTGCGAGGGAGGACGACGTGGCAATCGACACCCAGGCGCCGGCACGTGAACGCGACCCCCTGACCGTGATTTCCGGCGCTGGCACAGACGACACCGCGCTCGCGCTCGGCGTCGGTCAGCGAAGCGATGAAGTTGTAGGCACCTCGGAGCTTGTAGGACCGCACCGGCTGCAGGTCTTCTCGCTTGAGCCAGACCTCGGCGCCGACAAGTTCGGACAGCCGCTCGTTTCTCTCGAGGGGCGTGCGCAAGGCGACGGCGCGCAATCCTGCCGCTGCTGCAGAGATGTCTTCGGCCGAAACCATGGGCATCATCATGGCCGAGGTAGCCTCCCTTCTCGATGACTATTCCTGTTTTCGGGCCGGGCCAGGATCCGGGACCCAGCTTCTCCGACCTGTTGCGACGAACCGGCAATGACCCTCCGCTGCCGTCGACGCGCACGCCGGTCGAGACGACCCATGGCACGACGATCGTCGCCATCAAGTACGCCGACGGCGTGATCATGGCGGGTGACCGGCGCGCCACCGAGGGCCACAGCATCGCCCACCGGGCCATTGAGAAGGTGTTCCCGGCCGACCGCCACTCGGCGGTGTCGATCGCCGGTGCGGCTGGGCCCGCGGTCGAGATGGTGCGGCTCTTCCAAACCGAGCTCGAGCATTACGAGAAGGTCGAAGGCGTGCCCCTCAGTCTCGAGGGAAAGGCGAACAAGCTCAGCGGGATGGTGCGATCGAACCTCCCGATGGCAATGGAGGGGCTCGCGGTTGTGCCTATTTTTGCCGGTTACGACCTCCGGCGCGCCGCGGGACGCATCTTCAAGTACGACCTCACCGGGGGCCGTTACGAAGAGGACGACTTCCATGCCACCGGCTCGGGTGGGCGCGACGCTCGCACGACTATCAAGCTGGGCTACCGGGACGGACTCGACCGAGCTGCGGCCATCGAGCTCGCCGTCGAATCGCTCTACGAGGCAGCAGATGAGGACTCGGCCACGGGCGGACCTGACGTCGTACGAGGTATCTATCCGACAGTCGCTACGGTGACTGCCGGCGGGTTCGAGCGGGTGCCTGCGGAGGAAGTGTCCGAACGCTTCGGCACCCTCATCCAGAAGCGCTCAGAGCGAGGACAACCTCGATGAGCCAACGTGGAGCGGCCCGATGAGTATGCCGTTTTACGTCGCGCCGGAGCAGGTCATGAAGGATCGCGCCGACTATGCCCGTAAGGGCATTGCCCGCGGTCGGAGTCTCGTTGCGATCACCTGCGACGACGGAATCCTGATCTGCGCCGAGAACCCCTCTCGCACGCTGCACAAGGTGAGCGAGATCTACGACAGGATCGCTTTCGCCGGCGTCGGCAAGTACAGCGAATTCGACTCGCTCCGTACTGCCGGTGTGCGCCACGCCGACATCAAGGGTTTCACCTATTCACGTGAAGACGTCGACGCGCGGTCGCTGGCCAACGCCTATGCCCAGACCCTTGGTCAGGTATTCACCCATGAGATGAAGCCGATGGAAGTCGAGATCCTCGTCGCCGAGGTGGGAATCGACCGCGCCCACGACCAGCTCTTCCACCTGCTCTACGACGGAACCGTGGTCGACGAGGACACCGCGACCGTCCTGGGCGGTGACGCTGACACCATCGCCGGGCGCCTGACTCCTCCCGACAACGGCATCCTCATCCACGACGCGCTGCGTGACGCCGTAGCGGCGCTGGCGGGGCCCGAGCGAACCCTGGCGGCCGACGATTTGGAGGTGGCTGTGCTCGACCGAACTCAGGAACGGCGCGCCTTCCGCCGAATCGTGGGCGACGAGCTCACCGCGATACTCGGCTAACGACTCAGAAAGCGCGAAGGAAAAGGACGGCGGTCAACACCACCACTGCGGCGACCACGATCCAAAGCGCGGGGGAGCGCAGTTCGAGGCTGTCGTCGGGATCATCGAACGCCGACTCCACTTCGTCTGCCATCAGCAGTTCCTGGGCGCAGTGCAGGTCGTCCTCAGCTACGTAGACGTAGACCTCGCCCATCGGGTACGGGCCGTCGACAGCGCCGCGCAATTCGGTCACCATTCCCTCCGCGCCCACCCTTGCGGCGATGACTCGGGCGTGAAAAGAGCTACTGACGGTGGCCAATCGCACCATTCGGGTGCCTTGCATGCCATGAACGGTACCGTGGGAGTCCGCACGTCGCAGATATTCAGGAGACATCATGGAACGGCGGATCTTCGGACTAGAGAACGAATACGGAGTGACTTGCACCCTCCGAGGCCAGCGCCGGCTGAGCCCCGACGAGGTCGCGCGCTATCTGTTTCGGCGAGTTGTCTCCTGGGGCCGCAGTAGCAACGTCTTTCTGGAGAACGGCGCGCGCCTCTATCTCGATGTCGGAAGTCATCCGGAGTACGCCACGCCCGAGTGTGACTCAATCGCAGATCTTGTGGCCCACGACAAGGCCGGTGAGCGCATCCTCGAGAGCCTCAACGCCAGCGCCGAGCAGCGGCTGCGCGAAGAGGGCATTCGGGGTGTCGTCTACCTGTTCAAGAACAACACAGACTCCGCCGGTAACTCCTACGGCTGCCACGAGAACTACCTCACCAGCCGCCGAGACGACTTCAGCCACTACACGGAGGTCTTGATTCCCTTCTTCGTGAGTCGCCAGATCTACGCTGGAGCGGGAAAGGTGCTCAACACGGCGCGGGGGGCGACCTACTGCATCAGCCAGCGCTCGGAGCACATCTGGGAGAGCGTGTCCTCGGCAACCACGAGAAGCCGGCCGATCATCAACACGCGCGACGAGCCCCATGCCGACGCTGAGCGTTTCCGGCGGCTTCACGTCATCGTCGGCGACTCGAACATGAGCGAGTACGCCACCTTCTTGAAGGTCGGCGCGACCAGCATCCTCCTGCGGATGCTGGAGGACCCAGGTGTCGTGCTGCGTGACATGACCCTCGAGAACGCGGTACGGGCGATTCGTGAGATCAGTCACGACACGACCTGCCGGCGGCGGGTGCGACTGCAAAACGGCAGGGAGTTGAGCGCTATCGACATCCAGACCGAGTACCTGAACCGGGCGTTGCGTTACGCCGAGACGCGCGGGCTCAGCCCCCTCGAGAAGCAGGCGCTGATGATGTGGGAGCACTGCATGACCAAGATCGAGGACGACCCGATGACGTTGCATCGCGAGTGCGACTGGGTGGCCAAGCATCGCCTGGTCGAGGCCTACCGAGAGCGCCACGGGCTACCACTGACCCATCCTCGGCTCGCCTTGCTCGACCTGCAGTATCACGACATCAACCGCACTCGGGGCCTCTACTACAAGCTGCAAGACCGGGGGATTCCCGAGCGAGTTGTCACCGACGCCGACATCGACGAGGCAGTCGTGTCGCCCCCCCAGACCACTCGCGCTCGGTTGCGGGGCGAGTTCATCAAGCGCGCCAAGGAACGCAAGCGTGACTACACCGTTGACTGGGTCCACTTGAAGCTCAACGACCAGGCCCAGCGGACGGTGCTTTGCAAGGACCCGTTCAAGTCGCGCGACGAACGGGTCGAGAAGCTCATCGCCTCCCTCTGACGGTGCGATTCTCGACCCGAACCGTCTCTGCGATCCTCTCTTCGCGCTCTGGGCTTCAGCGGGTCGACCTCTCCGGCCGACCCGCTTACGTCCTCACCGAACTGATCGGTCCGGTCGCCGTTGGCGACCGGGTCATCGTCAATGAGACTGCCGTCGACCTCGAGCTTGGTACAGGTGGCTTCGACGTCGTCCACTGGAATCTTTCGCGCTCGGAGTTCTCCTCTGCTGGGGGCGGTCCGGTCCTGAAGCTTCGGTATACGTCGCTTCAGGTCGACACTGGTGTTGCTGAGGATGCCTCTTCCTTCTCTCCGCCCGATGACCTTGGCGACATGCCTGTCGTTGTTTGCACGCTGCACAGCCAGGTCGGATGCGTTGCTGGTGCTTTCCACTCTTTGGCGCCGCAGCGACGGCTTGTCTTTGTCATGACGGACTCGGCGGCCCTCCCGCTTGCTCTCTCTGATTTGGTCGCTTCTCTCGTCGACTCGGGCGCGCTCGTTTCGACTGTCACGTTCGGACAGGCGTTCGGAGGGGCGTACGAGGCCGTCAACGTGTACTCGGCGCTGCAGGTCGCGCTTGGCCTCGGGCGCGCCGACGCGGTCGTGGTTGGGCCGGGGCCCGGAGTTGTCGGAACTGACAGCACTCTGGGCTTCAGCGGGCTGGAGGTGGCCGGCGTCGTCGATGCCGCGGCCAGGTTGAACGGCACTCCGGTCCTTGCGGTGAGGTACTCCGACGTGGAACGGCGAACTCGGCACCATGGCGTCAGCCATCACACGACGACGGCTCTCTCGCTCATGGAGCACCGGCCCGTGGTTCCGGTTCCTATCGGGCAGTCGGTGCCCGAGCTCGGTTCGGTGGTGCAGATCGATGTACCAGAACTCGACCTTGCGTTCATCGAGAGCATGGGCCGCACCGCCGATGAAGACCCTGCCTTCTTTCGCTTCGCTGCAGCGGCCGGCGCGTACGCGGCCCAACTCGTCGCTACGAGCTGAGGAGTCGCCGGATAGACGGCTGAGCCGGCGCGAGACCGATGTGGATGCTCGATGCGGGACCGGCGTCAGTCGCGATCGCGAGGCTGCATGCGATAGGCACACACGGCGTCGCCGGCCATGGTGTGTGCAATGCGGGTCACCTCGACATCTGGGCCCATCACCCTGCGCAGCAGTGCAATCTCCATTGCGCAAACCGCCGGATACCGAGCGGCGACACGATGTACCGCGCAGTTGTTCTCGGTCAGGATGAAATCACCGTTCTCGCCCGGCGCCGAACATGCCAGGTATCCGGCTTCGTCTCGGATCTTCGCCAGGCCATGTACACGCTCTTCCAGGCCCCGTGCATCCGCGAGCTCCCGGTCGTATTCGACGACAAGCTTTTCCGTTCGCCGCTCGAAAACGGCGTCGACCGCCTCGGGGCCGACGTGATCGGCAACGTCTTCCAGAACCTCGAGGGCAAGCGCGTCGTAACGGCGCGGAAAGAGTTCGAGACCAGCTGCAGACAGTCGCCAGCCGGCCGCCGGTCGACCAAGGCCGCGTGGGGTGCACTCACTGCTCTCGACGAGACCGTCGGTCGCAAGCGCCTCGAGGTGACGCCGTACTCCCATGCCAGTGAGTCCCATCTCGGCCGCCAACTCGGTGACGGTGAGACCCGGTTGCTTTCGCAGTAGCAGCAAGAGCCTTCGCCGAGTGCTCACGTCATTCACGTTACCGGATCATGAATTCTCTTCTGACCGGCAGGCCTCGGTCTGTAGCCTGACAGCGGGATCGGGCCGGATAGGAGGAACCGCTGAACCGCCTCGAGCGTCTCGTGAATCTCGTAGCCGCCCTTCTCGAGGCGGAACTGCCACTAACCGCGGAGCAGCTTCGCGAGAGAGTGCCCGGGTATCCAGAAGAGCAGGGGGCCTTCCGGCGCGCCTTTGAAAGGGACAAGGAAACGTTGCGGGAGATGGGCGTTCCTGTCACCTACGAGCAGATCCCCATGGCGGACCTAGGCCTCTACGGGTATCGCATTTCGAAGGACGACTACTACCTGCGAGACCCAGGGCTCGCCCCCGATGAGCTGGCCGCCCTCCATCTCGCGGCATCGGCCGTTCGGGTCGAAGGCGCCAACGGTATGCACGCGCTCTGGAAGCTGGGCGGCGATGCGTTCAACCAGGGCTCCATGGCGGCCGTCGCCGCTCTGCCCGGAGCCGCGCACCTCGTCGGCATCTTTGGCGCCATCTCCGATCGTCGGCGGGTGAGCTTCAAGTATCGCGATCGTGATCGCGAGGTCGAACCCCAACGCCTCTCCTTTCGCACTGGCCACTGGTATCTCTCGGCGCGCGAGCTTGTATCCGGCGAGGAGCGGCGATTCCGACTCGACCGGATCGAATCCGACGTTGCGATCGGCGATGACGCCGGAGCATTCCAGCCGCCGCCCGAAACGGAGGCCGCGCCCGTCCCATGGCAACTTGGGGGCGACGACCTGGTTATCGCCGACCTCTTGATCGACGCCGACCAAGCGGGGTGGGCCGTTGGCCAGTTGGGCGATGAGTCGGTCACGGAGCGCCGGGCGGACGGCTCAGTTCGACTCGCGGTTTCTGTGACCAACCGCGATGCCTTCCGGTCCTTCGTCCTCGGGTTCCTCGACCATGCCGAGATTCTCGGGCCGGACGAGTTGCGGGACGACATGGTCGGCTGGCTGCAACGTTTGTGTCCGGCGTAAGGGTGGCTACACCGGGCGGTGCTGGACGACCCGGCGCCGACAGGCGACTAGAGCGGTTGCTTGCAGTCGTTCCTTGGGTCGCCGCCCGTGAGGGGCCAACACTCGAGGAGGTGTGCGCCCGGTTTGGGTGCCGTGAGCAGGAGCTCGTCGACGACCTGCAGATGCTGTTCCTCTGCGGGCTTCATCCGTACACCCCCGACATGCTCATCGATGTCGATATTGCCGACGGCCGGGTTTGGATCCGGTATGCCGAGTTCTTCGCGCGGCCGTTGCGCCTCACGGCCGCTGAGGGCCTTGCGCTTTTAGCGGCCGGGAAGGCGCTTCTCTCAACGCAGGGCACCGATCCCGAGGGTCCCCTTGCCCGGGGCCTGGGCAAACTGGCCGCGACCCTAGGTGTCAACGCGGATGACGCGGTTGAAATCTCGCTGGGACCCGTGCCCAAGCACGCGTTGGACGTACTATCCGATGCCGTCGCCGGCCGCCACCAGGTTGAGATCGAGTACTACGCCTTCGGGCGCGACGAGTGGAGTTGGCGTGTGGTTGACCCGTACGCAGTGTTCTCAGCCGGAGGTCAGTGGTACCTCTCTGCCTACTGTCACAAGGTTAACGACGAGCGGCTGTTTCGAGTCGACCGGGTACGCGAGACGCGCCGACTCGATGTCGAGTTCGAACCACCGAGCGTCCAACCCGAGCTGTCACTGTTTCGGCCCCGCCCTGAAGATCCGAGAGTGATCCTCGAACTCGATCGATCGGCGCGTTGGGTTATCGAGCAGTACCCGGTGGAGAAGGTCGAGGAACGCAAAGCGGGTATCACGCGAGTGACGTTGGCAGTCAGCGAAAGAGCCTGGCTCGAGCGACTATTGCTTCGCCTGGGTCCAGCGGCGACTCTCGTTGATGGTGACAGAGAGGTGGCTGCGGGTGCGGCGCGGCGCGTCCTCCGTCGGTACAGCCTGACGATCTGAGCCCGCGAGGCCTGCAGTAGCCTCGGTTCAGATGGCCGACGATGGCGCTGTAGCTGAACAAGCTCCCCCTGCGGGGCCGCCAGAGAAGTCGAAGCCTTCAGGAGCTCGCGCGCTCATCGAGTGGGTTGCGATCCTTCTCGGCGCAGTCCTCGTGGCCTTTCTCGTCAAGACATTTTTGCTCCAGGCCTTCTACATCCCGTCAGCGTCGATGGAACCGACCCTTAGAACCGATGACCGCGTCCTCGTCAACAAGCTCAGTTACGACTTCCACGATCTCCATCGTGGCGACATCGTTGTGTTCAAGAGTCCGCCCGGAGAGACAAACGCCACCATCAAGGACTTGATCAAGCGCGTCGTCGCCCTTCCGGGAGAGACAGTCGAGGCACGTGATGGGCACGTGTTGGTCGATGGCAAGCCGATCGACGAGTCCTACCTCCCCAAGGGGGTCACGACATCTCAATTCGAGCCCCGAAAGATCCCTCCCGGCGACATCTGGGTCATGGGTGACAACCGATCGAACTCCAAGGACAGCAGGTACTTCGGCCCGGTTTCCGAGTCGTTGATCGTAGGACGCGCTTTCATCCGGGTATGGCCGCTGTCGACTCTTGGTTTCCTCTAGAAGAGCCTTGCTCTAGGAACCGTCAGGTCTCCGGAAAGTCACTTGCGCCGAGTAGACGCTCGACCTGGTCCGTGCTGATTCCGTCGATGCCTATCCGCACCAGCTCACGCCTGATTCGCTCGTAGCGGGCATCTGCGGCGAACGCCAGCCGGTCGAAGCGGTGAAGGAGTGTCGTCAGCCCCCCGGTCCATTCGCTCTGATGGAGGAGGATTGCGTCGATCCCCGCCGCCGATAGCTGCGCGGCGCGGCGCTCCGGCCCCTGACGCAGGCCGCGCAGTGTTGCCCGGTTGACGAGCCGCACGTCATTCCATCGTTCCCGCCATTCCCCGAGGCGTTCCCAGTCGGAGTGAATCAACCAGAGCCTCCGGACAGCGGCGTCACCTGCGGCGGCGCGCGCTGCGAAGAGGGCGGCCTCGGCGGCCGAATCATCGGCAACCTCGAGGGCAAGATCGAATTCGAGCCCGCAGGCCGCATACAGGTCGGGAAGCGTTACCACTCCGGCCGGAAGTTCGGCGCGGATAACCTTTCGAATCGGGCGCCGACGAAGGGCTCCGCCGAGCCATTCACGCTCGCGGAGCACCACGACGTCATCGGCGGTCGACCAGGCGGCCGCCTCGATCCCTGTCGCGCCAAGCGACAGGGCGCGCGCATAGGACGCCAACGGGTCCGCATCGTGGTCACGGGCTGCGTGGCGGCCGAACAGGATCGGTGGATTCAGGAGCGACTCGACGGCATGACTGTAGGAGGCCGTATCATTGACGCATGGTCGTTCTTTGGATCGTGCTCGTGGTTGTGGTTGTCGTGGGCGCCTTTTTCGTGCTGCGCACGCTGCACCGGCTCACGATGGCGGCGCGCCAGCTGCAGCGCACGGTGAACACGATGAAGGAGCACGTGGAGTCCCAGGTGAAGGAACTTGACATCGATGTGAAATCGCTGGGCGAGACCATCGAGGAGACCGGCCGCAACTAGGCTGGGGGCATGCCGACCTCGCTCGGACCCCTCGAGATCCTTGTGATCTTGGTGGTGGCCCTGATAGTGCTCGGCCCCGAGCGTCTTCCCAAGGCGGCCCGCCAGCTTGGCAAGGCTGTCGCCGAGGTACGGCACTGGTCGAGTGGCATCCAAGACGAAGTAAAAAGCGCCTTCAACACTGACGCCGAGCCCGACCATCCTGCGGTCGCCGTTCCCCCTCCCGACAGCGTGTCTTCTCCTCCCCTCCCGACCACGCCGGCACCCGACGCTCCCGACGCCCCTTCTTCTAACTGAGGCATCGCAATCGCCATCATCGAGGACGACCCAGAGGTCAGCGACCTCGGCGGCCGGATGTCGCTCGTCGAACATCTCGCCGAGCTCCGCCGTCGCCTGATCATCTCGGTCATCGCCGTCGCCGGAGGCGCAGTCGTGGCCTTCGCGCTGTACAACCAAATTCTCGACATCCTCATTCAGCCGTACCAGCACGCCACCGGCGCCGACAAGCTCATCGTCCTCGGCCCACTCGACGGTTTCGCCACCCGGCTCAAAATCGCGACCTATTGCGGCCTGCTCATCTCCTCTCCCGTGGTGCTCTGGCAGTTCTGGCGATTCATCACGCCGGGTCTGCACAAGCGGGAGAAGCGCTACGCCATCCCCTTCGTGATGGCCTCCCTCTTGCTCTTCCTCCTCGGCGCGGTGGTCGCCATGGTTACGTTCGAGCCCGCCCTGACCTTTCTGAGCGGAGTCGGTGGCCCCAACCTCGTCAACGAGTACACCTCGGCGAAGTATCTGAGCTTCATAACGCTCATGATCATCGCCTTCGGCGTCTCGTTCGAGTTCCCGATTCTGTTGGTCTTCCTCGAGATCGCGGGGATCGTCCCGAGCGCGAAGCTGCGCAAATGGCGACGCGGCGCCATCGTCACGATCGTGGCGGCCGCGGCAGTGATCACTCCGAGTCAGGACCCGATCTCGCTCTTTGCCATGGCCGTTCCCATGTACGTCTTCTACGAGGCTGCGATCCTTGTGGGGCGCTGGCTGAAGAAGTGACCGGATGAAGGCTGACGAGTTTGCCGCCACCTCACCCTTCCCGCTCGACAAGTTCCAGTTGCAGGCGCTCGAAGCCATCGACGCCGGGCGGTCGGTGCTCGTGGCGGCGCCCACCGGGGCGGGCAAGACCGTCGTTGCCGAGTACGCGGTCGCCAAAGCACTCGCCGAGGGTGGGAAGGCCTTTTACACGACCCCTCTCAAGGCCCTCTCCAATCAGAAGTACGGAGATTTCTCGCGCCGGCATGGTCCCGGTCGCGTGGGACTACTGACGGGCGATAACGCGATCGCAGGCGACGCGCCGGTCGTCGTCATGACCACCGAGGTTCTTCGCAACATGATTTACTCCGGCGCGCCGGCGCTCGACGACCTGCGTTACGTCGTACTCGACGAGGTCCACTACCTCCAAGACGCCTACCGAGGACCGGTATGGGAGGAGGTGATCATCCATTCACCGCCTGAGATCGACCTCGTGTGCCTGTCGGCCACGGTTTCGAACGCGGAGGAGTTCGCGGACTGGATCCAGACGGTGCGAGGCGCAACCACGGTGATCATCGAGGAGCACCGTCCCGTCGAACTTCGCCACCTCTACATGGTTGGCGACAGAGACTCCGACGCGCTTCACCTCCTCCCGACGTTCGTCGACGGTCAGCCCAATCCCGAGGCGGCCCGGCTTGACTCGCGCGCCGCCCATGAGAGCGCATGGCGGGGACGGGGCGCGCCGCGCACTCGGCATTCCCGGCTCCACACACCCCGTCGGGCCGAGGTGGTCGAGCGCCTGGGCGAAGAGGGGATGCTGCCGGCCATCTACTTCATCTTCAGTCGGATGGCCTGCGACGATGCCGTGCGCCAGTGCCTCGACGCCGGGCTCCGGCTTACGAGTCCCGCCGAGCGCGTAGCCATCCGCGCGATGGCCGAGGCGAAGACCGACATTCTCTCAGATGCCGACCTCGACGCCCTTGGCTATGGGCGATGGCTCGCGGGGCTCGAAGGCGGATTTGCCGCCCACCACGCGGGCATGGTTCCCCTCTTCAAGGAGGCGGTCGAGGCCTGCTTTTCCGCCGGGCTTGTCAAGGTGGTGTTCGCAACGGAAACCTTGGCCTTGGGCATCAACATGCCGGCGCGCACAGTCGTCATCGAGAAGTTGTCGAAGTTCACCGGTGAGCGCCACGAGTTCTTGACTCCGGGGGAGTACACCCAGCTAACAGGACGCGCCGGCCGGCGCGGCATCGACGAGCTCGGAAACGCCGTCGTCTTGTGGTCTCCCTTCGTCCCGTTCGATCAAGTCGCCGGTCTGGCCTCCACCCGCACCTACGCCCTGTCATCGTCATTCCACCCCACGTACAACATGGCCGCCAACCTCGTACGGCGCTATGCCCCCGATGCCGCCCACCATCTGCTGAACCTGTCGTTCGCTCAGTACCGAGCCGACCGCGACGTCGTGCGCCTCGAGGCCCAGCTCGACAAGCTGGAGCGAACACTCGAGGTCGCTCGCCAAGAGGCAGTCTGTGATCTCGGCGACGTCGAGGAATACCGCCAGTTCCTCAGCGAATCGGGCCCGACGGGACAGGCGGCAAGCGTGGCCCGCGCTCGGGTGGAGGCAGCCGTCGGGCGGTTGCGACCGGGTGACGTCCTGTTGTTGGAAGGTGGCAAGTCCGCAGGCCGGGTCGTCGTGATCTCAACGAGTCATCGGCGGGGTGGGGACGTGCGGCTTGGGGTGCTCACTCCCGACCGCCGCTACCTCACGTTGTCGGCCAGGGATTTCGCCAACCCACCGGGCGCCATTGCTCACCTCGAGATGCCATCGCCTTATGCGCCGCGGAATCCAACGTTTCAGCGAACGGTGGTCCGAGACCTTGCCCGGATGCGCAATGGCGCCGCCAAAAGGTCCCGCTCCAGGCAGAAGGGACAAACGAGCCGGCACGAAGCCACCGATGTTCACCCTGTGGCCGGGTGCCCCGACGTCCGCCGCCATCTCCGGGCGTCCGAGCGCGCTGAACGCATCCAGAAGGACATCCGCCGCCTCGAACGACGTATTCAAGGTCGTTCAGAGTCGCTAGCTCGGCAGTTCGACAGGGTGCTTCGTGTCCTCGATGGCTGGGGCTACGTGGACAAATGGTCGTTGACCCCCAACGGTGAACAGCTGGTGCGCATTTACCACGAGTGCGACCTCGTCGTCGCTGAGGCGCTGAGACTCGGGCTGTTCGACGAGCTCGACGCGCCGTCCGTCGCCGCCCTGGCGTCCGCGTTCACCTACGAGGCCCGAGGCCCGGCGCGCCGGGCCAACGAGGCGGGGGAGCAGGCCGCCCCTTGGTTTCCCTCTCCGAGGGTGAAACGAAGCTGGCACGACATCGAAAGGATCGTCGCCGAGCTGAATCGAGCGGAGGCGGAAGCCGGTCTGCCCATGACCCGGGGCCCCGATCCAGGGTTCTTCGCCGCCGCGTATGGATGGGCCGCGGGAGAGGAGCTAGCCGACGTCATCGCCGAGGAAGAGTTCTCCGGAGGAGACTTCGTAAGGAACATCAAGCAGCTCATCGACCTCGTGCGCCAGATCGCCGAGGTGTCGACCGACCAGGTCACCGCAAAGGTGGCGCAGGACGCGGCCGAGCGACTGTTCCGGGGCGTTGTCGTGGCGTCCTCGGTCGTGGGGACCTGACGAGAATGCCCATCGAGAAGGGGCGAGCTTGGGGCGCGCCGGGGCCGTTCCCGGCGGACGGGTTTGTCGTCGGTTCCGACGCCGAGGCCCGGGCCGTAATCGAGAACGCTCGCAACAAGCGAGAGCCGTTGCCAGCGCTGGGTCTGCTCGGGGGGGATCTTTGCCACACCCTCGGCGGGGGCGACGCCGGCG
>DATLEI010000115.1:0-2485 GCA_035525375.1 Acidimicrobiales bacterium
GGGGATCGTTCGTGGTATCCAGTCGCTCCTGCTCCGCTTCGGGATCTTCTCGAGGGTCCGCTTTGCTCACGACCGGCGTGCTGATCGGAAGGGGTGGTGGGTCCTTTCCATCCGGACTGCGGGCGACCGGCGGCGCTTCGCGGACGAGATCGGATTCATCGATCCCGTCAAGGCCGGCAAGCTGGAAGCCAGCTTCGAGTTGCCGGGGCTACCGGCGCACGATTCCAAGCAACTGGAGATCGCTCGGATCGACGAGATCGGGACGATGGACGTCTACGACATCCAGACAGAGAGCGGCGAGTACCTCAGCAACGGCCTGCGGGTCCACAACTGTTTCATCCTCGCCGTCGACGACACCATGCAGTCCATCCTCAACTGGTACGTCGAGGAGGGCACGATCTTCAAGGGCGGGTCGGGGTCGGGCATCAACCTGTCCAACATCCGCTCGTCGTACGAGTACCTCAAGGGCGGCGGCACAGCCTCGGGCCCGGTCAGCTTCATGCGAGGCGCCGATGCATCGGCCGGCACGATAAAGAGCGGAGGCAAGACCCGTAGGGCCGCCAAGATGGTCATCCTCAACGCCGAGCACCCCGACATCGAGGACTTCATCTGGTGCAAGGCCATCGAGGAGCGCAAGGCGCGCGTCCTGCGAGACGCCGGCTTCGACATGGACCTCGACGGCAAGGACAGCCACTCCACCCAGTATCAGAACGCCAACAACTCGGTGCGGGTGACCGACGAGTTCATGCAAGCCGTGGTCGACGACGCCGACTGGCACCTGCGGGCGGTCAAGACCGGCGAGCCGCTCCGCACGGTCAAGGCCCGCCAGCTCTTCCGCCAGATCGCCGAGGCCACCTGGGAGTGCGCCGATCCCGGCATGCAGTTCGACACCACCATCAACCGCTGGCACACGGCGGCCAACACTGGGCGGATCAACGGGTCGAACCCGTGCTTCACCGCAGACTCTCTTGTCCACACTGACAAGGGACTGATCCGGTTCGACGAGCTCTTCGATCGCGCCCGCCAGGGCGAAGCGTTCGGCGTGTACACCCACGACGCCACAAATACTGACGCCCCAGCTGCGGCCGTTCAGATTACGACGCCCGAGGCGTTCATGATCACTGGAACGAACGAGATCGTTCGCCTCCGCTTCAGCAACGGTATGGAGCTGCGGTGCACGTCGGGACACAAGGTCTTCACCTCGAACCGGGGTTACGTCGCCGCCGGCGAGCTGACGAGTGACGACAACGTGAAGGTCCTCGATCTGCCCGCCCCTGCAGTCAGCGCAGATCTGCGTTTCCCCGTCTCGACCGCAGTTCGTGACTACGCCGTCAAGGGCGACTGGTCTCGCTCGCTGCGACTGCCCGAAAAGTGGTCCCCGGAGTTCGCCCACTACCTCGGGTGGCTCATCGGTGATGGGTGTATCGCTGGGGATGTTGTCACCACCGTCTACGGCAGCGGTGACGATCAGGCTGACATCCTGCCGGCGCATCGCGAGCTCGTGGCGTGGATGAACGGCGATCGGCCGCCGACCCCGTCTACCCAGGGCAACGGGACGGTGCAGCTGCGGCAGAGCCGTCGAGTCATCGCTCGTTTCATCGAGGCGTTAGGAGTCAGCCAGGCGAAAGCGACGGGCAAGACGGTCCCGTGGGCAATTCAGCAAGCTCCTCCGGAGGCCGTGGCGGGTTTCCTGCGTGGCTTGTTCGACGCCGACGGCTGTGTGTACGACGGCCAGAAGAGCCGGTACGTCGGGCTCGGATCGGCGTCCCGTGAACTTCTCCAGGGCGTTCAGCGCCTGCTAACAACACTCGGCATCGCCAGCCGGATCTACGGGGTTCGCCAGGGCGGGGACGACGCATTCACCCATGTCCGTAAGGATGGGTCCTTCGCCATCTATGAGTCCGCAGCGTCGTATGACCTTCGCATATCGGCCGGAGCGATCCCGAAGTTCCAGGACGCAGTCGGTTTCGACGTTCGGGCGAAGGCCGACAAGCTGGCGCGGCTAATCGGTGAGCACACTTTTTACTCGACTGTTCCGGCGGTACACCTCATCGATCGTCAGGACGATGGCATCGAACTGACATACAACCTGAGTGAGCCTCGGAACCACTCGTACGTCGTCAACGGCGTGGTGGTCCGTAACTGCTCTGAGTACATGCACCTCGACAACTCGGCCTGCAACCTGGCCAGCCTGAACCTGCTCAAGTTCCTCGGAGACGACGGCACCTTCGATGTGGAGGGGTTCAAGGCCGCGGTCGAGGTGGTGTTCACCGCCCAGGAGATCCTGGTCGGCAACGCCGACTACCCCACCGAGAAGATCGGCGACAACGCCCGCCGGTTCCGCCAGCTGGGGCTGGGCTACGCCAACCTCGGCGCCATGCTGATGGCGCTGGGCCTGGCCTATGACTCCGACGCCGGCCGCACGTGGGCCGCCGCCATCACCTCGCTGATGACCGGCCATGCCTACGCCACCTCGGCTCGCACC
>DATLEI010000118.1:0-2319 GCA_035525375.1 Acidimicrobiales bacterium
CGGGAAGTACTTCGGCACGTTGAAGCTGATGGTGTGAGTACCCGTGAAGGTCCAGGTGACCGGCTTGCCTGCCTTGGTCTTGATGGTGCGGGGAATGAATTCGTCCACGAACGCGTGCACCGACGGGAACGTGCCGTCGACTCCCGTGAGGTTCCCCCGGATCTGTTGGCCCTGGGCCTCGGTCTTGCCGGTCCTCTGGGCTTCCTCGAAGCGATTCTCGAGGAAGGTGATGTCTTTCAACACCTCGGCCCGGGCTTGCTTGGCCACCTCGGCCTTGGAGGGAACGTCAACAGCGGCCGGCACGACCTCGACCCGACCCCACTGCGCTGGCCCATGGATGTTGCAGTAGTAGTTGTACGTTCCTGGCTCGAGGTCGTCGGCGAAGTCGACGGTGAAGGTGTTGCTCTGCTTCGACCCTTCGTAGGGGATGAACCCGCTGTTGTAGATGTCATAGGAACCGTCGAACGTCGGCTGGTCGACCTTCGGACACGCCGCCTTGCCTGCCTCCGGGTAGGTGCCGGTCTTGAGGTAGCAGGGCTGGGCCGGTCCTTGGTTCAGCTCGACTTCCTCGGTGCCCTCGCCGAAGGTGTACGGAAGGTCGGCGTCCATCCCTTCCAGGGCCGCCTCGACTTCGGACGGAGGCGGGTCATCCTCGCCGATGGGCTTGTCGCCATTGGCGATGAGATAGGTGCTGAGTGGTTGCAGGTACTTGTCGACCAGCTTTCCGAACGTGACGGTGTGCGGCTCGCCGGTCCAGGCCTGCTTGAAGACGACGGTTGACCCGGCGTGCACCTTCACCACCTTCGGGTAGTACTCGAGGTGGGAGGTGGCGAAGGCGTCGTGCTGATAGTCGACCAGCACCGTGACCGCGTTGTTGCCCGAGGTCGAGTCGTCTCCGCCCTGCACGCCTGCGCATGACGTCAGGACCAACGCCGCTACGGTCACCGCGCTGGCGAGCGCCGCTCCGGTGAATCTCATCGATGCCTCCCTCCAGGTTCGTGGCTTGTGCTCGGTCGACGCCGGGGCGTGCCGAGCTCGATCGTCATGCCTTCCTGAGCGACGACGATGTCGATGCCGGCCGTCCGGCGTTGCGCACTGATGACGTCGAGCTCGTCGTCGGTGCGGCTCGGATCGTGGTGGAACAGAATCAGTCGATCGGTGCCGGCCCGCTCGCCCAAGCCGATGGCGTAGTCGATGGTGGAGTGCCCGAAGTCGGCCTTGGCGTGGAAGTCGTCGCGGGTGTATTGCGCGTCGTGGATGACGGCATCAGCACCAGCGGTCAATGCCAGCGCCGCGTCGTGGTACGGCCCGTCGCCGTCGTCGCCTGGGCCGAGGCTCACCGGGCTGTGGTCGGAGAGGTAGGCCAACGTGGAGCTGCCGTCGCTGATGCGGTAGCCGAAGGTGCGACCCCCCTTGTGCGGGATCTCTCGGGCCGTGATGCGGAAGCCCTCGATGTCGTGCTCGCCCTCTTCGATGCTGGCGAACGCCCAAGCCCCGCCGAGCTGGCTGGGCACGATGGGGAAGTGCGGCGGCGAGAGCACGCGACGCAGCACCTCCTCGGGATCGCCCTGGGCCGGCATGACGAGTCGTACCTCACTGTCTGGTCTTCCGCCCGCGGGGAAGAACGGCAAGCCGTGGGTGTGGTCCCAATGGAGGTGGCCCAACAGGATCGTGCCTCGAAAGGGACGGCCTCCCAACGCGGCGGAGAAGTTGGCGAGACCGGTTCCCGCATCGAGCACCAGTCGTGGATCGTCCCCGTCGCGAGCGACCGTTACGCACGACGTGTTGCCGCCGTAGCGCACGAAGTCGACACCGGGAGCGGGCGTTGATCCACGGACTCCGTGGAACGCGATCCGCACCTAGCCGTCTTCCCGACGATGGCCTTCGGAGATGATGCGCAGCTTCTCCGAGTCGACGTCGTCGGGCGCGGCCACGGCGATCTTGCAGCGCGTTGCGGCGCGCAACGTTGACGTTCGGGCGCCGCCTTCGAGGATGGCGCGCTCGCCGAGCAGGGCGCCAGGGCCGACTTGCGCGACCA
Source organism: Acidimicrobiales bacterium (assembly GCA_035525375.1). GTDB lineage: Bacteria > Actinomycetota > Acidimicrobiia > Acidimicrobiales > AC-14 > JALZBN01. The sequence goes on from DATLEI010000118.1 coordinate 2,039, forward strand.
CCGCGCCGTCGACCTCGACATCGAGGACGCCGTCGAGGACTAGGAACAAATCGTTGCCAATGCCGCCTTGTTCAACCAGGAGGTCACCCTCGGCGAGCTTGCGGACCTGTGGCTTGGCATCGGGTCGCATGATCTGGCTGGAGAGCTCGCGTTCGAGGGCCGTCTCGACCTCGGTGACGAGTGCGGGCGAGTCCTCATCACCCCACGGCGTCTTGGCGCCGAACGCGTTGTGGTACCAGTCCTTGAAATCGATGGTGCCGGTCTTGGCCGCCAGCTTCCCG